>JANXWY010000296.1 GCA_025350905.1 Verrucomicrobiota bacterium
CGCCAATTCATTTTCCGGTTGCTGCTCCATAGGTTCGGAGCCATGCTCGGAAAAACGACGAACGGTCATCACCCCAGACCTGCCACGTTGTGGCGCGTCACGGTGGAAACTTGGCTCCGCCGCCAAGGCCTGACCGCCGTCCGGCAAAACCAAAACCCAAACGTGTCACCCACTTTATCCAAAATTTGGTCTCACAATTAACTTGGTCGTACAGATCTGGTAGTGAAGGCGGGAAGCCCCATTTTGGCCTCATACTTCGGCCCAAGGACACCAGTAACATTAACGCAGGAATTAAATTTGGAGGTCCCAAGTGGAATATTCAATTAGAGTACAGTCACAAGAATCCAGATTCTGGGTTCACAGCTAACGGTTGCTCGCTCACCGGTAATATCAAACTTTAGTGATGAAAATAATCTATTTTCTTATTGCAGGATTGTCCTTATCAAATGCGCTGCGCCTGACGGGGGCCGAAGCCTCACCGCTTTCCGAGAACGAAAGTCACCAGATCAGACAGAATTTGGAGGCATTTGAACGGGGAATGTTGACGCTCGATCAAATATCCGGGCCGGAATATGTGGAACTCGCTGCATTAACGAATATCACCACATATTTTATGGCGCACTCAAATGAGGTGACACTGAAAATGCTCCTGCCCATTAGTCGTAGCTTCGTCGTAACTGGCAATAGCTCAGACGGTGCACTCCTAGCAAAGAAATATCTAAATGTTTATTCAAATGAATGTCGAGCTTGGGACATCCTTCTTGGTGCCCAGAGCTCGGCTCACTTATACGGTGAAGCATTGCAGACCGGCACAAACGCACTCCGGTTGGGTTGCGAGAATAACATTGTTATCGTCGGAATCCTCGCTCTGGATGCTGGACGTAACGATTTGATGGAAAACATGATTGTTCCTCGCTTGTTGGTTTTGAAGGACACCGAGAAGGGTGTGGACAAAAAGCGTGAAATGCTCAATGTCCTGGTAATGCACAGTGTGAATACTACAAACCGGGCGCTATTCGTAAAATCCCTGCGCGGAGTAACATTGGTGGATCTCAAAGCTAATCCACATTTGCGTGGCTGTGTGCGAAGCGGGTGCAGACTGTTTGATGCCAAGGAAACCGAAAAGCTCTGTGATGAGTTGACCGAAATGCTCCGTTTCAAACCCCATAAAGAAAATAAGTTGAAAACGAAATAAGCTTAACAAGTCTGGAGAAAAGTCTGTGTTAGGGCTTTACCGCAATGGTCAAGCCGGGCTTTGTCCTGTTCCGATGCGACCACCGGTCAGCCCTTGCTCCACGCCCCGGCGATCTGCCATACTCCGCGTTCAATGTTGACACTTTCCGGCATTAGCAAGGCATACGGCGGTCGCGTCCTGTTTTCCGACGTCACGCTGCAAGTAAACCGTCAGGACCGCCTCGGCCTCGTCGGCCCGAACGGCGCCGGGAAGACCACGCTCTTTTCCCTCATGCTGGGCGAGGAGTCGGCGGACGAGGGGAAGGTCATGACCGAGCGCAATGTCGTCATCGGTTATCTGCCGCAGGAAAGCACGCCGGTCGCGAACGAAACGGTCATCGAAATCGCCACCAATATCTCCCCCGAGTTCACCAAACTGCGCCGCATCATCAAGGCGTGGGAGCACGATCACCCGATCGAAGCGCAGCACTCCGAAGATATTCACGACGATGTCCATGACCGTTACAACGAGCTGAATGGTTATCAGATCGAGGCCAAGGCCAAACAGATTCTCGCCGGTCTGAGTTTCCGCGAAAAAGATTTCGACCGGCCCGCCCGGGAAATGAGCGGCGGTTGGGTCATGCGGGCCCACCTGGCCCGATTGCTCACCCAGGAGCCGGACCTGCTGATGCTCGACGAGCCGACGAACCATCTCGACCTCGAAGCCTTGCTCTGGTTTCAGGAATACTTGCAGGGTTATCCCGGGGCCATTCTCGTGATCTCGCACGACCGCGAATTTCTCAACAGCCTGGTGAGCGGCATCGTGGAGATTCGCATGAGCAAACTGCTCCGCTATCGCGGCGATTACGACGAATACCTGGTGCAGCGGGACGCCGCGGAAATTCAACTGCTCGCCGCGTACAAGAACCAGCAGCGGGAAATCAACGCGCTCCAGGATTTCGCCCGCCGGTTTGGCGCCAAGGCCTCCAAAGCCTCCCAGGCACAAAGCAAACTGAAGCAGATTGACCGCATGGAGAAGATCGAAGCGCCGGTCAGCGACGACAAGAAGGTGAGTTTTTCCTTCCCGCAACCGCAACGCAGCGGGCAGCGGGTCATCCGGATGAAGGACATCCATTTTGCCTACGGTCAAAACGTGGTTTATCGCGGCATCGAGTTCGAGGCCGAGCGGGCGCAACGCATCGTGCTGGTCGGACCGAACGGCGCGGGCAAATCCACTCTGCTGAAGCTGCTCGCCGCCAACGTCACGCCGCAAGCGGGCGAACGCGAACTGGGGCACAACGTCAAGGCCGGCTATTACTCGCAGTATCGCGTGGACATGCTCGATCCCAGCCGCAGCGTGCTCGACGAGGCGCTCGACACCCCGTCGCGCATCACGGAGCAATTTGTCCGCACCCTGCTCGGCAGTTTTCTGTTCCGAGGCGACGACGTGTTCAAAAAGGTCAGCGTGTTGAGCGGGGGGGAGAAGAGCCGGCTCGCCTTGGTGAAGCTCCTGCTGGATCCGCCCAACCTGTTGTTGATGGATGAGCCCACGACGCACCTCGACATGTCGAGCATCGATGCGTTGCTCTTTGCGTTGGACCAATTCGAAGGCACGCTCATCTTCATCAGCCACGATGTCTATTTTATCCGGGCGCTGGCCAACAAGGTGGTGCATGTCAACGCCGGCCAGCTCACGCATTACGCCGGCGACTATCAGTATTATCTCGATAAGACCAAATCCCTGTCCGCTCGCGCGGCCTTGACCGCCGGCGCGAAAGTGGTGGACTCACCGCGCAACCCCTCACCCGGCCTATCGGCCACCCTCTCCCCATCAGATGGGGAGAGGGATGGGGTGAGGGGTGTTTCTCGCAAAGAGCAAAAGCGCATGGAGGCCGAGCAACGCCAGGCGCGCTCCGGCAAGCTCAAAGGCCAAAAGCAGCTCGTCCATCAACTGGAGAAGCAGATCCAGGATTTGGAAAAACGGCAGGCCGCGATCACCGCCGAGCTGGAAAAACCCGAGACGTATCAGGCCGGCAGCAAAGCCTCCGAGTTGAACCGTGAATTTCGGCATAACGCCGAGGACATCGCCGAGATCACGCCGAAGTGGGAAGCGGCCGCGACGAAGTTGGCGGAGTTGGATGCGGCAGGGTGAGCGGTGAGAATCAACCGGCTGGCTCGATAGCGGTTTCGCCTAGCCTAACTAGCTTACTGCGGCGGAGAATCTGTCGCGGTGCAGGTGAGGCGGAATTTTCCAGAAGCTTCCGGGATCAGCGTGGGAACTGACTCGGCTGTGACCGGGCATTGCAGCAAGGCTTCCAGCCGCGAGCAGACTTCCCGCCGCCGTCCAGCTTCCATCTCGGTGGATTCCGGCACATAGCGCAGCCGAGCTTCACCCGAGGGACTTTGCCGCAATTGATAATGCGCCACACCGCTCACTCCCGCGAAACACTCATCCACCTGCCACGTCGTAACGCGGCGGCCACTGCCCGCGCGCAGCGCATCCCGCACCCGACCGTGAACCACATAATCCGTCCCGTAAGATTGCTCGTGCCGCTCCGCCAGATCCCCAATGCGATAGCGCAGCAACGGCATGTAGTCATTTGACAACGTCGTCACGATCAGGTCGCCCACGTCCGCTTCGTCTTCGTCCACGACTTCCAGCCACGCCGTGTCGTAACTGGGTTTCATTTCGCCCCGCTCATTTTCCATCAACAAATGGCCGGTTTCGGTCGAGCCATAAAGGTTGAAGACCGGCACGCCAAAGACGCGGGTCAGGATGCGGCGGTGAACGACACTCACAAATTCATAACTGGCCAGCACAAATCGCAGCGACGGAAACCGGATGCCGTGCTGCTCGCAGTACAGGGCGAACCGCGCGCCGTGAACCGGATCCACATCCAGAAACTGCGGTGCCCAGGCCGCGATCTCGGCGGCCATGCGGGCGAGTTCGGCGTCGCTCAGGAGAAACGGAATGCGGGCGAGATTGACGAACAAGGTATGGCCCAAAGTGCGCTGGGATTGCGGTTGCCAGACCGTTGGACAGGTCAAACCGTTGCAAGCGGGAGCGGTGAGCGTTGCACGCCGGGCGGCGGGATATTGGTCCAGCACGCCGGCCACGAACGGATTCGACTGCAGCGCGCTGGCTTCCTGCGCATTCCACCAACCGCGACCGAACATCACCGGCAAGCGTTCCGCCGACGTGCCGGAGGTGTGGTCCAGTTCCACGAGCTTGCGGGCGAGCAAGTCTTCCAAAGTCCGTCCGGCAGGGAGGAATTGCTCCGGGAAGCCCGCGCGCATCTCGGGCTTGGTGATGAACGGGAGCAGCTCCAACCGCGCGCGCGCACCGAATTCCGAACCGCGGTTTTCCGCCGCCGCCCATCGCTCTCGGTAGAGCGGCACCTTGGCCCAACGGGGAAGTCGCCTTTCCAGCTGTGCGGCTTGCGCCGCTTCACGAATCAGTTCCGGAGTCGCCAACATGGCTGCAATATAGGCGCATTTGGCGAAATGCAAACTGCCGAAGACAGCCCGCCGCGGGCCGCCTCCATCGCCAAAAACTTCACAGGCTGCGGGGCGGAGACCCAATACCCACCCGCAGCGCTCACACCCCAACGCTGGAAAGCGCGCGGAGCGATTTGCCGAACGGCTGGAGCAATTGCGCAGCGCCCCGGGCCATGAATTCGGTGTCCGTCGCGCTCTGAAAAAACAGAAATCCCTGCTTCTGGAATTTTTTTATCTGCGCCACCGTCAGCGCCGGCCGGCCCAGGAATTTGCCGTGCTTTTTTCCCGCCGCCACAATCTTGGCGATGGCCGCGTCGAGCTTCGGATGGTTCTGCTCGCCCCGCAGACCCAGCGAGAACGACAGGTCGCTGGTGCCGATGAAGAGCACGTCAATGCCCGGCGTAGCCGCGATTTCATCGATGTGGGAAAGCGCGGTGGTGTCCTCCACGACCGTTACGACCAGGACATTTTTGTCTGCAAAATCATAATAGCCTTCCGGCGCGGGCCAGCGGAACTGGGCCAGGTCGGCGCCCGAACCGCGCAACCCCGCGGGCGGATAGCGGCACGCGGCGGCCGCGCGCCGCGCCAGTTCCGGCGTGCTGGTGAAGGGGAAAACGACGCCGAGCACGCCGGCGTCCAGCAGGCGTTTGGCGGTCCAGAGTTCGTTCACCGGTGGCCGGGCAAACGGCACCGCCGGCAAACCGCGCGTGGCGAGCACGATGTTGCGGACGGTTTCCAGACTGAGGGGCGAGTGCTCCATCTCCATCCAGATAAAATCAAAGCCCATGCTGGCCGCCTGCGCCGCCACTTCAACGCTGTTCACGCTGATGACCATGCCAATGACGGGCTGGCCTTTTTTTAATTTGGCTTTGACGGGATTTTCCCACTGGACTGGATGGGATGTTGATTTCTTGGATTTCATAGAGCGGTAAGAGTTCGCAGTTGGTTTAACGAGCGGGTGCGGGCGATTCTTTGATCAACCAGACTTCCGAGACTTGGCAGCCGCGGCCGTTGCCGCCCAAGGCCGCGTCGCCGTTCCAACTCAAGGTCAGTTCCCCCCTCGCCGTGGCGGCGCGCGGGATGGAGAACTCGACGGGCTTGATCGGCTGTGGCTTTGGCATCAGCAGATGGATTTCCACGTCGTCGTTGGCCACGAGCCGGATGAGCTTTTGCAAACTGTCGCCCCCATAAACGACCCGCACCCGATAACTCGCGTTGGGATCCAGATGGTCGTAGTGCATTCGCAGCGGCGTCCCGCGCAAGGTTTCCGCGTGGTTGAGCCACGAGAAACGTAAGGCGTCTTCCAGATTGTCCGGTTCCGCGAGCCGGCCCTTTTGGTCTGCAAATCCGACGAACGCCGATTCCAGATTGGAGGGATCAGCGGCCGGATTCGGGTTGCGCACGAGATGCGGCTGGCGCATTAGGTCCCCGAGATCGTCGTAGAATCCGCCTGGTCCAGGATCAGTCCAGTTCACAACCTCACGGATGGCGGCGAGGCGCGCCGATTCGTCGGGCAGGCTGCGAATGGTTTGGAACCGGGCGGCGAGCCACAGCCGGTTATTGAGCGGCAGATCAATGGTGTCGAGCGTGGCCCCGCGGTCGGACGCAATGGCCCGATGGCGCGAGACGCTCAGTTGCATGCGGATGCTTTGAAACAATGCCTCACCGAAAACGGAAATCTGTTCGCGCAGCTCGGGGGCAACGCGATTTGTAAGCGCGCGGTCGAGCGTTGCCTGCGCGGCGTCGAGGACGGCCAGCGCGCCTTTTTCCGGCGCTGGTTGCAATAACAACAAGGCGGCACGCTCCAGTTCCTGCTCGTAGGCGAGGCGCTGCTGGACATAGGCATCGCAGGCCGCGCGGAACATCGCCATCTGGAAACGCCAGTTCGTACGCAGCTTCGGACCGCCAGCGCGTTCCATCGCTTGAAACTTTTGCCAGGTGGTTTCGATGCCCTTGTTCGCGAGGACAGGGCCGTGCCAGTTTTCTTCCAGCGCCAGCACGCCTTGCGCAAAATCATCCGCGAATTGGTCGCCGATGAAATAACGGCCGTAGTCACGGAGGATTTCGGTCACGTCGCGATCTGAATCCCAGCCCAGCCCGGACCAGACCGCCTTGTTCACGTCGTCATTGCAACCTTCCGAATAGGTGATGAACCCGATGGTCGGTGGCTGGAAAATGCGGAAGATATTCGCGAAAGCGCGCGGGCGTGGGTTCACACATTCGCGCGCTTCGGCGATCGCGAAGGCTGTATCCCAGTCCGCCACGGGAAACTGGCATTGCCGGTTGTGCGTAATGTCGGGGTAATGGCGCAACTGGTATTTCGCCGGCAGCAAGGCGCGAAGCTTCACCGTGTCGAGCCGCACCTGCGGGCCGAAGACAATGCCGGTTAGCCACGCCGGTTGTTCCTCGCGCACGATGGTCATGAACTCATCCCACCAAGTTTGCGTGAAACCCTGCGGCGAAACCCACATCTGCGCCTGCGGATGGTACCGGTGCAGATTCTCGGTTTGTTTCGCCAGCAGCGCCATGAGGAGTTTGGGTGGCGTGCGCCCCGGATCGCCGCCGGGAACAAACACGGCGTCGAGACGAGGCAGCTTCGAGAAAACTTCGCCCCATTCGCGCAGTGCAAACGCGACGGTCTGCGGATCGGAATAATCTTTGTCCAACGCTGGATACCACACCCACACGTCGAGGCCGTAGGAATCAGCAAGACCAGACATCCCCGTCATCATCTCCATCGGGGGCCGGGGAAAATGCGGACTGTCGGCGGCATCGTCTGATCGCGGCGGGATCAACTCGATGGCGTTGCAGCCGAAGACGGCAAGGTCGCGGATATACTGTTCCCAGACGGGCAAATCCCAGGCGTCGTACGAATGAGTCTTGGGTCGATAGCCGAGTTGATGACCCCGCAGCGGATATTTGGGCGCCGTGGCAAGGTCCAAATCATCCGCCAAAGTTACGTTGCCGGACGACATGTGCAGTTCACGCAGCAACCGGCCAATCCCGAACAAAACCCCGCGCGCATCGTCGCCAATAACAAAAACCCCCGAGCTCGCCGCCCCACGCTTGACGCAGAGCCGGTAGCCTTCGGGGCCGCTGGCTTTGCGCACCGCCAATAATTCCTTGGCGTAAGGCCCCGCGAATTTCGCCAGCTCGGACCGGGGACCGACCGCGACAACCGGAGCATTCGACGACGGCCACGCGGTTATTGTCAGCAAGCGCACTTGCGTGCGTTTCTCGATTTCCTCGATCAACATCGTCATGGCCTTCCGTTCGGGACCAGAGAGGTTGGGCGGCGTAACGATCACGGCTTGCTTGAGATCAAGCGCATGAGCGGAAGCAAAACCGGCCAGGAGGGCGAGCAGCACAGAGGCTTTGGCGATCAACGGACGCGTTCTGGTTATTCCTGGCATGGCTAATATGAGGAGAAGGCGGGCCGCGCAAGAGTTTGGGTGCGCAATAGAAGCGTCCTAAAAAATGTCTGCCCGGCGGAGTTCACGACTTTGAGCATCCCGATTTCGTCCACGGCAGGCGAGAACAAATTCCAGTCCGGCAGGGGCTGCCGGGGGGTGAAGCGGGTTTGATATCGGGTAAGGTTTTGTCTCGCGCACTGTCGGCAGACATTTGATATTCGCGGGAAGCAAAACCAGTTCAACTTGCGGAGCTTGTAGATGGTTGCGTGATTTGGCGGGTGGCAGACGTGTTGTGGGTGAGTAAACGAAAACAGACCCGAAGAAAACAAAATCGCCATGAAAAAACCTGACTCACTTCGACCGTTCTTTACCGCCGTAAGCCTTGCGGCCGCTTTGGCCTGGCTGCCGCAATCTCAGGCTGCCGAGAATAAACCATCGTTGCCAGTCGAGTCCGCGAAGTCCGGTTACGACCTTGAGATCAAGGATGGACAATTGGTGAACGCGCCGAAAGGACGCGGGGCCGAGGCCACGTTGGGCAATGTGGTGGATGCCCTGCGCGACCAATATACCAAGGCCAACATCGTATTGGCGCCCGGCTTGGCGAAGTTGCAGATTTCGGATCTCAAGTTACGCGCGGGTCATTTGGCAGACGAGTTGGAAGCGATTCGCGTGGCCAGCGGCGCGAAGTTTGACTGGATGGGGCCGGGTTCCGCGGGCCCGAACATGCCCCCTTCCCTTACGATGACAATTGATCCCACGACCGGACAGCCCACCGCGCCGGCCGCGACCGAATCAAACACCGGCCTTTTTATTCTACGCGAACCGACACCGACACCAGAAACGGAACGCACTGTGGAGGCGTTCAACATAGGCCCATATCTCCAATGGTTGCGCGAGAAACAAGATCAGAAAGAAGCGCCAGATCTCCGCGAGCAGGAAGTGGCCAAGAGCTTGCTCGAACTCGAAAAAATTGTGACGGCAACCCTCGAAAGCCTCAAACAAGGTGGCGCTGTGGAAATGCCGAGTTTTCGGTTTCATCGAGGGGCTAACCTCCTCATCGTCACCGGCACGCGATACGCCGTGGAAGTCGCGCGCAAAGTGGTGAACGCCCTCCCGGGTCAGGCGGGCCTGGCAGTTGGAGAAACCAGCCCCTCCGGACCATTCGGCGTCTCTGGGATGAATCCGGAACTCGCGAAGCGCTATGGCTTACACGGAATGAATCCGGAACTGGCAAGACGATATGGTTTATTGCCGGCGCCAGCAGCGCCGCCCACCCCAGTCACTCCCCCTTGAATCCGTTGTCCATCTCAACCGCCAATTTGTCGTTTGCCCTGCGACTAACCGGAAATAAAACGGTGGCAGAAGATTCCACGTCTCAACCAGCTTCCGCCGGCGTCGCGCTGCTGACTCGCCGTTTGGCAGCGGGCGAGGAGGAGGCGTTTCGGGAATTCCACGCACAATATTTCGACCGGCTGTATCAGTTTCTGCTCGTCGTGGCCCGCGGCCAGGAACACGAGGCGCAGGAAGCCTTGCAGCAAACTTTGTTGCGCGTGCTCCGCTATGTGCGCGTTTTTGAGTCGGAAGAAGCCTTCTGGAGCTGGCTGAAGATGCTCGCGCGCAGCGCCGCCCGCGACGCCGGACGCAAACAACATCGGTATGCGATGTTGTTGCAACAATTCGCCCTTCACTGGCGCGACTTCGCGGACGAACTGTTTCCCAGCGAAAGCAACCAACTTGGTATCATCCTCGAAGAAAGCCTGAACGAACTGAACCCAAATGACCGTCACTTGGTCGAAGGCAAATACCTTGAGGCAGCATCGGTAAAGGAACTTTCCGCCAACACGGGTCTGACGGAGAAAGCCGTCGAATCGCGCCTGCTGCGGCTGCGACGCCAACTCCGCGAACGAATGATCAACAAACTGCACGCCCCATGAAATCTCCGGAACAAACCAACTTGTTGAAAGAAATCCTGGCCGGCGATGAACTGGCGGATTTCCGTCAGACTTCGCTTGAACAAGGACTCACCGCCCTGCGGCAGCAAAGGCGGCGGCAGCGCGGCGTGCGCATCGGCACGGTCTTGTTGCTACCCCTGCTCTTTGTGTTCGTGTTCCTGTCGCGCCGCACTCTCGAATCTTCCCGCCGGCAAATTGCCGCCAGCAAACCGATCACGACTGCGCTACCCACGCCACCAGCGGGCGGCGGAGCCACGAAGCTTATCACTGATGAAGAACTGTTCGCACTGTTTCCCAATCGTCCGATGGCTTTGGTTGGAAAATCAGGACAGCAGCAACTCGTTTTCCTGGACCGGTCTTCAAAAAGCCGCCAGCCGTAATCTTCCCCGCGCTGACCGGACCGGGACCCGCTACCCGCCGGAAGCCACCTGAAATTCGTAATCGCCCGAGCCGATTTCGTACACGGCGGCGCCGTTTTCAAAGCGCACCGACTTCAAGGCTGGCGTGCATTGCACTTGTTTGGCGGAAGCTGCCGGCACATAAACCGTCGCCGTGCTGTTGGCGGGAATGGTGACGTTCAGTTGCAGCGATCCATTCTTCTTGGTCCATTTCACGGCCACGTGGCCACGCACGGTTTGCACACTTGCCCGCACGAAGGATAGCGAATCGGGGATGAACGGCTTGATCACAATATGCTCGAAGCCAGGCCGGTTTTCGTCCGGTTGGATTCCGGCGAGCGTCCGATAAAACCAAGCGTCGATGCTGCCCATCATCACGTGATTGTGCGAGCCTTTCAGGTCCCAGAACTCGGACAGCGTGGTCCGGCCGCCTTCCAGCATGTGGGCCCAACTCGGAAATCCCGTTTGATTGACGAGTTGATACGCCGCGTCTTCCCTTCCGAACTGGGTCAACGCATCAATCAGGTATTTGGCGCCGAGCACGCCCACATCGAAATGGCCATTGTGGCGATCGAGATCGCGCAGGACATTTTCCAGCACGGCGGCTTGATCCGACGAAGCCGCCAAGCCGAGGAAAAGCGGGAAGGCATTGCTGAATTGCGTGCCTTGATCGTACTGCTTCTTTTTCGCGTCATAGAAGGTGCGGTTGAACGCGGCTTTGATCTGGCTCGCGAGCGCGGTGTATTTCTCAGCTTCCTGCGGCTTGCCCAAAACGCCGGCAACCTTCGCGAGGATGATGGCGTCGTAATAATAAAACGCCGTGCCAACCGACACCGGTTCGCCTTCCTTCCAGCCCTCGACAATCGTGCCCCAGTCGCCGATCCAATACTTCGGCAGAATGTGGTTGGTGGCCTGCGTTCCCAGATAATCCACGTAGCGTTTCATGGAGTCGAAATGTCCGGCGAGAAACTGGCGATCGCCGTAGTGCAAATAATATTGCCAGGTCATGAGCACATACGCGCTGCTCCACGTCGGGTCCGGTTCGTCGGTGATGTACGGCCGCGGGGAAACGATGGAAATGTCGCCATTTGCTTCGTTTTGATTAAAGCGCACGCCGTCGAGCCATTGCCGGTAGAACAGCGGCAGCTCGAAGTTGAACATCGCTTCTTCCATCGAAACCATTGCGTCGCCGAACCAACCCAGCCGTTCGTCACGCTGGGGGCAGTCCATGGGATAGCCCAGCAGATTGCTGCGCTGCGCCCAGCGCGTCGCCCGATGAATGCGGTTGATCAACTCATTGTCACAGGTGAACTCGCCGGCGCTTTCGCACGCCGTATGAACCACGCAACCCAACACGTCCGCGAGCTTGGGCACGCCAGGAAAGCCCGTCACCTCCACATAGCGAAACCCGTGGAAGGTGAAGCGCGGTTCATAAACCTCTGTCCCCTGCCCTTTCATCACATAAACATCCGTGGCCAAGGCGCGTTCGTTGCTCGTGATGTCAAGGTTGCCATCGGGCAGCAGATCTTCCGCGTAGCGCAGCGTGATGCGCCGGCCCCGCGGCCCCGCGGCGGTCAGCCGTACCCAGCCCGCAAAATTCTGCCCCAGATCGAACACATACGCGCCGGGCTTGGGATTTGTCATCGCCACCGGTTTCAGATGTTCGACGACTTTAATCGACGGCATGAGCTGCGAGACCAGGACGCCCCCCGGTGGCTCGACCACATTGGCTGGCTTCCAGCCCGAGTCGGACGCGCCGAGTTGATCCCAACCCGGCAATTCCTTGGTGGCGTCATAGACCTCGCCGTCATAGACGCAGGACGACAGCACGGGTCCGGGAGCTGTTTCCCAGGAACCATCTGAGCCGATCACTTGAGTCGAGCCGTCGGCATACTCAAGGTGCAATTGCAGCAGCGCGCACTTGGACCCGAACCATTGCATGCGATACGGCTCCCACCATTTCTTGTACGGATTAAACCACCCATTGCCCAGCATCACGCCCAACACGTTCGTTCCCTCCCGCAACAATGTGGTCACATCATACGTGTCGTAGAGCACCCATTTGCGATAATTGCTTTTGGCTGGGGCGAGCACGCGGTCACCAACTCGCTGGCCATTGCACGAGAATTCGTAATAACCAAGACCAGTCACGTAAACCACCGCGCGCCGGATCGGTTTGTCGGCGACGAAGGATTTGCGGAGCAAGGTCGAACGACCATCCACCGTCACTTTATCGGTCAGATTGGTCAGCTCCTTGGTGCTCTTGAAAAATCCTTCGGGCGGACGCGGTTCATGCGGTGGGCCGCTGCCAATCCACTTCGCCTGCCAGTCTTCGGGTCGAAGCAAAGCCATTTCCCAGGAGGCCGGCGGACTCCACGCCGAGAGTTTTCCCGACGCATCCCACACCCGCACCTTCCAGTAGCAACTGAGGCGCGAAGTCAACGGCAGGCCGGCATAGGTCACGTGGGCAGCCTCGTCCGATTTGACCGGACCCGAATCCCACAAGTCGCCCCGGTCCGCCGCGAGCAACGCGGCGGTGCTGGCGACTAGAACGTGATAGGCGCTCTGCTTTTGATTCCGCTCGGACGATTCGAGCCCCCAACTGAGCTGCGGCCAGACCGTGTCCACCCCCACCGGATTTTGGGTGTATTCACAGCGGAGACTCACGGGCTTCAGGGCACTGGACGTTGAAAGTGCGGGTACAGCTTTCGCGGGTTCGTTATCGGCTCCGGACGCTGGCCAGCCAGCAACCAGGACCAGCCAAACCCAGGCGACTGTGAAACTCAAAGCGGATTTCCTGCGGCGCGATTGCATCGTCAGCGATTGGTAACGGCTCCCGGAGAACCTGTCACGCGCGGAGTTTGACCGTCGCCCCGGTCGCCGCCACCAACGGAAACCTGCCTGGGTTTTCTGCTGTAGTCGCTTCCGACCAAAATCCTTGAACGCGGAAGCTGGTCATTCTGTCCATCTGTCCGTAGAATCAAAAATACGATATGAATACTGGAATTTCCGCCATCAACGAGGCCGTCAAGGAAGCGAGCGCCTTCACCCATCCGCTGTTTAACGAACTGGGCAAAGTCATCGTCGGCCAGACTTATCTGACCGAACGGCTGGTCATCGGGTTGCTGGCCAACGGCCACGTCCTCCTCGAAGGCGTGCCGGGCCTGGCAAAAACTTTGGCCGTCAAATCTATGGCCGCGTGCATTCACGTCAAATTTTCGCGCCTGCAATTCACGCCGGACATGCTGCCCGCCGACGTCATCGGCACGCAGATTTACAATCCGCAATCCGGCGGCTTCACCACGCGCAAGGGCCCGATCTTCGCCAACCTGGTCCTCGCCGACGAAATCAACCGCGCGCCCGCCAAGGTGCAAAGCGCGCTGCTCGAAGCCATGCAGGAAAAGCAGGTCACCATCGGTGACCAGACCTTCAAGCTCGAAGAACCCTTCCTCGTCCTCGCCACGCAGAATCCCATCGAGCAGGAAGGCACGTATCCGTTACCCGAAGCGCAGGTTGACCGCTTCATGCTCAAGCTCAGGATCGGCTATCCGTCGCGTGCCGAGGAGCGGCAGATTCTTGAAGTCATGGCGAAAACGAGCGGCA
>JANXWY010000312.1 GCA_025350905.1 Verrucomicrobiota bacterium
CGGAATGGGAGAAGGCGGCGCGGGGCGGAGCGGGCGGGCATCGATTCCCGTGGTCGGACACGGACAATATCACCCACGACCGGGCGAATTATTATAGTTACGCACCGGTGGCTTACGATACCAGTTTAACGCGGGGCTATCACCCGGCGTTTGACGATGGGGTCATGCCTTATACCAGTCCGGTGGGATATTTTGCGCCGACCGGCTACGGACTTTACGACCTGGCTGGAAACGTGTCGGAGTGGTGTTGGGATTCGAGTGAATTGTACCCGGCCGGATCGCAGATCGACCCGCGCGGTCCGACTTCAGCGATAGGCTCGTACCGAGCAAATCGGGGTGGCTTTTTTGCCCTCGCGGCTTACTGTCGAGTGGCGGCCCGCGACAGCAGCGACCCGTCGTCGGCCACAGTTACCCTTGGGTTACGCTCCCTTCTCCCCGTCGTTCCATGAGCGGAACCCCAAGCGCAATTGCGGCAATGTAGTGTCACGCGAATCGCAATGATCGGAGCAAATATTTTTCCGAGCTTCGAGTTCGGGTGAAGAGTTCAGTTCGTCCTCAGCATCGCACCACCGCTCCACGGCAGACGCAGCATATGCGCGCCGTCGCGTTGAATCACGAACATCGGTACGTCGGGTCTTGGAGTTTCGTAGCGGCGGGCGTCTCCGCCCGGCGGAAAAAGCTTCACGTCAACCCTGCGCGTTGGAAACTTTCGAAAGTCTCCAAACATTCTCACGCCAATCCGGGCGGCGGGACGCGCGCCCTTTACGTCAGGCAAGATGCCCGACGCTACATGCCGACGCTTCAAATCAATTCGTCAGGAACGACACGTCACCGGAACTCAGTTTCAAGGGGTCGGGCAGGTGCGCGCCGTCGAGTTGCACGACGAGCGTGTTCACGCCGGGTTTCGTCTCGGCATTGAATTGTGCCCCCGCCTTGACCGATTGACCATTCACCCAGACGCCTTTCACCTCGCCGGCCAGATTGAATTTCACCGGGCCGCCTTTCGTGGATTGAAACTGCGTCGCCGCAAAGAGGCCGCGGGTGTTGTCGCCCGGCGATTCAAAAGCTTTTTCGCAGGCGGACTTGGGCAGCGCGCCATTCACCAGGGAGAACGCCGGCACCCAATCCTTGAGCGTGAAGTCACCCCGAATCGTGCGCTCCACTCCGAACGGCTCGTTGCGCCACGTGATCTCATAAAGTTTCCAGGAACGAGCCGTGCCGCCTTTGGCCGCGTCGTATTCCCCGGGGCGACCGAGTTGCGCGAGGAACTTGAGGAGGTCCAGCCGCTCTTCCGGCAACAGGGCATCCACCAGTCCGCCGGGCATCAACGATCCGCCATTCACTCGCTTGGCGATGTTGTTCTTGGCGACCGACACTTCCTGGTTGGCGGCGTTGCGGAGGATGACCTCATTATCCGACTCCTTCACGACGATGCCGCTGAATTCCTGATCGTCCTTCATCGTGATCACCACGGAATGGAAGCCTTCCTTGATTTTTGCGTTCGGGTAGAACAAGGACTCCACGAGGTAATCTGGCGGGGCACTCGCGCCGATGCTGGTCAGATCGGGACCGACCTTCCCGCCGGCGCCTCCGATGGCGTGGCACGTCATGCACGCCAGGTCCGTGCGCCGGTAAAGTTTTTCCCCGCGAGCCGCGTCGCCTTTGCTGAGCGCTTCGGCCGCGAGCGTCTGGAGCTCGGCGGCTGACATCTGTTTGTCCGCGAGCGTGAGGCCGGCCAGTTGCATGAGTACGGGAACGAGCATGGAATTTTGATTTCCCTCGCGCGCGATGCGGAGGCCGGCGCGGGCAGTCTCCGGCGACAATCCGGACTGAGGCAGCTCCGGCGCGAGTTTGGCGCCCGCGTTGCGAATGCCCAGCAAGGCCCGCCACAGTGCAATCGCCTCCGCCTCCTTGGTCGTGGCCTTCAAGGTGGCCAGAATTTCGGGCAGCGCCGCCGGAAAATCCAAGCCGGCCAAGGTGCTCACCGCTTCGCGCTGAATTTCCGGCGAAGCGGCCGTGCCGGCGAGGTGCTTCAAGTCCGCAATGATACCCGCACCTCCGATATTCCGCAGGGCCGCGAAGGCGGCCGCGCGTTCGGCGGGCGGGGTCGGCAGGTTATTCGCGACCTGAATTAATTGGGGGCTGAACGGCGCGAGTTTCCACGTTCCAACTAGTTGCAGGGCGGCGACGCGGACACTCTCATCCTTCGCCTTCAATAGCGCGGCCAGCGGGGCAAGGTCGCCCTCGGGCTTCACGTTGCGCAAGCGGGCTGCGGTGGTGAGGGCGGCCAAAGCGCGGACCGAGGCCGGTTCGTCAAATCCGCCGCCCAGCAATTGGTCGAACAGCAGGCGCAGTTGTGGCGCGCCGCCGGCGGCCCCAATGAGTTCGAGCCAGGGGCCGGCGCCGTCGCGGGGCAGGGGTCGGTTGCCGAGGAGTTGACCGAGGATGTCGTTGGCGAGCGCGGGCTGGATGGCTTTGAGGCCGTACTCCAGTTGCGCCTCGCGGCCCGCAACTTTCCACTGGCCGGCTTTGAGCGCGGCGAGCCACGGCTCCGCGAGTTCATTGATGGTGAGCCAGAGGGCGTAATCGAGGAATGGATCCATCGGCTGATTCAGGACGTTGAAGGCGAGGTCCGCGGCGAGGACGGAATTAAATTTGCCCAGCGCCCGTACGGCTTCGAGGCGAACCCGCGGATTTTCATCCGTGATGAGTTGGGACAGCCGGGCGAGTGCGACCTCGGTCGCCATTGCGGGGGGCGTCGGTTCGGGGGGCGTGGCCCAGGCACTGAGGACCCGCGTGGCCGCCGCGCGGATGTGGGCGTCATGCGCCGCGAGGAGGGCGTCCAACAGCTCGGGCTGCGGCTGATTGAACGCTTGATACATCCACAAGGCCTGCAGTCGGGCGCTCTCGGCTTCCTGTTTTTTCGTCCACGCGTTTAAGTCTTTCCGTACCTTGTCCGCCCCGCGTTCGACGAGGACGCGACGGGCGCTTTCAGCTTCGTAATGGTTGGGCGAAACCAGCTTCTCGAGCAGGGCCGGGTTTTTTAACTTGGTAAAATCCAGCTTCACCAACGGCGCGCGGCCCTTGGCAGCAATGCGCCAAATGCGGCCATGCTCCTTGTCGCGGCGCGGGTCGCGAAAATCCACCTCGCCGTGCTGGATGATCGGGTTGCTCCAGTCGGCCACGTAGAGCGCGCCGTCGGGCCCCATCTTGACATCAATGGGCCGGAAGGAATCCGCCGTGGTGCGTAATACATCCGGCATTTCTTGAGTGACATAGCCCGCCCCTTGGTCGCTGATCTTGAAACGCACGACCCGATGGGCGCGGAAGTCGCACGTGATCATGTCGCCTTGCCAGTCCGGGGGAAATTGCTGGCTGCGGATGATTTCGATGCTGGCGAATTTCGGGTAACTGCCGGGGCTGACGCTGTCGAGGATCCGGCGGGCCTTCGGCGCGGTAACATAACTTGCGCCGGGCAAACCGTAATTGATGCCGCCGCCGCCGGCGCCATCGGTCAGGAATGACTGACCGAAATCATCGAACTGGTGGCCCCAGGCGTTGACCCAACCCCGGTAGAGGATCGCCAGTTGCTCATCCCGCGGATCGAAGCGGAACACACCGCCGCCTTTCAACCGCACCACGCCGTGCGGCGTTTCGGTATCGGTGCGCGTGTAAATGGATTGACTCATGTACAGTCGGCCGTCAAACCCCCAGCGCAACGTATGGAGATTGTGATGCGTGTCCTCGGTCCCGAAACCGCTCAGCACGATGCGGCGGCTGTCGGCCTTGCCGTCACCATTGGTGTCTTTGAAGTGCAGCAGCTCGGTACTTTGCGCGACATAACAGCCGCCGTCACCCGGCTCAATTCCGGTGGGGATGAGCAGGCCATCGGCAAACACGGTGGCCTTGTTCGCATTGCCGGTGCCCGCGGTATCCTCGAGGACGATGATTTTATCGGTGGCCGCCTGCCCGGGTTCGATTTGCGGATACACTTCCGAGCTCGCGACCCAGAGCCGGCCCTGCGGATCGAAGTTCATTTGAATCGGCTTGTTGAGCAGCGGGTTTTCGGCCCACAGCGTGACCTCGAGGCCTTCGGCGACTTCGAACTTGGGAAGCGGTTGGGGTGTGGGCTTGGAGATCAGGTTGCCCACGCGGCGCGGGAGTTCGGGCACGCGGACGCCGGCCTTGGCGACACGGAGTTGCGCGATGCGAGCTTCCTCGGCGGCGATGTAGGCGTCGAACTTGGGAATCTCGACGGCGTTCTGCCCTTGCTCGCCTTTTCGGAAGCCGAAGATGTACGCCATGTTCGCCGGGCGTGAGCGGTGGAAGAACCACTCGTTTTTGCGCAGGATGGCTTCGCGGAGGGGTTCGAATTGATTGCGGCCTTGGATGGTGCTCCACGCGCCACTTTTCCAGCCCAAACTCTTTTCGATTTCTTGCGCGGCCAGAATGTAACCGTAGCTGGTCAGGTGGATTCCGTTGTCCGTCCGGGCAAAATTTGAAGACCCCGTCAGATGTTCCAGGGATATAATGCGCGCCCCGCGGCGCTCCCCAATCTCTCGGATCGCGTCACGGTACTGGCCCAAGTTCTGGTTATGAGCGAGCGTTTCTTCCCCCGAGGCACAATGAATCCAAGCCGATGCGTCGTCATGCGCAATGGGCCCCACCAACACGAAATGAACTCCCGGAGAAATTTTCTCGATGGTATCGAGCAGCCGGTTGTACTCCGTCTTGAATTTCGCCAGCCCCGCCAGGCCATCGAAGGAACTAGCCATGCCGTAACCGATGAACACCACGGTGGGTTTGGCTTCTTCGATTTGTTTAACCAGTTGTTTCCAGCCCTCGTCGGCGGGTTCGAGGCCGGCTTGCAGCAAGGAACGGCCGAAGCGCGAATCGCCCGCCGGCGTGTCGGCGCTCCAGCCAAGGTTGCGGAAGGTGACGTCGCGTTCGGGGTAACGGGTCGTGAGCATCAACTCGATCCAACCGTGGTACTGCTCGCGTTCCATGAAGGTGTCGCCGAGGAAGACGACGCGATCGCCGTCGCGCAGCTCGAAGGGGCCGGGGGTGGCCGCTACGGCGAAGGCGGAGAGCCAAAAACTGAGGACTGAGTAAAAAAGAAACTTACCGGTTGATCGCTGGATGCTTTGCACAGGAAAAACTTTAGCGAGAAGGAACGTGCGGGGGGAAGCTCATTCTTGCGCGCCGTAAGTCGTCCGGGCTCACGATTGGTCTCCCAGAACCGGACCACTCCTCTCCCTTCCCTCTCCTCTCCTTCCGAAGGAGCGGAGAGGGTGGCCGCAGGCCGGGTGAGGGGCAGCCGGGCGCAGTGGGCGGACTCAACCTCGGGGGGCAGGGTGCGGTAGTAGCGCCCGCGGCTTCGCGCGCTGCAATGTGCTTCCCATTTGGCGGGCGGTCGTTAACCTTTTCGGCATGCCGTCATTCGACATTGTCAGTGAAGTAAACTCGATGGAGATCGAGAACGCCGTCAACATCGCCAACAAGGAACTGGCCAACCGGTTTGATTTCAAAGGCAGCAAGGCGGAGATCAAACTGGAGAAGAGCGAGATCAAATTGTCGGCCGAGGACCAATTCAAAATCAAGGCGCTGGCGGAAATTGTGCTCGG
>JANXWY010000344.1 GCA_025350905.1 Verrucomicrobiota bacterium
ACTTAAAGGCCGAAGTGGAGGCCTGGGAACAACGACGTAACGCGGCGGGATGCCAGATTCAATGGACTTTCACCCGCCAGGATGCCGACCAAAAGCTGGGGCGACATTATGTAACGTAACTATATTGTCACAATACTAGGATGCTGCGCGCCATTTTGTCGGTGACGGCCACGAGGTCCTGCGATTCGACGCCCGTCCCGGCGACGAAGCCCTGTTCGTCGGCGTTCATACGGGTAACGCCGATGCCGGAGGGATTCTTAACCCCGCTGGAGGCGCAGCCCGCGACGAGGGCGGCAGTGGTGAGGGAGAGGAGGAACTTGGTGATGATTGATTTCATTTTGATTGAGTTTGACGGTGACTGAATCTTAACCACGAAACACACGAACTGGAAATTCGGAAATTACCGCCGGAATGACAATCAATTGCGCCACTGGGTTGAAGCCCATCTTTGGAGTGATTCGTGTATTTGGCGGTTAAGCATTTGATTTGATTAGAATGTCGGCGCGTCCGGTACGCGCGGGGCGTCGGCAATCTGCGGGCGCGGCGTCCAATGATACGTCGAAGTGGCGACGGGCTGGGAAGTAATCTGCGAAGACCCATCCGACGACTGTGGGTTTGCGTCTTGAGTCACCGCTGCGGCGGTGGGCTGGGCGGTAGTTTGCGCGGCGATAACTTGCGGGGTCGGTTTCCTGGCCGCGATTTGCGCCACACTCCCGAGCACCAATCCCGCCGCCGCCCCGATGGCGGCGCCTTTGCCCGCCTGGTCGCTACCCGCGCCGATCAGTGCCCCGGACGCCGCCCCCAGCAAAGTCCCGCCGACGGCATAGTTCGGGTGCGCGGCCTGGTAATAATAGCCCGGCGCAGTGTAGGCATTCGGCGCGTAATAGGCGTAAGGCGAGCCATAGCCGTAGCCGTAGCCGACCGTCGCGACGGGAGCGGGCGTGTAAACGACCGGTTGTTCGACATAAGCGGCGTGTTGATTGGCTGCTCCGACAAGCGCTCCGGCCAGCAGCCCGATGCCTGCGCCAATGGCCGCACCTTGACCGGAAAACTGGTTGTAATAGCCGCAGCCGTGGGAATAGCTGTTTCCCCCGGCGACCCCACCAATCAAAGCTCCCATCGCCGCACCGGAGAAGGCTTCCGGACTGAGCAATTGCGCGCGCGCCGGGAGCAGCGCGGCACTCAGCAAGCAAATCAACAGCAGTTTTTTCATAATGCCAGTGTGTTCGACGACCGGAGGCGGTCTTTATTCGCTGGGGCAGATTACCACGGAAGGGGCGGGACGTAAATGGTTTGCCAAGCCCGTAGCAGCCGACGTAAGGAGGCTCCAACTCCATCGGGGCAACAACGAGACACGGCACGTCGGCTCCTATGATTTGGCTCTGCATCCGGGTGCGATCGGAATTGGCGGTCAACCAAAGTAGCGGCCAGGCATCCGTGCCTGCCGTAGAGCCGTGGCTTCCAGCCCGGCGGCCACGCCCCGCCTCGTCCGCGGCGTTGGAGCTTTCGGCAGTTGGTCCGTCGTCACAACGTTATTTCCGGGCGGCAGGGATGCGCGCCCTCTACGTCCGGCCGGGAGGCCTGACGCTACGTTGACCACCACATCGGGTCCCACACTCTGCATCCTTGCGTCTTGGCGTTTTCGCCGGTTCAATGTCCCGCAATGATGGCCAAACGAGTCATACCCTGTCTCGACGTCCATGACGGCAAAGTCACTCGCGGCGTCCAATTCGGCGTCGCCGAGACGGGCGGCTTGCGCAACGTCGGCGACCCGGTCGAGCTTGCACTGCGCTACAACGAACAGGGCGCGGACGAAATGGTGTTCTTCGACATCACCGCCACGGCGCACGGCCGCGGGACGATGGTGGACGTGATCGAGCGCACCGCGGACCACTGCTTCATGCCGCTCACCGTCGGGGGCGGTATCAAATCCGTGGACGACATGTACACGATGCTGCGGGCGGGGGCCGACAAGACCAGCATCAACTCCAGCGCGCTCGCCAATCCCGAACTCATCCGGCAGGGCGCGGAGAAATTCGGCAGCCAATGCATCGTGGTCTCGATTGACGCCAAACGTGTCGCTCCCGGCGAAGATCGCTGGGGAGTCTTCTCGCACGGCGGCCGCAAGGCGACCGGGCTCGACGCCGTGGAATGGGCGAAACGGGCCGTGGCGCTCGGCGCAGGCGAAATCGTTCTGAACTCGATTGACGCCGACGGCACCAAGGCGGGGTTTGATCTCGTGATCACGCGCCGCATCAGCGAAGCGGTCGGCGTGCCGGTGGTGGCCAGCGGGGGTGCGGGCAGTCTGGAACACATGGCGGAAGTGTTGCTCGAAGGCCGGGCTGATGCTGTTCTCGCCGCGAGCATTTTCCACTTCGGCACGTACACGGTCGGCGACGTGAAGCGGTTTCTGGCGAAGCAGAACATTCCGGTGCGGTTGTGAGGCGAAGTTGAAACGCACCCGGCCCCTGCTACGAGGCACGAAATGTTTATGGCCAGACCCAGTCGCCATGGTCATTGGGCGGCGAGGACGGTTGTCCACGATCGTCCGTTTCATTCCAGCCGACAGAATACAGCAGGAATTTTCCATCGGGCTTGCGCCGATACTTTAGCGGCTCACCGCCGATTATGTCGTGTGGCAGCTTCTGAATGAACTTAGGAATGAGGGCATTCAATGCTTCGGGATAATTGCCCTGCGCGAGGCTAAAACGCTCCAACGCGCAGGCAATCTGTGCTTCATCAACCTTGGTCTGATTGTAGGCAAATGTGCGCCAAGCTTTGGCAAAATTGGGAACTGCAATGGCAGCAAAGAAGGTGTAAGGAAAATGATGGCGCATTGCTTCTACCTTGCGTTGGACTTCAATCACTTTTTTGGGCAGAACAATTTTTCTGATCGGGTCAATACTTTCAATCGCCGCTTGGTCCAGTTCGGCAACAGTGACCATGTTCAGGTAGAAAAATCCTTTTAGTGGGTAGGGCGGCTTCAGGTTCTTGAACTTCTGCCAAAGGGTTGCCCCGGGCACGCGCGAGGTTTCAAACATGGTCAATACGTCGGCCTCAAATGGGGACAAGATGGCAGCCCGTTCGCTCCGTACCGATTCAACCACGAAAGGGGCAAAATTGATCTGGTCAAGTTGCGCTTGAAGCGCGGTGAGTTGTGGCTCTTGCCATGCGTGCAGACGAAATCCGTCGGCGAGGACATCCACGTAGAGGCCCGCCACGGCCACATTGATCATCGTGCCCACCAACGTCATGGGTTTCCCCGTCGGGGCAGCTTCCAACAAGCGGCACAGACTCCGAAGCAGGGTCAACTCCTTCAAAGCTTCCTCAGGTTTGCCCAGCAACAAAAAGCATTTTGCCCGTTGTGCGAGTATCTGGACGACGTTCCTCAAGTCGACGAAGTTCTGAACGGGCATCGCGGATGGAGGTCGATATTTACCTTTCATTCGCGCATAAGGTCTCTCGAGCGCTGCGGACATCAAGTTGAAGTCGTCTTGAAATTGGTCGCTCCAGGCCAGGTATTCTGTGGCGGTGGAAACTGGCGTGAAGACTTGAAATACATTGCTCCCGACGGGCCTAATTCTCAAAGCGCCCGCGGCTCCGCTTTGGTTGCGGAAAAATTCACTTACGTCCTTGGGGGTGGTTGCCCTTTCCACTGCCAACAGAAGATGCGCCGGCTTGAACCGATTTGCGTCCGGCGATCTGCCAACAAATAGGCCTGTATTTGTAAGTACGCCGAACACACTTGGGCCAGCGGCGTCTTGGATCAATTCGATCG
Source organism: Verrucomicrobiota bacterium (assembly GCA_025350905.1). GTDB lineage: Bacteria > Verrucomicrobiota > Verrucomicrobiia > Limisphaerales > JADLHS01 > JADLHS01. The sequence continues at coordinate 3,779 of JANXWY010000344.1, forward strand.
CTTGCTGCCGCGATGAGGGGTCGTCGAATTTCAACCAAGTGGCTGTCACCCCTCGGTTGGCAAGCGCGCCGGCATCGGCGACGGTCACCTCCGCAATCAGGACCTCGGCTATGGAATTGGTGTATTTCAGCCGGGAGGCTAGACCGTTGACACCAGTTTTTTTGCCCTTCGGCTTGGTGAACCATTCCGCCATCTTCGGTGCGGCGAAAATATTCTTAGAATCCGGAACGGCCGGCGGGATGAATGATTCCCAATCGAGGGTTTCACCTTTGGCGGCCAGCTGGACTTTGCAGGCTGCCCACGCCCGCTTGCCGCGCCAACTTTCGGCGAGACAAAAAACCTCGAAACCTAGTTTTGAGACGGCCAGACTTATCAGAAGCCATTCGGCGACCCGTCGCGTGACCGGTAAATAACGGCGGAGGAAACGCTTGAATGGTGGTAATTCTTGATTTGTGGTCTCCTCCTTGAGCACCGCCCTTCCAGTCTTGATCTTATGACGGGCCCAGAGGTACCAAGGAAAAACAAAAAACCAAAGCCATACACACAAACAGGACAAGACAGCCGGCCGGCAAGCGAGGTCCAGCTTGTAGCGATTAAGTTGAATCTTCGACGAATCAATTCCAACCCACAACGCCGTCCCCCAAACCAAAAC
>JANXWY010000203.1 GCA_025350905.1 Verrucomicrobiota bacterium
TCAAGCCGCGCGCCTTGAAGCCGGCCGCCATTTCAATGGGCACGAGGTTGCAGCCACTGGAAGAAATCACGAGCGCCGAATCGGTCGGCCGCAACGCGAAGTTTCGTAGGATGCGCTCGGCCAGGCCGGAGACATTTTCGAGAAACATTGCCTGCCGTTGCCCGTTCGCACCCACGACCAAGTTGTGGAAACTCAGCGATAGTTCAACAATCGGGTTGAATCCCGGAAACGAACCGTACCGCGGCCACATCTCTTCGACCATGATGCGGCTATGCCCCGAGCCGAAAACTTGAACCATGCGGCCGGCGAGAATCGTCTGGGCGAACCAGTCGGCGGCTTGTTGAATCTGGGGCAGCTGGGCTTCGACCTGGTCCACGAGTCCACGCGACAGCTGGAGATAGGTTTGAGCGGGAGAGGGATTGTTCATGAGCCTTTAGATGTAATGCCAGAAACCCCTCACCCTGACCCTCTCCCCTTCCGAAGGGGCGAGGGAACAGCTACCCATGCCTGGACTATCATCACCGATCCACAGCCAACCGCCGTCGCACGATAACTTCTCCCTCTCCCCCGCCGAGGGGGAGAGGGTCAGGGTGAGGGGATTTCTCGATTTGATGCCGGTGGCTTCGTTGGAGTGCTTCTCTCTAGGATTTAGCCGTCGCAACCGATCTTGATGCACGTTCAAGGGAATCATTGAGGTTGGTCTTTGAAATGGATCGCGTTCCACGCGGCACCAAAGGCGCCCGCACGGTCACCGAGATTGGCGGGCACGACGCGCGCCCGGTTACCGCCAGGCCGCCACTCGAAAGCGTTGAGGTAGGTTTTCAACGGCCGGAACAGCGCAGCACCCGCCCCGGCAATGCCCCCACCAATGACCACCACTTCGGGATCGAGCACATTGATGAGCGAGGCGATTCCGGCGGCGAGCGCTTGAACGGATTTCATCCAGACCTGCTGCGCGTCCGGGTCACCCGCTTGGCTCGCGGCCACGAGTTCCTTAGTTGAGGCGAAGCGACCGGCACTGCGCGCTTGGACCGTGCAATCACCAATGGCGTCTTCGAGACTGCCGGGCGTCCGGGCGACGTCGGGTGCGCCTTCGGGATCCAGCGAGATGTGCCCGAAGTGTCCGGCGCGACCGAGCTGTCCGCGCAGCAGGCGACCGTCCACCATGGCCGCCCCACCGACGCCGGTGCCGAGCGTGAGGAGGATTGCGTTTTTCGCGCGCTGCGCCGCGCCGCGCCAGGCCTCACCTAGCAAGGCCGCGTGGGCGTCATTCAAAACTGGCACGGGCTGGGATAACTTCAAAAACTTCTGCCACACGAGGTCTTCCAAACCGGGCAAGCGTCCCGGCATGAAAGCGATGGCGCGTTGGTTGGCCGCCGCCAAGCCGGGCGCCGCCAACCCGATCCATGACAACGATTGCTTCACGGTGCGCTCGAGTTCGGCTTTCGCCCGCTGAACATTCATTTGCCAACCGCGCCCGCCCGTATCGCCGGTCGGCACGGCGAGGTGAGCCAGCAAGCGACCGCCGGGCGTCACCGCCAGCGCCTTGATGTTGGTCCCGCCGATGTCCAAGCCGATGGCGTAGTTTGTCTTCAACTTAAAATCCAAAGCGTAAAATGATCCCGATCCGAATGAGATGCGATCCATTTTCCATTTATTGCCTTTGGGTGCTTCAGCGGCCCTCGCTCACGGACCAGCCGCCATCCACGGCGAGCACCTGGCCAGTCGTAAACTTCGCAGCGTCACTCAGGAAATAAACCGCGGCTGCGTCGAGATCAGCTGGTTGTCCGATGCGCCCACCATCGAGGGGTTGCTTGGTCTTGATGAAGGCGAGAATGGCCGCGTCGTTGGCGGCGCGTTGCGCCATGGGCGTTTCGACCAGCGCGGGGGCCAGCACATTGAAGCGGATATTGTGCGCAGCGTAATGGGCGGCGCCGGTTTTGGTCAGACCGATGATCGCCGCCTTGGCGGCGGCATACGCGTGGGTGGCGAAGAACTCGGGTGAAGGGGAAAACCCGAGTACCGAACTTAAGTTCAAGACGCTGCCTCCGCTGCCTTGAGCGAGGAACTGCCGAACGGCGGCGCGATTGGAATAAAACATTGAAGTGAGGTTTAAGTTGAGCGTGGCGTCCCAGCCTTCGTCCGTGAGTTCGTGCAACGGACCGTCGCCCCAGCGCCGACCGGAGCCACCGGCGACGTGATACAGGCCATCCAAGCCGCCCCAGGTGGAAACCGCTTGCGCCACCGCGGTCACCGCTGTTTCCGGTTTGGTGGCGTCCCCGGTCACCACAAGCGCCGCGCTGCCCAACGCGTGTTGCGCGGTCGCGACGTTCTCCGGCTGGCGCCCAATGGCCAGCACGCGGGCGCCCGCCGCCACGAAGGCTTTGGCGGCCGACAGACCCAAACCCGCCGTCCCACCCATGACGATGATGCGTTTGCCGGCCAGCGAGCTGGAGTTGGAAGTTCCGTTGCTCAAGACGCCGCCATGGTTCGTGAAGTCGTTTGACTCGTCAAAGACTATCCGCTGGGGGCACAACCGCGGGGCGCGGTAATCGGTTGTGTCCTCGGACCGCCGATGGGCGGCAAGATTTGGTTTCCTTGTAACGGGATTTGCCCTACTTTGGCGGCAACCTATGAATTCCATTTCGCGGCGTCACTTTCTTAAAGTTTCCGGCCGCGCCAGCCTGGCTTGCGCCGTATGCAGCATGCAATCATCCATCGCTCCCGCCTGGTCCGCCGAGGCCTTCAAGCGGGCCGGTCAACCACGCTTGCAACTCAGCCTGGCCGCTTATTCTTTCCGCCAATATTTCAAGGACACCAGTCATCCGCGGGAGTCCGAGACCGACCCGGCCCGGCGCATCGACCTGTTCGACTTCATTGATTTCTGTGCCGAGCACGGCTGCGCGGGCGCCGAATTGACCGCGTATTATTTTCCGAAGGACGTGAACGCCGACTATTTGATCCGCCTCAAGCGCCACGCCTTCCTGCGCGGGGTTGCCATCAGCGGCACGTCGGTGGGCAACAACTTTGCGCTGCCTAAAGGCGAACAACTGGACAAACAGATCGCCGACGTGAAGCAGTGGATTGATTACGCGGCGGTGATGGGCGCGCCGCATATTCGCGTCTTCGCGGGCGCGGCCAAAGGGTTGAGTGACGCGGAAGCGCGGAAGATGTGCATCGGGGCGCTGGAGGAATGCGGCTCGTACGCGGGCACGAAGGGTATTTTCCTCGGCCTGGAAAATCACGGCGGCATCGTCGCCGAGCCGGCGGGGTTGCTGGAAATCGTGCGGACGGTGCAAAGCCCGTGGCTCGGCGTCAATCTTGACACGGGCAACTTTCACACCGTGGACCCGTACGCCGACCTGGAGCAGATCGCGCCCTACGCGGTGAATGTACAACTGAAAGTTGAGATCCGGCGCCAAGGTCAAACGGAGAACCAGCCCTCCGACCTGCCGCGCGTGGTCGCGCTTTTGCGGGCCGCCAATTACCAGGGCTTCGTGGCCTTGGAATACGAAGCCAAAGCCGATCCCTGGCTGGCCGTGCCGCCGGTCCTCAAACGGATGAAGGAGTTATTCGCCGCCTGACGCGCCGGCTTGACGCCGGACAGCGCTTCTTTACCCTCGCGCCGCGTTCGAGAAGATTTAATCCATAGACCTTACAACCCGCATGAAACCGTCTGCCAAACCAACGTTTCCCAAACTCAAGCCGCGCCAAATCCAACTCATCGCCAGCGGTGACCTGCGCCTCTCGGCCAACCAGGTTTGCTGGCCGGCGCAAAAGGCGATGGAAGAATCCCTCTGCGCCGTCATTCAGGCCGCGAGCTACGAAGTGGTCCGGGCGCACGCCTACGACGCCGGAGCCCGGCATGGCTTCATTGATTCGCAGCGTAAAGGCCTGGCGGTATTCCAGAACATTGACCCGAGCGCGCCCCTCATCATCGCGGAAGCCGTCTGGCAATACTCGCATCACGTCCTCGCGGGACTCACCACGCATCGCGGACCGATCCTTACCGTCGCCAACTGGTCCGGCACCTGGCCCGGCCTCGTCGGCATGTTGAACCTGAACGGCTCGCTCACGAAACAGGGGGTGAAATACTCCACGCTCTGGAGCGAGGATTTCACCGATGACTATTTCAAGCTCAAGCTTCGCCAATGGCTCACGACTGGTAAATGTTCGCATCCCACCGCGCATGTGAAGCCGCTCGCGAAAGTCAAAGTCCCCGGTGCCGCGCGCAAGCTTGGAGAAGCGCTGGCCGCCCAGTTGCGGCGGGACAAGGCCATCATGGGCGTATTCGACGAAGGTTGCATGGGGATGTTCAACGCCATCATCCCGGACGATCTGCTCCATGCCACCGGGGTGTTCAAGGAGCGCCTCAGCCAGTCCGCGCTGTACCACGAGAGCACTCAGGTGAGCGACGACGAGGCGCGCGCCGTCCGCGCCTGGCTGGAGCAGCGCGGGATGAAATTCCACACCGGACCGGAGGACGCCACCGACCTGACCGACGCACAAATTCTCGCCCAGTGTAAAACCTACGTGGCCGCGGTGCGCCTCGCCGATGACTTCGGCTGCGACTGTGTTGGCATTCAATATCAACAAGGCTTGAAAGATTTACTACCCGCGAGCGACCTCGTGGAAGGCATGTTGAACAATGGCGACCGGCCGCCGGTGAAATCTCGCGACGGGCAGCGCGTTCTCTACGACGGCAAACCCGTCACCCACTTCAACGAAGTGGATGAAAGCGCCGGCCTCGATGGCCTGCTCACCCAGCGTGTCCACGAAGCGCTCCAGCAACCACCCGAAAATACGCTGCACGATTTGCGCTGGGGCGACTGGGATCAATCCGGAACGACCAAGGAATACGTGTGGGTTTTCGAGATCAGCGGCAGTGCGCCCCCGGCACATTTCAACGACGGCTGGGCGGGCGCGGAAGGATTTCGCCAGCCACCCATGTATTTTCCAAAAGGCGGCAGTACCTTGCGGGGCATTTCCCGGCCCGGCGAAATCGTCTGGTCCCGCATTTACGTCGCGGGCGGCGCGCTGCACATGGATCTTGGACGCGCGAAAGTCATCGCCTTGCCCCGCGCAGAGACCGAGCGTCGTTGGCAAGCCACCACCTGGCAATGGCCCATCATGCACGCCGTGACTTACGGCGTGACGCGCGATCAGATGATGGCCAAACACAAGGCCAATCACATCCAGTGCGTCTATGCGAACAACGCCAAGTCCGCCGACCAATGCTTGTTGACCAAAGCCGCGATGGCCAGCGCGCTCGGCATCCGCGTGAACCTCTGCGGCATGAAGGCGGATGGTAAGCCGTGGTGAAATGCAGGAGCGCGAGACTTTCCTCGCTCGCGGCGCTTGTTTACTGTCCGGGCCGGCCCCAACGCCGTTCCGTATCTCCATTCACTTGGCCACCTTGATCTCCTGCCACACCACCGTCGAACGTCCCGCCAGATCGCTCGTCGCGGTGCGCAGACGGTAGCGCCCCGGTTGTTCGACGCGGAATTTTACTTCGACGACTGCCGTCTGGCCATCGAATGTGGTTTGGGGATGCGCCCCCGCCGACAACAGCGCCCGGTAATCTTCATCCCCGGGCCCATAGAGTTCCCAGAGCACGCGGGCGTTCTGATAGATCCCATGCCGGTCGGTGCCGATCGTGTAGTAAACGGGTGTCGCCGACTCCACGACTCGCGCTCGCGCCGTGATGCTGCGCGGCCCGGGTTCTCCACCATCGTTGAGCTCGATCGTCAGTCCGGGCGCCGCACCGTCGGAACGGATTGGAATCCGCGGTCCGGATTGCTCGCTCCGGCGTCCGTCGCTGAAGACCTCGACGCGACCGTCCTCCCGCACGCGCACGATTTCGCGGTAATCGCCGAGCTGCAATCCCTCCAAATCCCACAGCAGATCGAAGGCGACGCCGAGGCGCAGGCAGCGCTCAATTTCGGTGAAGAAGTTGCCCATGACGGTGCGATAGGTGATCCCAAATTGATTCGTACGTTCGAGATTTAATTCACCCAAGCCCCAGAGGTTGCCGCGGCCCATGTGGACGTGGCCCAGGTCGTAACCCGGCGGCAGGAGAATGGCCGCTTCCGCCGCGTGTTGGAGTTTCCGGTCGTTGCGGGTTGGATGGCTCGCGACGTGTGCCTGCAAATGCCGGGCGAGCGCGAGACATTCGCCGAACGGGACGCACGCAGATTGATAGTTGTCCCAGAAGAAAAAGTATTTCGCACCCTGATCGTAGGCGTGCGTCAACTGCAGTGGCGCGTCGGCTTGATCCACGCTGCCGTAGATGCTCACGCCCCAGTCCTTGTCCGCCGCCCGCGCGGCGCCACGGAGAAAACCGGAGCTCAAGTCCGCGAAATACGTCGGGTGATCCACGGGAATCTGGCAACCGTAGGCCATGTTCATTTCCGGCAACGTGCGCCGGGCGCCAATTCGGCCCGGCGGCTCGAAAACAATGGCGGCCGGCCCGCCGTTCGGCTCCGCCGTCAACTGCCAGGCGGCGGAGGCAATCATCGTTTCCCACGAGTAGAGGTTGCGCTGCGGAAAATTCAACGTGCCCAGGTCCACGTCGGCTCGGGCGCGCAGCCCATTGATCAAAGTCCATGGCGCGCCTTGCGCAATCGTCTCGTGAAATAAATTCGTGAACTCGCGGAACATGATTTGCGGCGTGATGGATTTGCGGAAGGCCGGATCCTTCGCCAGCCGCGGGCGAACGATTTGATCGCGCGTGTGAACGGCTGGTTCGTCCAGGAACAGCGCCGGGCCGAGCCAGGTGCTGCGGAAGAGACACTCAGGAAACGGCACGTCCGGGCCGCCAACGCCCCAAACAAAGACCGGTTCGTCGGCGAGCCAGCCGGCTTGTTCGGCATCGACCCGTATGCAATTCATCCCGGCACGAATCATTTGGGTATAATCATCACGCGTAAGCCGGACCAGCTCGTAATCGGAGCCGTCGTAGCGACGTCGGTCATCGCGGGTGCGCGTGTTGCTCGGGACGCCAATCAACACGTCGGGCAACAGTTCCAGTCGCTGCGGCGCGGAGGGAATGGAGCTGTTCGCGCGGTGCTCCGAGGATTCCAACGTGTAGGTGTGGCCCAACCAAACGATCCGCGGTGCCGCCACGCCGTCCTGAAATTCCCCCGCCTCCGGTCGCGGCCAGAGAAACTCCCACGCGCCGGTCGAGGGCAGAACGGGAGCGCCCGTGAAGCGATGGACAAACTCTTTCGGCTGGGCGTCGCCTTCTTGGAGGAGGTAGCGCGCCAGATTGGTGGCCGCCAGCGTCCGTGAACGATTCGGATACGCGTTCGCCAGCAGCCAGACGTGGAAGCTCTGGCCGCCGGCCTTCGTGGCCGCCAGTTCCAGCCACTGGAACGAACCGTCGGCGCGGGTCTCCACTGGGCCGAGACTCACCGTTAGGCGCGACACCATAGAGGTGCGGGCCGGTTGTGCGTCCGTGAGGCGGTAGGTGCTACCGCTGCCGACGGGGCCGAGCGGCGAACGTTCCGCCGCGAGGCTCCATCCAGTGACGACCAACAGGCAACCAAAGAAGCTCGCGCTGCGAATGGTGAATCGGACCGTGAAGCGTGGACGTTTCATTAACTTCGGTTGGAAATGGGATCCGCCGCAAGCGCGATGCGATTTCGGTCAACGAACCCTTTCATTTCAGCGGCATGCCCGGCTCCGGTTTGCCGTTGGTGGTGAGGATCTGGAAATGATGCACTCCAGCGGCCAGGATATGATCGCTGGTCCAGACAATTTTATTTGCCGGCGTCACCTCGACCATCGAGATGCCCTGGTTTGCCGCGTGACTGCCAATCACGGTGTTGCCATTCGCCAGTCGTTGCGCGCCACAAGGATCCTTGAACAATCCCTGCACGTCATCATTGGTCACCTTCCAGACGAGTTCGCCCCGCGGATTTAATTCCACGACCTTGTTGCCATGCGTGAGCGAGACGACCGTATTGCCATTGTCCAATCGGATCGCGGTAAACGGCCAGTTCTCAGCCGGGCGACCCCCAAGTTCTTCCAGGTCGGTTCTGAGGGTGCGAATTACCTTCCCTTCCGGGGTGTACTCCTTAACGGCGAACGCCAGCAAATGCGGGACAAGATAATTTCCGTTTTTCAGCTGCCGGGCCATCCGGGTCTGCATGTGCGCGTTATCCGTCTCCGGGAGCAAAGGAACATCCAACACGATGTTTCCTTTCGGAGCCACTTCCAGGAGGCGCGGCCGCGCGCCCAGCTCCGTGACCAGCGTGTTGCCGTTGTAAAGACGTTGCGTCGTGCCGATCTCGCTGTTCTCCTTGCTGCGTTGATAGGAGAAGACGACCTGCTTGTCGCGGGTCACTTCCTCCACCTGGTCGCTGTAAGCAATCAGCGCGTTGCCGTTCGGCAAAATGAAGCCATCCCGAGAGCCCCCGGCATACTCCCAAGCCGCCTTCCCATCTTCACCGATAATGGCCGTCTTGCCCCCGAGCACCAAGTAGGAGTGCCGAATGGCGGGTGCGGCCAGACCGTCGGCGGCCGGTATCGGCAATACACTGCACGTCACGGCAAAAAGCACGATGGCGGATGGAACGAGTTTGCTTTGCATACATTGATGCTGGCCGAAAGTCCGAGTCAGCGAAAGGGGTTTTGTCAGGTTGCGAAGGAGATTTTTGCTCGCGTCCGGCGCCCGATTGCCGCACTGTCGCGGGCGAATTACGAATGAACACCGTGCCTTTCCTGGCCACCTGGACAGTTGTGATCGCGACGACATTAGGGTCGGTGCGCGGGGCGGTGGTGACGCCGGAGGTTGAATTCTTTGAAAGGAAAATCCGTCCGGTCCTCGTCGACCAGTGCTATGAATGTCACAGCGCGACGAGCAAAAAACTGAAGGGCGGGTTGCGCGTGGACACGCGCGAGCACCTGTTGCACGGCGGCGAATCCGGCCCTGCCATCGTGCCGGGAAAACCGGAGGCGAGCCTGCTGATTGCCGCGCTGGCGCACCGCGATCCAGAGCTCGCCATGCCGCCGAAGAAACCGAAACTGCCGGCCGCGGTGGTGGCTGACTTTGAGCGTTGGGTCCGCGACGGCGCGATCTGGCCCGCGGACGAAGCCGCCGTTCCCGATGCGAAACCGGCGGGCTTTGATCTCGCGGAACGGAAGCGACGGCTGCCGTGGATCTGGGAGCCCCCCCGCCGCCAGATCGTTCCGGAGGTAAAAAACGCGAGCTGGCCGATCAGTCCGGTTGATGCCTTTGTCCTGGCCCGACTGGAAAAAGAGGGGCTTCAGCCAGCGCCACCCGCCGAACCAGGCATCTGGTTGCGTCGGGTTTATTTCGCACTGATCGGTCTGCCACCGTCGCCCGAGGAAGTCACCACCTTTCTGAACGACCGTTCGCCCACGGCGCGGGAGTGGGTGGTGGATCAACTGCTGGCGTCGCCGCAGTTTGGCGAGCGCTGGGCGCGGCATTGGCTGGACCTGGTGCGCTACGCAGAATCGCGCGGGCACGAGGGCGACTATGTCATTCCCAACGCCTACGAATATCGCGACTACGTCGTGCGCGCGCTCAACGTCGACGTGCCCTATGACGCGTTCGTCCGCGAGCACCTCGCCGGCGATCTGCTGCCCAAGCCGCGGCGACATCTCGAGCGCGGGTATAACGAATCGATCATCGGCACCGGCTGGGCTTTTCTGGGCGAGGAAATTCATGCGCCGGTGGACACGCGCCAGGATGAAAATGACCGCATCGACAATCGCCTCGACGTCATGACCAAGACGTTTCTTGGCCTGACCGTGTCCTGCGCCCGTTGTCATGATCACAAGTTCGATGCCATTTCGCAGCGCGACTACTACGCGCTCGCTGGCTTTTTCCTCAGCTCCGGCCAGCGCCTGGCCCGGTTCGAAACCATGGAAAACGAGCGCGAAGTGGCGGGCCAATTGCAGGAGTTGAAGACGCACTGGGCCGCCAATTTCATCGCAAAAATTGCGGACGCGCAAGCCCCGGTGCTGTCAAAACTAAGCGCCTATTTGTCGGCCGCTGTCACTGCGGCCAAATCGGAAACCAACGCCGCCCCGAAAGCCGGCGCGCGCTTCGTCGTCGCCGCCCTCCCGCA
>JANXWY010000416.1 GCA_025350905.1 Verrucomicrobiota bacterium
CGCAAGAGCGTGAGAGCCGCGCATTGTCCGCAACGATCGCAAGTCCTGAAACACACCACCACCGACCTCTGCCCGCCCCCTTCGCAAACTCCAGACTTTTCACCTCCGCCCGTTTGGTCCCATCACAATGACAATTGCTGGCGGCATTCCGATTGAGTTCTGAGGTTTGGGTTGGCGGCGGCGGTGAATTTGGGCGGAAGTGGCGGCGGCGGCGGCTCCAACTTCCTACGAGGCCGGAGGATTCCAGACCAGTCACCGGATGCGGATTGCGCGTGCGCGACTGCCCGACCAACGATAGCCGGCCGAAAGACGTCGGTGATTTGCAGAGCGGAGAATTCTGCAGCCCCGACTGCGGCATCTGGCCTGGGGCTGAATCCCCGTGGCGGCTCTTGAGGGTTCCCGACAGTACCAGTTTCCGCTTTGAAAACCATGCCCTGCACCCGAAGGCCGCTTTCGCGTTGCTTCCCGGGGACCGGCCCCGCACAATGAGCCGCACCTAACACCGTTACCTTATGGCTTATCAGGAAAAACAACTTCAGGCGATTTCGCGTCAGTTCCAGATTTACGGCGAGATTCTGCACGCCGAGACGCTGAAGATTGGCCACATCAACGAGACCTACTCCGCCACCTACGACCAGGGCGGGATGCGCGTCCGCTACATCCACCAGAAAATCAACAAAGGGGTGTTCAAGAATCCCGTGGCGGTGATGAGAAACGTCATGCGCGTCACGACGCACCTCCGGCGCAAGCTCGAAGCGGCCACCGCGCGGGACATCACCCGACGTTCGCTCGTGGTCATTCCCACGCGCAATGGGCAGTCACATTACGTCGGTCGTGACGGAGAATTCTGGCGCACGTTTGTCTTCGTCGAAGGGGTCCAATCGCTGGAAGCCGTACAGTCGCCGGATCAGGCTTTTCAAGCCGGTCGGGCCTTCGGTGAGTTTCAAAGCTTGCTCGTGGACTTGCCCGGCGGCCGGTTGCACGAGACCATTCCGGCGTTTCACAATACGCGGAAACGCTTCGGCGCGCTGCAACACGCCCTCGCCCAGGATCATTATGGCCGGGCCCGCAGTGCCCGGCCGGAAATCGAATTCGCCCTGGCCCGCGCCGGAATGGTCGGGATCATTCTCGACGCCATGGCGAAGGGGAAAATCCCCGAGCGCGTCACCCACAACGATACCAAATTCAACAACGTGATGCTTGACACCCTGACGGGCGAAGCCAAGTGCGTGGTGGACCTGGACACCGTCATGCCGGGCTGCGCGCTTTACGATTTTGGCGACATGGTGCGGACGACTACCAGTCCGACGCTCGAGGACGAACTCGATTTGTCGAAAGTCAAAATGCACCTGCCCATCTTCAAACAACTCGCGGAAGGTTATCTTTCGACGGCCGGCGCCTTTCTGACGCCGGCCGAGAAAGCCCTCATGGCCTTTTCCGGCAAGCTCATCACCTTTGAAATCGGCATGCGGTTTTTGACCGACTTTCTGAGCGGCGACACCTATTTCCGCATCCACCGTCCGGACCACAACCTTGACCGCTGCCGCACCCAATTCAAACTCGTGGCCTCCATCGAGCAGCAGGAGGTCGCCATGCAAAAGTTTGTCGACGGGTTGAGCCGCGCGGCGGAGAAAAAAACAAAAGCCCGCGGCGGCAAGTCGGGCTAAGTCAGCCCGTAGAATTTTGCCGCGTTGGCGCCGAAGAATTTCACCTCCGTGTCCGCCCCCAATTGGCTCACGTAATTCTGCACGAGTCCGAAAACTCTTTCATAACTTCCGGCCAGCAGGCACACCGGCCAATCCGAGCCGAACATCAATCGGTCCGGCCCGAACGACTCAAACACGAAGTCCAGAAACGGTTGAAAATCGTCCGCCCGCCAGTTTTGCCAGTCCGCTTCGGTGACCAGGCCGGATACCTTGCAAGCCACATTAGGGAGCTGCGCCAGGGCCCGGATTTGTTCGCGCCAGGGCGACAGCTCGCCCGCTTTGATTGGCGGCTTGGCCAGATGATCGAGCACGAAGGCTTGCTGGGGAAATTTTTGCACCAGCGCGATCGCGGCAGGCAACTGCCGGGCCAGAACCAACAGGTCGTAGGTCAAATCGAACCGGCGCAACGTCGCGATGCCCCGCTGGAATTCTTCCCGCAGCATAAAGGCATCATCGGGTTCGTCCTGCACCACGTGTCGCACGCCGACCAACTTCGGCTGCGCCGCGAATTCCTCCAGTTCCTTCGCGACGCTCGGCGAACACAGGTCCACCCAGCCCACGACGCCCCGGATGATGGACGCGCTGCTCGCCAGCTCCAGCAGCCACCGGGTTTCAGCCAAACTCTGGCGGGCTTGCACGGCCACGCAACCATCGAGCTTGCAGGCGCGCAGCTCCGGCGCCAGGTGGACCGGCAGAAAGTCGCGGCGAATCGGCCAGTCGGGCTTCATCCAACCGTAGTCCGCGGGATTGAATTGCCAGAAATGCTGATGGCTGTCTATTCGCATCGCCGCCACCGTGGCTCAATTCGTACGACAACCGATAGTCAAAAGGACGTTGGCCCATAGAGCTTGATCGCCGGTTTGAATCGTCAGCACATGATCGGGCGAATTGACGGCTTCGTAAAAATCCCACTTCGGGATTGGCTCGAGGTTTAACGGGCAGCCTGCGTCCGTGAGGATCCGGCGGTACTCCTCCCAAACCGCCGGCTCGCCATTTTGCGCATACGGATCGTCGGTCGGAATCCCCATCGTATTCACTTGGTCCACGGGAACGGCACTGAGCAGCGCTCGAAGCGCCTGCGCCACGGTTACGACTCCCGGCGATAAATTCAGGCTGACCACTTCCGCGTGCGGACCTTTCTTGGTCGAGGCCGGATAATTCCCGTCGGCGATTAAAATGCGCGCGTGGTGACCGGCCCGGGCTAGCACCTCGTTGATCCGGGGATGAATGAGTTGATGCTTGAGCATGCGTCCACAATATCAGGTCGTGGTCCAGCGATGAAAGCTTTCCATGGACTGCCGTGCCGCGGCCAGGCTGTCGGGGAGTGGCAGTACCTCCGCGGAAAGATAGCCGGCGTATTGGATCTCGCGCAGCGCGGCCAGGATCGGCCCCATGTCCGTGTGACCCCAGCCGATCGCCTGCCGGTTGCTGTCGGCGAAATGCACGTGCCCAACCAACGGGCCGGCGGCGCGCAGCGCAGCGGCGAGGTTCGCCTCCTCGAGGTTCATGTGGAACAGGTCGCATAATAATTTGATATTTTGCGAACGCAGCGAGCGGAGGAAGGCGGCCGCTTCGCCCTGGCGGTTGAACAAGTTTGTCTCGTAACGATTCAACGGCTCGTAGAGCAGAGCCAAGCCGCGCGTTTCCGCGTGCTCCGCCAGCCCGCTCAAGGCCTCCCCCAGCCAGTCGAGCGCCTGTTCGCGCGTGACCCCGTCGCCCCAGCGCCCTTGCATCGACCCAATGATGACCGGGGCATTGAGGTCACCCGCCGCGTCAATGATTTCACGGACAAAGCCAACGGCCCGGCGGCGGATGCCAGCGTCCGGGTCGGTGAGGCGCAACTGGTGTTTGACCCAGCCCGCCCCCGAACCGACGGCGGCACATTGCAGTCCATGCGAACCAAGAAGCCGGGCGGCATTAACGACGGCCAGCGTCTCGGCTGAGCTTGGAAAAATTTCCACCGCATCATAGCCCAGCTCCGCCGCGTGAGCGCAGCCGGCCACGAGGTCGTCCCAAAACACAAACGGCCCCCCACGCGCTTCCGGGACCAGAGAAATAGTGACGGCAGATTTCATTGAGAAATTATTCCATGTCCACGATGGCCTTGATCACGCCCGTCTCCGGTTTCGTGAACTCGGGGAATTGATCGATGAGTTCACCGAATGCCGCGTGATGCGTGATCCACGGGCGCGTGTCAATTTTCCCGTCCGCGATCAACCGGATGATGCGCGCGAAGTCCGGCGGCAGCGCGTTGCGGCTCGCAAGCAGAGTCAACTCGCGGCGGTGCATCACCGGCGCGTGCGGAAACGCGACTTCCGCCGGCGTGATGCCGACATAGACCAAGCGTCCGGTAAAGCCGCAGAAGTTCATCGCGCGCGCCATAGATTTGTTGCTGCCGGTGGCGTCCACGACGACTTGCGCCAGCGCGCCATGAGTCAGCAGCTTCAGGGTTTCCAACGCTCCGTCGTCCCCCTGGGCGCAAATCGTGTTGGCCACACCCATTTTTGCGCGGACGAATTCCAACCGTTGCGCATTGAGGTCCATCACGATGGTCTTGGCGCCGGAGAGCTTGACGAATTCGATCACCGACAGGCCGATCGGTCCGGCCCCAATGACCAGCACATGTTCGCCCGCAATCGGATTGCCACGATTCACGGCATGACAACCAATGGCGAGGGTTTCGACCAGCGCACATTGTTCCGGCGTGAGCTGGTTGGCGGGATGCAGCTTGCGCGCGGGCAGCACCAGGCGCTCGGTCAAGCCCCCATCCATCATCACACCGAGCACTTTGAGTTGCTCGCAACAGTTGGTGGCGCCTTGGCGGCACGGATAGCATTGGCCGCAATTCATGTACGGCTCGACGGCGCAACGGTCACCGGGTTTCACGTTCGTCACCCCCCCACCGACCGCCAGCACTTCGACGCCGAGTTCGTGACCCGGGATGCGCGGATAGGAAAAGAACGGCATCTTCCCGAGGAAACCGCTGTAATCCGTGCCGCAAATCCCCACGCGCAGAACGCGCACGAGCGCTTCTCCGGGGCCGGGCGCGGCTGGTTCCGGGATGTCAATGAAACGGAACTGCTGTGGTTGTTCGAGCTGGAGCGCTTTCATGGCAAAGGCAAAAGGTTGAAGTCAGGCGAATACGAAGCTGACGATGTTCGCTCATACCAGCGCAACCCGTTCGGAAGGGGGTTGCACGCGTACTCCAGGTGGATGACCCGACGATGGGACGGAGATTTCGCGGGCGAGGAGGCGTGCAATAGCAACGGTCGCATCACAAG
>JANXWY010000417.1 GCA_025350905.1 Verrucomicrobiota bacterium
CGCAAGAGCGTGAGAGCCGCGCATTGTCCGCAACGATCGCAAGTCCTGAAACACACCACCACCGACCTCTGCCCGCCCCCTTCGCAAACTCCAGACTTTTCACCTCCGCCCGTTTGGTCCCATCACAATGACAATTGCTGGAAGTCGACCCCCGCTTCTTGCCGCGTAGAATTCTGCGCTCGGCTGGCGGAGGTGACCCCACCAAACCTGTCGCCACCGGACGCAACGCCCGCTTGGTTTACGCGAATGGCCCGTTGAATTTCGTGCAGATCCCTGACGCAACCACTACCCCGCGGATTGAAAGCTTCTTGTAGACCGGTGTTGCAATGTCCGCCGCACGATTTGCTGCCCGGCAGCGTTCAGTGGTTCTGAGGGCCGCCAGCTATTGCGACCCAGCTTGCCCTGTGTTGGGGGTTGAACGTTCATGAAGTCTGAACGACGGGCCAGATTGGATTTGACCTGAAGCCAGCCGAATCCAAACTGATTCCGCGAAAACTGCGTTCACCATGAAATTCATCCACGAGGATTTTCTGCTCCACAGCAAAACCGCCCGCCGCCTCTACCACCAATTCGCTGCCGCGGAGCCCATCCTGGATTTCCACAATCATCTGCCGCCGCGCGAGATCGCCGCGAACCGCCGCTTTCGCAACCTGTTTGAAATCTGGCTCGCCGGCGATCACTACAAGTGGCGGGCGATGCGCGCCAATGGCGTCGCCGAACAATTCTGCACCGGGGACGCGGCGCCGGAAGCCAAGTTTCAGGCATGGGCGGCGACAGTGCCCCACACGTTGCGCAATCCGCTGTATCACTGGACGCATCTGGAGTTGAAGCGTTACTTCGGCGTGGACGAGTTGCTGAATCCAACCTCCGCCGGGCGCATCTGGAAAAAGGCCAACGAACAGCTTACCTCGCCGACCTTGAGCACGCAGGGCATTCTGAAAAAATTCAATGTCACCGCCCTGTGCACCACGGATGATCCGACGGATGACCTCCGCGATCACGAATCGCTCGCCGCGGCGGGCGGTGGCCCGAAGGTGTATCCGGCTTTTCGTCCCGATAAGGCATTAGCGGTAAATCAAGCGGAAGGCTTTAACGCGTGGGTGGGAAAACTCGAAGGCGTCAGCAATGTGGACATCACTAGTCTCACCAGCTTTCTCAAGGCGCTAAAACTTCGGCATACATTCTTCCACGATCACGGTTGCCGTTTGTCGGATCACGGTTTGAATCAGTGCCCGGCGGATTTTTGTTCGGACAAAGTTGCGGCCGCGATCTTCGCCAAGGCCCGTCGCGGCCGGGTGGTTTCGCCCACCGAACATTCGCAGTTCGCCGCTTACCTGATGCTGTTCTTCGGCCGGCTGGACGCGGAGCGCGGCTGGGTGAAGCAGCTGCACCTCGGCGCCTTGCGCGGCAATAATACGCGCCAGCTCCAGGAGCTGGGCCCGGACACCGGCTTTGATTCCATCGGCGATTTTCCGCAGGCCAGCGCGCTCGCGGCCTATCTCGACCGACTGGAGCAGGAGCACGCGTTGCCCAAAACCGTGATCTACAATCTCAATCCGGCGGACAATTACGTGTGCGCGGCCATGATCGCCAATTTCCAGGACGGTTCGGTGGCCGGCAAAATCCAGCTCGGCTCCGGCTGGTGGTTTCTCGATCAAAAGGAAGGCATGGAAATGCAGTTGAACGCGCTGTCCAATCTCGGGTTGCTGTCGCGTTTTGTCGGGATGGTGACGGATTCCCGCTCGTTCATGTCGTTCCCGCGCCATGAATATTTCCGCCGGGTGTTGTGTAATCTCCTCGGGCGCGACGTGGAGCAAGGCGAGTTGCCGAACGATGATTCCCTGCTCGGCCCGCTGATCAGCAACCTCTGCCACGGGAATGCAAAACGTTACCTGGCGCTGCCGGATTTGCAGACGGCGAAGAAGTCAGGGCGCAAGGAGGCGTTGACCTAAGCCGTATCCATGCGGTGAATTTTAACGCAAGGACACAAAGGGGCGAAGGCGCAAACGGAGGGGGGACCTCCGCTGACCGCTTTGAGAGCCCCCGTTGCGTGAGCACAAGCCACGAAGCGCGGGCGGTTCCGGTGGCACCAAATCCGCGGGGATGCTTCCAGCCCCCGTTCGATCCCGATGGTATTTCAAGAACTGCCGCGCCACATCACGAAGACGTGCTCCGTGCGCAGCGCGAAGTGTTTGACGGGCAAAACCTCGCCCAACTGGTCCGTCAGTTTGGTCGCTTTTGGCGATTGACCCGCTTCGGGAGCAGTCATAGTTTCACCCCGTGAACCAGAAAATGCGGGGAAATCAATTCCCATGTTGGGTGGCTACTATCCGAGATGATGGAAAACTTTCCAACTACATGTAGAGTTAGCCGACAACACGCGCCATGAAATGCTTCATCACAGCTATTGGGTTTTTTCTCCTGCTTCTTGTAACATCCTGTTCCACTCAACGAGCGATTTCGCATTATTCGGGAGATGGCGAAATTGTGGCCATGCCTGACGGCGGTTTCTGGCAGGGCGGCGGTGGCTACAAAGTTCGATTCAAGTCTGTGAGATTAGATCATCCGATTCATTTGACCTACCATTTCAGCGGCCTTCCGAAGATTGCTTGGCGTGTTGAGGTCTATTTCGCAATAGAAGGGCCGAAGCAATTTGAGTGGAGGAGAGACGGCACTCATCGAAGACCGCCGTTCATCGAAGACCAGAGTGGAACATTGGCACTTACGCTGAAGGATGCGGATGGGCAGGTAATTCTCAACTACAAGCATAAGTTGTCAGAGTTCATTTGGTCTGGAGGGTCTGGGGCACAGTGGCTATACGACGACAAGAATGTTGGTTTTACAACGAACCCGCAGAAGAAGTATGTTCTGGAGTTGAGCATCGAACCCGACGAGGCGCTCAAAGACTATGACGGATGCATATTGTTTAGGAGTGGCGGCCATGAAGGCATCTCCATCGGTTTTTGAAGTTACGAGAATGT
The DNA here is from genome assembly GCA_025350905.1 of Verrucomicrobiota bacterium. GTDB lineage: Bacteria > Verrucomicrobiota > Verrucomicrobiia > Limisphaerales > JADLHS01 > JADLHS01. The sequence goes on from JANXWY010000417.1 coordinate 2,982, forward strand.
CGGCTAACACCTGAAGGAATGTAGTTAACCCGGAGCGAAGCGTAGGGTTAATTGCATTCCCGGGCGGCTTCGAGCGCGTCGCATGAATCGAACATTCAGCCATCCGTTGTGGAAGCGACTGGTGACAGTTGATGACGACGGCATTCACGAGCATCGCCGAGGTCGCCCATTCGCTTCCGTTGGCTGGGACGAGCTTGAGTTGCTGAGTCGCGACGGCGCTCGCAGCAGGCGGGGCACACGCATTTCACTGCGACTCTCGCCCGACCGTCGCCACGAGTTCACAGAGTGTGCTTCTGAGATTTGGCGACAGCGGCATCCCGACCGGTGGCAACGCAATCGAGAGCGCGCCCGACGGGCAGCCGACTGGGCAGCCTACTTCTGGTTTCCGCTTCTCCCTATCGGCCCGTGTATCGCTTGCTATATTTTGTTCTGGGTGTTGGGCTGGCCCGAGAGTCTCCGACCAGAGCTTCAGAAGTTTCATCGCTTAACGGCACTCGGAGTCGTTTGCGTTATCGGTTTCTTGATTTGGTATAGCTACAGAACACGAAAAGCCGGGTAACACCGACGGAATCCAATTAACCCGGAGCGCAGCAACCCATAGTTCCCCCGATGAATAACGTTGGAGCAGCCATATTGTCGTTAGGCATTTCCTCGCACCCCGTATGAACGGACAATGTACAATCTCTTCGCAAATTCCTGATGACCTATGCAACCCGCCGCCGACCCTTGAAGCTATGAAACTATTTCAGCCCATCATCAGGATCGGCTGCGTTTTCGCCGCTTTCATCGCTAACGCTGCCGAACCACTCACGGCCAAAGGCAATGGCGCCGCAGATCAACCCAACGCTGCTGAACTGCAACGGCTCCAAGGAACATGGGAGGGAGTCCTAGCGGGCGATAAGTCCGACGACAAATACACCGTGACGATCAGCGGCAATTCATTCCACTTTCAGCGGGACTCAAAATTTTGGTTTGCGACGACAATTACGCTGCCGGCAGGCACAGATCCACGGCAACTCCACGCCACCATCAAAGCGTGTGCGCCGGGACAGGAAACTAGCGTCGGCAAAGTGGTCGTCGCCATCTTCAAGATTGAGGACGGGACATTGACCTTGGCCACGGGCGGCAGTGACAGCAGTCCCGAAGGGGCCCCGAAGAGCTTTGAAGCCACTGCAGATAAAGGGCTGACACGCTACGAACTCCGGAAGGTTCAGCCGCAAAAGAAAAATACCGAACCACCCAAACCCAAATGAACCGAAATCGACCAGCAACCCGAAAGACTGTGCCCGCTTGAGACCAAAGGGCAATAAGCGAACCGCCAGTCATATAGCGAGGGTCAATTTTCTGGATTAGGAATGACTTGCGGTTTCCAATTTTGGCCGGCGGCGAACGAAGGTCTGGATGAAGACGAGGCGGCCGAATTGGCGGCCGAACTGTAAAACTGATGCATTGCAGTCCCACGGTTTTGTGAGTTGAGCGGTAAGAAAAAGTTGGCTTGCGGGTTTGGACCCTGCCACAAGGCGGGGTATGAAAAAGCAAACACAACGCAAGCCAACACGGGGGAAGCTCTCGCTCCTCCGCCAACTCTGCAATCTTATTCCCAACCATTTGGTGCCCCGCTTGGCCCGCGAACATGCCGTGGACCGAAAGAGCCGCACCTTCCTGCCTTGGAGTCATGTGGTCAGTTTGATCTATGCCCAACTCACGCACGCTCTGAGTCTCAACGATGTGTGCGACGCCTTGGGCTTGCACGCGGGGCCGCTCTCGGCGATTCGCGGCGCGACCCCGCCCAGCAAGAACGCGCTTTCGCATGCCAATCGGGAGCGCAACCCGAAGATGGCCGAGGCCTTGTTCTGGACGATGCTTGAGCACTTGCAACAACTCCATCCGGGTTTTGGCGCGCGCCGCCGGCCCAAGTTCGCCTTCCGGTTCAAGCGGATGATCCACGTCGTGGATTCCACCACCATTCAACTGGTCGCCCGGTGTATGGATTGGGCCAAACACCGCCGCCGCAAGGCCGCCGCCAAGTGTCATGTGCGCCTCAACCTGCAAACGTTTCTGCCGCGCTTTGCCTTGGTGGATACGGCGGGCGAACATGACAATCTGCGGGCGCACGAACTGTGCGCGGGCGTGCAGGCCGGGGAGATCGTGATCTTTGACAAGGCCTACGTGGACTTCACCCACCTGGCCAATCTGGCGATGCGCGAAGTCTTCTGGGTCACCCGCGCCAAGGACAATCTCCAATACCGCGTTGTGCGCCGACTCCAACACGGTCGCGTGGAGCACATCCTGCGCGATGATTTGATTCCATTGACCGGCCCGGCCCGCAAAGCCTATCCGGTCCCACTGCGCCGCGTGGTCGCGCGGGTCGAGGTGGACGGCGAAATGCGCGAAATGGTTTTCCTTACCAACAACGTGCGGTGGAGTGCCCAGACCGTGGCCGATCTGTATCGCTGCCGCTGGAGCATCGAAGTGTTCTTCAAGGAACTCAAACAGACGCTGCAACTGGCCGACTTCCTCGGCCACAACGCTTGCGCCGTGCGCTGGCAAGTGTGGACCGCGCTGTTGGTGTATCTGCTGTTGCGCTTCTGCGCGTTTCTGAGCCAGTGGGGGCACAGTTTCACCCGCCTCTTCACCCTCCTGCGTTCGGCGTTGTGGCAGAAACTCGAACTGCGCAGCTTGCTCGAACGCTATGGGACAGCCGGTGGCGGCGGGCACTTCCTGGGCACGCCCGCACAAGCCTATTTGCCCGGGCTGACTTAAACCTATGGGACAGCCGCTTTTCATAGCACCGATAAAACCACCAAATCCTTAATCTCAGTTTGCCGCCGGCACCCCGATTCCCTTGGGAATTCCACCCGGCCACCCAATACCCACGCCTCTATGAGACGCCAGTGAAACTGATGAACTTTACTGCTGGTATTCCAAAATAGCTCCAGGCTGGTATTCCAACGCTTTGCAAATCGCCTCCAAGGTTGATAGCCGAACAGCTTTAGCATTGCCGTTTTTCAAGACGGAAAGATTGGCCATCGTGATGCCGACTCTCTCCGCGAACTCGGTGACCCTCAGCTTCCGCTTCGCCGTCATGACGTCGAGGTTAATAATGATTGCCAGACTAG
>JANXWY010000430.1 GCA_025350905.1 Verrucomicrobiota bacterium
CGCGGCGGCGATAAAGCCTTTGAACAGCGGATGCGGCTGGTGCGGTTTGCTCAAAAACTCCGGATGAAACTGGCTTGCGAGGTAAAAGGGATGCGCGGGCAGCTCGATGACTTCCACGAGTTTCCCATCGGGTGAGTTCCCGCTGAAAACAAATCCCGCCTGCTCAAATTTTTCGCGGTAGGCGTTGTTGAACTCGAACCGATGCCGGTGCCGTTCGTTGACCACAAAGGAGCCGTAGAGTTTTCCCGCCTGCGAACCCACGATCAATTGACAGGGTTGTGCGCCGAGGCGCATCGTGCCGCCCTTCTGAATCACCTGCTTCTGCGCGTCGAGCAACGCGATCACCGGATGCGGTGTGTCGGGGTCGAACTCGGTTGAGTGCGCCCGGTCGAGGTGCAGGACATTGCGGGCGAATTCGATGGTGGCGATTTGCATGCCGAGGCAGAGACCGAGATACGGGATTTTGTGTTCCCGCGCGAACTTCGCCGCCTTGATTTTCCCTTCAATCCCACGCTCACCGAAACCGCCGGGCACGAGGATGCCGCCCAGGCCGTGCAGCGCTTGCTCGCCGTCCTCCTTTTCAATTTCCTCGGCGTCCACCTGCACGATTTCCACGCCGCAATCATTGCCGATGCCGCCGTGAATGATCGCCTCGTAAACGGATTTGTAGGCGTCCTGCAAACCGATATATTTTCCGACGACGCCCACGCGCACCCGATGTTGCGGCGCGATGAGTTTGCGAATGATCTCCTGCCAATGCGCCATGTTGGGCAGTGGCGTGTCGAGATGCAGCAGGTGGCAGACGAGTTCATCGGCCCGCTCGCGTTGCAGCATGAGCGGCACTTCGTAGATCGAATGGTCGACATCCTTCTCCTCGATGACGGCCTCGACGGGGACGTTGCAAAACAGGGAAATCTTCTGGCGCAGCTCCTTGTCGAGCGGCTTCTCACACCGACAGCAAATGATATGCGGCGTGAGGCCGATCTCCCGCAGCTTGGCGACGGATTGCTGGGTGGGCTTGGTTTTCAGTTCCCCGGCGGCCTTGATGAAGGGAACATAGGTGACGTGAATAAAACAGGTGTTGCCCACGCCGGCTTCGAGCGCGAACTCGCGGATGGCTTCCAGAAACGGCAACCCCTCAATGTCACCGGTCGTGCCGCCGATTTCCGTGATGATGACGTCGGCCTTGGACTGTTCGGCCAGGACGTGGATGCGGCGTTTGATTTCGTCGGTGATATGCGGAATCACCTGCACGGTCTTGCCGAGATATTTCCCCTCGCGCTCGTTGTTAAGCACCGTCTGATAAACCTGGCCGCTGGTGAGGTTGTTGAGCCGGGTCAGTTTGACATTGGTGAACCGTTCGTAATGGCCGAGGTCGAGGTCGGTCTCCGCGCCGTCATCCAGCACGTAAACCTCGCCGTGCTGGAACGGGCTCATCGTGCCCGGATCCACATTGAGGTAGGGATCAAATTTTTGGAGGGCAACCTTGAGGCCGCGATTCTCGAGGAGCGTGCCGAGCGCGGCGGCCGTCAGCCCCTTGCCGAGCGAACTCACCACGCCGCCAGTGACGAAGATATATTTCATTTCATTGGTTCACAAAATCTGACCGCGGATCAAACCTCAGAGCAGGATTAAGTCACCGAGCGCCGCTTAATCGTAAGCTTTCGGTTAACCGTTTCCAGCCAACAGCCGCTCGACCCGCCCCACATCCGCCGGCAAATCCACTCCGACGCTGTCGTAATCTACCTTCACGACGGCGATTTGGATGCCATTTTCCAACGCCCGCAATTGCTCCAGCTGCTCCGCGTTTTCCAGCGGCGATACGGGAAACTGCACCAGCCGCAACAGCGTCTCCCGCCGGTAACCGTAAATCCCGAGGTGCTTCAAAAATGGAAACGCCGCCAACTGTTCGTTCACCGAATGACTGGCGGCGGCGCGCACATACGGAATCGTGTGCCGCGAAAAATATAGGGCGCGACCCGCTGCGTTGACAACGACTTTCACGACATTGGGGTTGTCATATTCCATGGCGCCGCGCAGCGTGGTGGCGGCGGTGGACATCTCATTGCCGGCCAGGGCCCGGGCGACGGCGTCAATCACCGCGGGCTCAATCAACGGTTCATCGCCTTGAATATTCACCACCGCGTCGCACGCACAGCGGGCCGCGACCTCCGCGATGCGATCCGAACCGCTGGGATGATCCGGGCGCGTCATTTCCACCTGGCAGAAATTTTGAACCGCTTCCCAGATCCGGGTATCGTCCGTCGCCACGATGACGTCGCTCAACGCTTTCGCCTTCCGACATTGCTCGATTACGCGCTGGATGAGCGTTTGGCCCGCGATGAGTGCGAGCGGCTTGCCCGGAAAACGCGTCGAAGCGTACCGGGCGGGAATAATACCGAGGACCTTCATGATATTGATGCCGGGTGGAACAGGACCATAGTGCGATCGCTTGCTGCGCCGTCAATCATAGGAACTCACGCCGGGTTAAGCCAGCAGGAATGCAGTTTCGCGGAAAGCGGAGCGAGCAGCCGGCGACGGTCCACCGAGAAAAACATTGTCTGCTTGCCAGCCTCGTACATCGGGTGTTAAATCCGCGCGCGATTGAAAACATGAGCCTCCCTGCCCCTCAACCCAACGGTCATGGCGTCGATCCTCGACCGCTGGTGTTCGCCGTGGACGACGAACCGATGTTGCTCGAGCTCGTGGCCATGGTGCTCGAACCGCTGGGTTGCCGGGTGCAGACGTTTCGCGATCCGGCCGCCGCCGTTCGCGCGTTCGCTCTGGCCCAACCGCGGCCGGCCTTGATCATCACGGATTTTGCAATGCACGCGATGAATGGACTGGATCTGATCCGTGATTGCCGCCGCCTCCAGCCGCAGCAAAAAGTTCTGATGGTGAGCGGGACGGTGGATGAAGCGATTTATTACGATTCGCCGTACAAGCCCAACCAGTTCCTGGCCAAGCCGTACCCCGCCGCGACGCTCGCCGAAATGGTCCTGGCGCTTTTGGCGAAATAGCCGTCGCAGCCCTCGCCCAACAAACTCATTCGAAGAATCGCGCGAAGGGCCGCGCCGAGTGCTTTAAGGATGGTCACGGTTCACGGCGGTGGCTGACAACCCTGAATGAAGTCCTGTGACCCCTTGATTCAGCAAGGCTCTTTGTCGGTCTGGTGAAACAAATTCCCGCGTAATCGATCGGCCACCGCGACGATAAACGGCTAATCGCTGCGGCAATCAGCGATTTACTAGTGGGCCATCAATGAGGACCGTTTGCCCTTCCCGGAGCTTGGTCCACGTGAGATCCCGTTGCTGGATGCTTCCGTCACCCTGCAGGCGGGACCCGTCGTTCATGCCCATGATCTGGGTTGGGGCGAGCGAAATTAACTTGCCGCCTTTTTGCACCACCACGCGGCCATTCTTGAAGGTGACTACATCCTTGGCGGGAACGGCAGTGCCGTCCAATCGGAACAGCTGCCCATCCATCAAACGAGTGCGACTACCGTCCGGATAGACACAAGTCCCATCCGGGTTCACAAATAATTTGTTGGGGAAACGCATCGGTTTCGCGAGCGGCTCGAGCTGGCCATCGCGCACCAGGACGACGTTGCCAAACTGCATGGCTAAGTGATTGAACACGGGCGCCGCCGAACCGTCCGGGTTCAACAACCAGCCATCACGACGAAGGATCTGACCTGGCTTGAGATTTCGCTCTTTTCCGTTGGCGACCTGAAAAACGCCATTGGTGTTGATTTGGACTTCAAAAGGAAAATTGAGCAGTTGAGTTACAACTTCGAGTCGATCTCCGCGCACGACATACGCCTTGTTATCTTTGACGGTGACACCCTCGCCGGAGTCGTCGGCCCAGGCCTGAAAAACATTTACCCCCAGGAGCACAGACACCAAATGGAAAATAATCCGGTTCTTCATAGGCACAGGGAATGAAAGTGGTTTCACAATGTATTGCATCATCGCTCCCGGCGCCGGACGCAGCAACTGGAAAAACTGAAAAACTGAATTAGGCAATGGAACCTTCCGAGCGCTCAAATTGAATTGGAGGAAAAGAGGAGGCCTTAAACAACCTCGACCGGGCGGGAGCAGCAGACGGTCAAGGATCAGGCAACCACAGGCGGGCGGATCGTTTCGGCACGTGGAGGTATTGACTCCGGAAGCACCGACCGAGATTGAAGTGAGCTGACCGGCCGGATTATCGCGTGCCCAACCCACCCGACGCCGTGGCTGTGATTGTATCCGACGATCGTCGGTCTGGCAGGAGGGCCAACCAACAAAGCCAGGTCGCAGAATGACCTCAACCTCTGACCAGCCCTCGGCGGTCATCAATCGTCACGCCGGGTGATCGTTTATAATATCGAACCATTCTGCGCCGGCATCCGCCAAGACGATTGGAAGTTGAACTGGCGAACGCGGCTGCCAGCGGCCCTCGAACTCTACACGCTCGCCAATGATCCCGCGGAGATACATAATGTGGCTGTGCAACACCCCGACAAGGTCGCCGCATTGCAACTGCGCGCCCACGAGCTGGCCCCCACCCGGGCCAGACCGATACTGCTGGAAACCGAACTCCAAGCCATGAGGCGACCCATGCGGCGACGACGCGCCATGCCGCCTTCCCTTCCGGCCGAGTTGGAAAGCCACCATGGAGAAAATTAAATTGGAAACCAAACCCACACCCGACCTGGAGATGAAAACCACCGGTCAACAAAACCGATTCAAAGCCGCGGTCGTAGGCGCGCTGGCCGGCACCGCCGCTTACGCCTCCGCCGCGCCAAGTAAAGGTCCGGGCGTACGGCAAAGCCCCATCGCGAAAGGCAAATACCATGAGCAATAAACTGGAGCAGTGCTGCAGCCGCTTGAAAGCGGAGATCCACACGGCGGAATCCTGCCTGGCGCAGGCGGGGCATCATGTCGCGTCGGCGGCCGAAGTGCGAGTGGAGGCCCTGGCAACCCGACTGCAGGAGGCATTGGCGAAGTGTGCAGCCCAGCGGGAGCAAGCGACCCAGTCGGGTCACCGGATCAAACAATTCATCGAGGAAGTGAAGCACAACGCTGTTGAACGCTTTGAGGAGTGGAAAACGAATCGTGAGATCGCGAAGCTCGAAATGCACGCCGACCAGAAAGAGCAGCAGGCGGTGGATGCCATCGGGCTCGCCGCTTTCGCCCTCCTGGAGGCAGAGGTGGCGATTGTGGAAGCTTTGCAGGCGCGGAAGACGGCCATTGAAGTGGCCGGTTGAGTGGTCCCGGTACCCGCCTCAGCGCATGATGGAAAATCAGATGTTCACGGTACTGGGAACAACTACCTATCTCCTGGTGCAACTGGCGGTGATCGCCCGGGCCATTTTGCGGCCGCACCGGGAGCCGGCATCTCGGGTGGCTTGGGTGGTGGTCATCGTGGTGCTGCCCGTGATCGGCATCGTCACCTACATTCTACTCGGTGAAACTAATATCGGTCGCCGCCGGGCCGCCCGCCTCCGGGAGGTGCTGGCGGCACTGCCCGATGTCGCCGAGGCCCCCGGAATGGAGGCCACGAATTTGCAGCCCAACATCCCGACGGCTTACGCTCATTTGTTCCGGCTCGGCCATTCGATCAACGGCTTTGCGCCCGTCGGTGGCAACCGCGCGCGCTTGTTGCCGGATTCCAACGCCGCCATCGCCGCCATGGTCGAGGATATAGATGCTGCAAATGATCATGTGCATCTGATCTTTTACATCTGGCTGCCCGATAACAATGGACTCAAAATGGTGGCGGCCCTTAAACGGGCGGCGGCACGTAAAGTCATCTGCCGGGTCATGGCCGATGGGCTGGGCTCCCGCCTGATGATCGAATCCGCGCACTGGAAAGCCATGGCGGCGGCGGGCGTTCAAGTGGCCACTGCCCTACCCATCGGAAATCCGCTCCTGCGTCCGTTCCGGGGACGCATTGATTTGCGCAACCACCGTAAGATTCTAGTGATTGATAATCGCATCACCTATTGCGGCAGCCAGAACTGCACGGACCCGGAGTTCCGCATCAAGGCAAAATTTGCGCCGTGGGTGGATGCCATGATGCGATTCGAGGGACCGATTGCCCGTCAAAACCAGCACCTCTTCGCCAGCGACTGGATGGCGCAGATAAAAGACGACCTCAGCCATTTGTTGCGGGAACCGCTGCCACTCGGCGAGCCCGGGTTCACGGCGCAGGTCATTGGCACCGGGCCGACGGTGCGCAACTCGGCCATGCCCGAGGTTTTCGAGACCCTGATGTACACGGCGCGGCGGGAACTGTTCGTCACGACGCCCTATTATGTGCCCGACGAGGCCATGCAAGCCGCCCTCTGCGCCAGTGCCTGGCGCGGCGTGGCCACCACCGTCATCTTTCCGGCGCAGAACGACTCTTGGATCGTGGGCGCGGCCAGTCGCAGCTACTACGCGGAATTGCTCGCCGCCGGCGTCCGCATCCACGAATATGACGGCGGCCTTCTGCATACCAAATCGCTGACTCTGGACGGGGAAGTCACGCTGCTCGGTTCCGCCAACATGGACCGGCGCAGCTTTGAGCTGAATTATGAAAATAACATCCTGCTGTGCGATCCGGCCGTGACCGCTGACGTGCGCCAGCGCCAGGACGCCTATCTGGCTCAATCCCATCCCGTCACCGCCGAGATGGTGGCCCAATGGCCGGTGACGCACCGGCTCTGGAACAATGCCATCGCGATGCTCGGGCCGGTATTGTGAGCGGTTCACCCGACGACTCGACCGCGCGGCGACGGCTTGATAAATAAGTGGGATCACCGCAATCAGGATCGAAGAAAAAACACGAACCACCAGTATAAAAACCAAACGACAACCATGAAAACCAAACGCGCGCAAGGCATCATTGTCGCCGCACTCGTTGGCGCCCTCGGCGCAACGACCTCCGCGGCACCAACTGAGTCCGGTTCTTACCCACAGCTTGTCCGGGCGCCCGCCGACACGGCTTCCGGCGGTGGCGGCAGCCCCGGAGAGGACGCGAAAGATCAGGAGGCCGAACTGGCCAAAAAACTCAACAACCCCGTCGCCAGCCTCATCAGCGTCCCCATCCAGAATAATTGGGACTTCGGCATCGGCTCGGCCAACGCAATGAAATACATGGCCAACATCCAGCCGGTCATTCCCATTTCCATCAGCGAGGACTGGAACGTCATCGTTCGCACCATCCTCCCGGTGATCTACGCCGAATCGCCGACCCAAGGCGGGGCCAATCATTCCGGCTTGGGCGACACCACACAGAGTTTTTTCTTCTCCCCAAAAAACCCGGTCGGCGGCTGGATTCTGGGGGCCGGGCCGGTGGGTTATTATCCCACCGCCACCGAAAGCGAGTTGGGCAGTGGCAAATGGGGCGCGGGGCCGACCCTGGTGGCGCTCCGGCAGGAACACGGCTTGACGTACGGGATTCTGGCCAACCAGATCTGGTCGTTCGCCGGTTGGGGCAGTGAGAATATCAGTGCCATCTACCTGCAGCCGTTCGTCGCTTTCACCACGAAAACCTACACCACTTTCGCACTCAACACCGAGTCCACCTACAACTGGGAGGCAAAAGAGTGGACGGTGCCGTTGAACTTCATGGTTCAGCAGTTGGTGAAAATCGGCGGCCACCCCGTCGCCTTTCAGGTGGGGTATCGCTACTACGCCGAGAAACCGAGCGGCGGCCCGGACTGGGGTCTTCGCTTCACGGTGACGCTTCTCTACCCGAAGTGAAAAGCGACGCAACCGGGGCCAACAAAACTAGCAGCGCGTGACGCAATTCCTATCGGTGATCAGCCGGCAACGAATTACCCCGCGGCGACTGAAATAATGGAAGCGTGAGACGATCGCGCCATGTGGGCGGGCGACCACCTCAACCGATGAATAATCCAGTGATAAATGAACGCAAGGTCAGACGGTCGCGGCTGATTCGCTGGATTGGTTTCGCAGCGGCGAACCTCATAATCATGGGCGCGCTCGCGACCTGTGCGGTCTTGTACGGCTGGAATCGATTCGCCCGGGCGCTGCCGGAGCTTCACGGCTGGCACCGGCAAGCCCCCGCCGCCGAGTTTCGCGCGGCGGATGCCCGGCCCGGTTACACTTTCGATGATTACCTGAAACAGGAAACCAAGGTGTTTGAGCAATTGGACGCACTGGTCGCCGGACCCTGGCGAGGCGAAGCGGTGGGCGAGTTCGACCGGTTTCGCTCCGCGTCGGTCTGCAATCCCGAAAAAACACTGGAACGAAATTGGAATCGCAGTTTCGTATTCCAAGCCGCGAAGCCCATTGGCGGCGTACTGCTCGTGCATGGCTTGAGCGATTCCCCTTATTCCCTGCGGGCCTTGGCGGAGCGCCTGCACGCGGAAGGCTACACGGTAGTCGGGTTGCGGGTCCCGGGGCATGGCACCTGTCCCCGGGCCCTGGCCGAGGTCACCTGCGACGACTGGACAGCAGCGATGAAAATTGCCGTTCGCGGCGTGCGGGGGTTGATTCCACCCGGGACGCCGCTCGTCTTGGCGGGTTATTCCAATGGGGGCGCCTTGAGCATCCACTACGTCACGTCCGCGCTCGCGGATGAATCTTTGCCGGCAGTCAACGCGGTGGTGCTGTTCTCCCCCATGATCGGCATCAGCCCGCTGGCAAGGGTATCCCCAATCTATCAAGTGGTCGCCCGACTTTCTGGAGATGAGAAGGCGCAGTGGTCGGCTGTGAGCGCCGAGGTGGATCCCTTCAAATATTGTTCCTGGCCGATGAACGCGAGCGTGCAGGCTTGGACCCTGACCCAGGAAGTGGAACGGCGCTTGGCCGCGATCGACCGCGCGGGCCGCCGTAGGCAGCTGCCCCCGATCCTGGCTATGCAGTCGGCGATTGACGCCACCGTGGTCGTGCCCAAGCTCATTACGGTGCTGTTTGATCGAATCCAACCGGGCGGCGCCAGCGAACTGGTACTGTTCGACGTCAACCATGTGGCCTGGTTGGACAACCTCGTGAACCTGTCGTTTGAGCGGGAGATTCGGCCCCGCTTGGAGCGCACGGACCTGCCCTTCCGGCTGACGCTGGTCGTGAACGCCGCCACCAATTCGCTGGCGGTCAAGGCGCAGACGCGCGCCGGCGATTCTTGGACTGAGATCGCGCTGAACGCCGCCTGGCCGAAGGATGTGTTTTCATTGTCGCACATTGCGGTCCCCATCCCGCCGACGGATCCCGTGTACGGGACGGCCGATGCGACCGCGAAGTCCGGATTGCCGCTCGGCTCCTTAACGATGCGAGGCGAGCATGGGGCGTTGCTGATTTCGGACTCGCTGCTCATCCGGCAGCGACACAATCCGTTTTACGCGTTCATGGCGGACCATGTGGTAAAATGGTTGGCGGAGAGCACCAAACCACATTGATGGCAACTGTCTTTCCACGAACCCAGATTTGCCGCCCACGCTGGCGAACACGGGTCGGGAAAACAACTGACACCTTACCCCCTTAACTCCGCGTTGATTCAGGAAGCCCTTGCCGTCAGGTTGATCGCGGGTAACAACTCCGGAAACTTTACCAGACCGCAACCGACCAATACCTATGGCTCGGCGCAGGTACTGAGGGATTTATTGGCAGTCTGAGTACGGATGGCGCCCACCACCACCACCACCAGCCGGCCCTGCCGACACAACGCTGATCTTCGCCTCCAGCTCGAACGCAAGTGCAGGATGAATTTCGACGTTCGGAAAATAATTAGCTGCGGTGGCCCTGACTTAAAATCTTTGTCACCCTCTGCAACTATGATTTAATCCACAAAAGAATCTGACGGGTGAACTCCCGCCTAATTTATGAACGAAACTACCAGCATCGAACTCAAGCGCGATTGTGCCGCCGTGCAGATCCCAGCAGGCATTGCCACCACCCTCCCCGCGGGCACGAATGTGCATCTCACCCAGACGTTGGGTGGCAGCTACACGGTTCAGGCCATGGGCGGGTTGTTCCGCGTGGGCGCCCAGGACGCGGATGCGTTGGGACTCGAGTCAACGCGGACCGACGTGCCGACCACAATTTCAGGCAACGTGGATGAAGGGCTGGTTTGGGAAACGTTGCGGACCTGTTTTGATCCGGAGATTCCCGTGAACATTGTGGACCTTGGTCTCGTCTACGACATGCAACTCACGAAACTGCCCAACGACAGTAATCGGGTGGACGTGAAGATGACGCTCACCGCGCCCGGCTGCGGCATGGGCCCAGCCATCGCTGGGGACGCCCAAGTGAAACTTTTGAACCTGCCCGGAGTCGATGATGCGCAGGTGGAAATCGTCTGGGACCCCGCGTGGCATCACTCCATGATCACGCCGGCGGGAAAGAAAATACTCGGACTTGAATAATTTCTGAGCCGGAAATAAAAACGGGCTGAATCCGAATCCGGATTCAGCCCGATTGCGTTTCCAAAACTTAGGGCGCAGCAAAGACAACCCGACTGCTGGTACTGACTCCGTTCAACATACCGAAACCTGCGTTTTGCTTTTGCAATACCACGCCTCCAAAAGTGCGACTCACTCCAGTGCCCGGTTGCGTCACCTGCCCGGTAAACGTCCCGGATCCCGTAGCGAGGTTCAAGGTCAGCGGGTTGGGACTCAAGTTCACCACCTGACTACCGGCGTTCACGCTAACCGCGTTGGTGAACGGCGAGGCTAGGGTTCCACCGCTGAAGGTCACTCCGGCGCTGGACAAATTGACGGCTTTGCCGGCCGCCGTCGGGGGCACGTATAACGAACCAACGGCTGTGGTCTCGTTCGTAAATCCAGCGGGATAACTCGTCGTGCTCGCGCCGGCTTGCTTGACCCACACCAGGGTGCCGCTCAGGTCGCTGCCGGGCAAATTAGCGAAGCGGAGCCAGCTTACGATGACGCCATTGGCCGAATATAGAGACACAAACATCGGCCACTCGTCTTGGGCGGTCACATACGCACTCTGGGCGAAAATGCTACCGTCGGCCAGCGTGCCGTTCATAGTTGCCAATCCGTCTGCTCCCACATGCAAGGTCGCGTAGCTATCACCCGCAGGCAGGTGGGTATCCCCCACCAAACCGGGAATGACTACGGTGTAATCGCCAGCATAGGGCGAGGTGGTCAGGGGGCGACCGCCCGACAAGGGCGAACTCCATACGCCGTCCGAGACGCGTCCGAATGCCTGACCGGCCTCAGTGTTCTGACCAATGCGCAACTCGAAAGTGAGCGGCGAACCGTTCCAGCGTGGGATCACATTCGTTGCGCTAAGATTCACATCCAGTTTGCCCGAAATCGAATACCGGGTGTAGCCCAATTGCAACCATCCGGAGTAGTTGCCCAAGGCATCTGCATGCAGATTGAAAGTTCCGGCACTGCGGACGCGGATTTCGGCGCTTTCGAAGAAGAGGCCGTTATAAGTGCCGACGCCAGCCGCGTAGGGATTCGGCGCCGCCTGCACCGTCAAGGTCGCACCGCTGCTCGTGGCGCTCCCCACTGCGTTCGTGACCAGACAGGTATAGCTGCCCGATTGATTCGTGGTCACACTCGTCAAACTCAAGGTCGCGCTCGTCGCGCCACTGATGTTTACTCCGTTCAAACGCCACTGATAACTCATCGGTGCGGTGCCGCTCGCCACCACCGTGAAACTCACATTTGCCCCTGCCGTCACCGTTTGGCTCGCCGGCGACGATAAGATCATTGGTGCTACCGCCTGCACGTTTACTGTCAAGGTCGCCGTCGCGCTCGTCGCGGTTCCAGCTACATTGGTCACCACGCAAGCATAGCTCCCCGCTTGGTTGGTCGTCACACTGGTCAAACTCAAGGTCGCACTCGTCGCGCCACCGAGGTTCGCCCCATTGAGCCGCCATTGATAGCTCAGTGGCGCGGTGCCACTCGCCACCACCGTGAAACTCACATTCGCCCCCGCCGTGACCGTTTGGCTGACCGGCGGGGTCGTGATGGTCGGAGGAACATTGACGGTCAAGGTCGCCGCACTGCTCGTAGCGTTGCCGGTCCCATTCGTCACCACGCAGGAGTAGCTTCCGGCCTGACTGGTAGTCACAGCCGTCAAGCTCAAGGTCGCGCTGGTGGCCCCGCTAAGGTTGGCGCCGTTCAACTGCCATTGATAACTTAAGGGCGTTGTGCCGCTCGCCACAACGTTGAAACTCACGTTCGCTCCGGCGATCACCGACTGACTGACTGGTTGCGTAATAATGCTCGGTGCTACTGGCGCCGGGCTAACCGCCAACGTCGCCGCCCCACTTGTGACACTCCCGGCCACGTTCGTCAGGACGCAAGCATAGCTCCCCGCCTGGTTGGTCGTCACACTGGTTAAACTCAAGGTCGCACTCGTCGCACCACTGAGGTTCGCTCCGTTCAGCAACCATTGATAGCTCAACGGCGCGGTGCCGCTTGCCGCCACCGTGAAACTCACATTCGCCCCAGCCGTGACGGTTTGGCTGACCGGCGGGGTCGTAATGGTCGGAGGAACATTGACGGTCAAAGTCGCCGCGCTGCTCGTGGCGTTTCCAGCCACATTGGTCACCACACAGGAATAACTCCCCGCCTGGCCTGCCGTCACAGCCGTCAAACTCAAGGTCACGCTGGTGGCCCCGCTAAGGTTGGCGCCGTTCAACTGCCATTGATAACTCAAGGGCGTTGTGCCGCTCGCCACCACGTTGAAACTCACGTTCGCTCCGGCGATCACCGTCTGACTGACTGGTTGCGTAGTAATGCTCGGTGCTATTGGCGCCGGGCTCACCGCCAAGGTCGCCGCCCCACTCGTGACACTCCCGGCCACGTTCGTCACCACGCAAGCATAGCTCCCCGCCTGGTTGGTCGTAACACTTGTCAAACTCAAGGTCGCACTCGTCGCACCACTGAGGTTCGCCCCATTGAGCCGCCATTGATAACTCAACGGGGAGGTGCCGCTCGCCGCCACAGTGAAACTCACACTCGCTCCTGCGGTCACCGTCTGACCTACGGGTTGTGTTGTAATGCTCGGGGCTACCGCCGCAACGTCCACGGTCAAAGAAGCGGCTATGCTTGTCGCGCTCCCAGCCACATTGGTCACGACGCAGGAATAGTTTCCGGCCTGGTTCGTCGTCACCGCGGTCAAACTCAAGGTTGCACTCGTCGCGCCACCTACATTCACCCCATTTCGCAGCCATTGATAGCTCAACGGGGCCGTGCCGCTCGCAACCACGGAGAAACTCGCATTCCCACCCGCAATCACGCTCTGGTTCGCCGGCTGCGTCGTAATCGTTGGCGGAACATTCACGGTCAAGGTCGCCGCGCTGCTGGTGGCGCTACCCACCGCGTTGGTTACCACACAGGTGTAACTACCGGCCTGGCCGGTGGTCACGCCGGTCAAACTCAGCGTCGCGCTGGTCGCACCGCCCAAGTTCGCACCGTTCAACTGCCATTGATAACTCAACGGGGCGGTGCCACTCGCCGCCACCGTGAAACTCGCATTCCCGCCCGCGATCACCGTTTGACTGAGGGGTTGCGTCGTGATGCTCGGAGCCACCGGCGCCGGATTCACCGCGAGGGTCGCCGCACCGCTGGTGATACTCCCGGCCACATTCGTCACCGTGCAGGTGTAACTGCCAGCCTGGCCGGTAGTCACGGCCGTCAAAGTCAGCGTCGCCGCTGTCCCGCCCGTCACATTGGCCCCATTTTGCTTCCATTGATAACTCAACGGGGCGGTGCCACTCGCTACCACCGTGAAGCTCACATTTCCACCTGCGGTCACCGTTTGACTCGTCGGTTGGGTTGTAATTGT
>JANXWY010000006.1 GCA_025350905.1 Verrucomicrobiota bacterium
TCCAACGATCAGGAGAGACGCGGGAGCGTAGATGCGATTTAATTCCAGGCCCGCCCCTTTTGCGATCAACCGAATTAACATCGAGAGGTTGGGGGCGGGGATCGGCTCGGGGCCACCCACCCAATTCAAATCCTGCCACACTCCGGTCAGCACCCCCGGCACGGCGCGCGCGCTGGCATTGACCGCTCCGACGGGCGCATCGTTGGAAAAAGCAACAAAGTCCGGACTAAAATTGGCCCAAAACAGTACCGACAAGACCACCACCAAAAGCCCCAGACAAGTCAGAAAACTCATGAAGTAGCTCATGCGCGCGGGCGCTTGACTAGATTGGGGCATAGTGGTCAAAACTTGAATTCCATTTCCGAACCGGGATAAAGTAGAGAAATGACAGTCGTTTCCAAATCATATTTCCATTGGCCACCCAAGGTACGCTGACTCATGAACCGACCGCCAGTGGGAATCGTCATCGTGAATTGGAACCTGAAGGATTCGCTGCGTGCGACGCTCGAATCGCTCCGCAAGGTGAATTATCCCGGACTACAAATTGTCGTATCCGACAATGCTTCGACCGATGGCTCGCCGGAAATGGTGCGCACGGAGTTTCCCGAAGTGCATTTGCTCGCGCACGAAACCGAGCAGGGCTACGCGCGCGCCGCCAGCCTGGGCATGGCACACCTCGTGGACCAGACCAAATATATCTTCAGCACCACGAATGATGTCATCGTTGATCCCGAAATCATCAACGAGCTGGTAAATTACGCGGACGCCCATCCCGAGTCCGGAGTGTTGGGCACCAAGATTTATTTTCATGACCGGCCTGATGTTATCTGGCACGCGGGCGCTCGCGTTCACCCGCTGCACGGACACAGCTATACCTTTGGTTGGTTGCGGAAGGACCATGCACGTTACAGCCAGGTCCGGGATTGCGACTTTGTCGGCGGTTGCGGTTTTCTGTTGCGCAGCGAGGTGCTGCACCGGATCGGTTTTTATAAGGAGGATATGATTTTCTACTCCGAGGATGCCGACCTGTGTTACCGCATCCGCGAAGCGGGCTACCGCGTCGTCTACATACCGACGGCGAAAATGTGGCACAAGGTCGGCACCACACTAGCGAAGAACCGTCCGACCCAACTGCGCTACAGCACCCGCAACGGCCTATATCTTTTGCAACGTCACCGCATCGGCCTGTATCCCCTGACCCTTTGGGTTCACATTTTTGTGGTCAGTCCGGCCAAAATGGCCATCTTCGCCCTCTGCGGACGCTGGGCCAATTGCTGCGGCATCTATCGCGGGATCCGGGATTGGCAAAAAGGGAAATACGGGTGGATTACCGATTGACGATTTCCCGCCCCGATCGGCAGTGGGCAACCACGGCAAGGCTCAGGCGTTCAAAAATTCAGCCACCATAATAGCATTGGCATAAGGGAAAGGGGTTCGGAAGCGACACTTCAACGCTTCCGCTTTGGTGCTCGTCACCCAATCCAGCCGTTGAACCCGCCGCAGATAGAATTCGTGCGTGGAATTTAGCTCTCCGCTGCGGACCAGCTCGTCGAGTTCCGGGTTGTAACCCAGCGGCACGGTAAGGACGAGCTTCCCACCGGGGGCCAGCAGTTGCTTCAGGCAAGTACTGAGGGCGCTTTTGATCTTTTGCCGTGATGGCTCCGCCGCTTCATCGTCAAAACCGATGTGTTCAAAGGTGGAAATGGAAAGGATCAAGTCATACCGCTTGGGCGTCGCAAAGCCGATGATGTCCTCATTGATGATCCCGGGCCCCCGCTCGTATTTATCCAAAATATCATGAGTGGCAGGAAAGTAGTGGGACAGAACGTTACCCACTTCCAACACCCGGTTGGCCGCATGCCGATCCAGATACGATTTGGCGATGGGTATCTCGATACAGCGTTCGGTGGCCCAAGTCATGTTGTAACGATGATAAAAACACGCGAATGATCGGCCCTGAAATTCAAATGCTTTTGGAGGGAGCCGCGGGATGATAACGGGAGCGAAGAGAGTTCGCAAAGGCTTCAAAACCATCTCCCTCGCACCAAACCTTTTAATAAACCAAGGCACTTTCCCGACGACCGTGTTGTAAAGATGATTTCCCAAGTTATCCCAATGTTGCGCCACTTTGTTGAACGGCCGATCGTGAGTCAAGCCGCTATTGCGCCTCGAAACCGCTCCAGCACGGCGAATTGATGAAGTTGTTTCGAAGTTTGGCTGACCGGCACCGCACCGCTATCGGGAAGCGTTGTGGAGGCAATTATTTGTGTTGACCGTCCAGCGCACTAAGTGCTTAAGTCTACTCACCATGCCATCAACGGGTAGACCTAACAAATCCAACATGGCAAGGGTTAACTATGAAATCTCCAAGGGAATTTGGCCTTCGGTGCTTCAACTGCGCGGTGTTTGCCGGGCTCCTCGGTTTTTTTTGCCCCCTCTTGTTAGCAAGGTTTCCGCTGCATGTGTGTCCCCGGCCCCGGGCTTGATAAGCTGGTGGCAGGCGCAAGGCAACGCCAACGACAGCGTCGGCGTCAACCACGGCCTCCTCCTCAACGGCCTCACATTTACCAATGGCGAAGTTGGCCAGGGGTTACGCTTTGACGGCTTGGATGACTACCTCAGCATTCCGGCTTCCAGCACCTTGGATGTTGGCGCCGGCGATGGCATGACCATTGAAGGTTGGGTCAACCCGAACGATGTGAGTTCCGCGCACGCGCTTTGGGAATGGAATAATGGCGCCGGAATTCTTGGCCCGCATGTTTGGTTTTCGATCAACGAATACGGCGGCCCTCGATCCCTCTTCGTCAATCTCGTGGACACGCTAGGCCAGGACCATTTCACCGCTTCGGCGCCCGGGGTTGTGGTCGCCGGCACCTACCAGCACATCGCCATTACTTTTACCAAGTCCAACGGAGTCGCGAAGATTTATTACAATGGGAGCGTTGTGGCCAACACGAGTTTGGGCATTTTCACTCCGCGAACTTCGTTTGGACTGTATTTCGGCACTCGACTCGGTGTGGGCCCGGGTGCGGGCAGCTTTTTTAATGGAGCCATGGATGAAATCGGTTTATACAACCGCCCGCTGGCGGATTCCGAAATTCAGGCGATCTACACCGCCGGCAGTTTCGGCAAGTGTGTGTCCGTTTCACCGCCGGTCTGCACACCCGCACCGGCAGGGTTGGTGAGTTGGTGGCAGGGCGAAACCAACGCACTCGATCATGCCGGAACGAATCACGGCACCCTCTTGGGCAACACGACCTACGGCTCGGGTCGGGTGGGACAAGGGTTTGTGTTGGACGGCAGCACGGACTTGGTGACCGTCGGTAATCCCGCAAACCTTCAACTGCAGGACTTCACCATCGAATCCTGGCTTCGGCGTGGCAATTCGTCGGTGGTATCAGCTGGCAGTTACGGCATCGGGCTCATCTTTGGTTACGGTGTGGGCGGCTATGGATTCTACATAGGGCCGAACGGCAGCCTTGGGCTGACCCGGGTGGGATATGATGCGGTCGCCCCCGGCGTGGCGATCACGGACACGAATCTGCACCATGTGGCGGTGACCAAGACGGGAAGCGTGGTCGTGGTTTATGTGGACGGAATGGCGTATCCCGCGGCGGCGTACGATCCTGGCTTCACATTCTCGACGGTCGCCGCGATTGGGGCGCGGGGCGACAATCTGGACAATAGCTTTTTGGGTACGATCGATGAATTGAGCGTTTACAGCCGCGCTCTGGCAACCAACGAAATCCAAGCGATCTACACGGCTGGCAGTTCCGGTAAATGTGTGTCCGTTCCGCCGACGGCCTGCGCACCCGTGCCCGCGGGTTTGGTCGGTTGGTGGCCCGGGGAGGCTAACGCGCTGGATCAAGCCGGGACCAACAACGGGACGCTCGCCGGCAACGCGGCCTATGGCCCGGCCCGGGTGGGTCAGGGCTTCGTGTTCGACGGCAACGGAGCGGTGGTGCAACTCGGCAACCCGGGGAACTTGCACCTGCAGGATTTGACCATCGAAACCTGGATCCGCCGCACCAGCGCGTCGGTCGTTTCGCTCAATGGCAATGGCAATGGCCACATTTTTGGCTTCAATAACGGAGGATATGGCCTCTACCTGGATCCCAGCGGAACTCCGACGCTGAGCAAGATTGGCATCAACGAGGTCAAGCCCGGGGTCACGATCACGGACACGAATCTGCACCATGTGGCGGTGACCAAAGTGAGCAGCACGGTGGTGTTCTACGTGGACGGCGTGGCGTATCCAGCGGCGGCGTATGATCCGGGATTCACATTTTTCGATAACGCCTTCATCGGCGGTCTCGGTTACTTCTACTCGTTCTACGGCACCGTGGACGAAGTGAGTGTTTACAATCGCGCCCTCGCCGCCAATGAAATCCAAGCTATTTATAACGCCGGTGGTTTTGGCAAGTGTGGATCGGTGGCGCCGACCTGCACGCCCAACCCTGCGGGGCTGATCAACTGGTGGGCAGCGGAAGCCAATGCCGACGACAGCATCGGCAACTTGAACGGCTCACTATACGGCGGGACGACCTTTGCTCCGGGCAAGGTGGGGCAAGCATTCAGCTTTAATGGCGTCAACGAAAGTATAACCAACCCTCAGTGGGGACTCACCAATGTTCTGGATACTTACACTATGGAATTTTGGGCTTGGCCAACGGCCGGGCGGGCCAGCACGCCCGAAGATACTTCGGGGATTTACGGCGATGGCAACCAGCGTTATGCCATTTTCCCGTATCAAGGTCTGGCTGGGGGGCCGGTGGGGGCGGGTATCTCGGTGGGCACAAACGGGGTGAGTGTCTTCGAGCACGCGCCCAATTACTTGCCGGCACTCTTGGTCTTTGATGCGCCGATGGTTGGCTGGACGCACATCGCCGTCGTGTATTCCAACCGCCGACCCAGCCTCTTCGTAAACGGGGTGCTGGTCCGCTCGGGATTGACCAGCTTAAATTCCTCTTGTCCGTCAACGTGGTTGGGTGAGCGGGGTGCGGCCAGCGCCAACCAGGGATATTACTCAGGTTTGCTGGATGAAGTTTCGATTTACAACCGCGCCCTGGCAACGAATGAGATTCAGACGCTCTTCAATGCTGGGAACTTGGGCAAGTGCCACACCGCAACGCCGCCGCTCATCACGACTCAACCCGCCATGCAAACCGTGACGATCGGTGACACCGCAACCTTCCTCGTTACGGCCTCGGGTTCGAACCCGTTAGGCTACCAGTGGCGGCTAAACAATACGAATCTCACCGGAGCAACCGCCGATTCGCTGGTGCTGACCAACGTGCAACTTGCCGCGGCCGGGGTTTATTCGGTGGTGGTTTCCAATTCCGCTGGCACCGCGACGAGTTCAAATGCGGTCCTGACGGTCAACGCGTTGGCGGCGTGTGCCACCCCGCCGGTGGGATTGGTCAGCTGGTGGCGGGGGGAGGGCATCGCACTGGACCAAGTCGGAGCGAACAATGGGACGCTCACCGGGAATGCGATCTACGGCACCGGTCGCGTCGGTCAAGGCTTCGTCTTTGACGGCGACGGCGATGCCGTGTCGGTAGGCAATCCTATCGGCCTGCAACTGCAAGATTTCACCATTGAAGCTTGGATTAAACGCGGCAGTACGTCGGTTGTTTCGTACGGCAGTTACGGCCTCGGGATCCTCTTCGGATACGGCACGGGTGGTTATGGACTTTATCTGGATGCGAACGGGACCCCTACCCTCACCCGGGTAGGCATCGACGCGGTCAGTTCCAGCGTCAGCATAACGGACGTGAATTTCCACCATGTGGCCGTGACCAAGGTGGGAGGCGCGGTGGTCTTCTACGTGGATGGCGTGGCGTATCCTGCGGCGGCATATGATCCGGGTTTTACATTTTCCACGGCAGCAGCGATTGGCGCCCGAGGCGACACCTTTGATGTCAGTTTTCTGGGGACCATTGATGAGGTGAGCATCTATAACCGCTCGCTGTCCGCCTCGGAAATTTTAACTCTTTATCATGCCGGCGGCTCCGGGAAATGCGTGGTTTCGTTTCCGGCCTTCATCGTGACGCCGCCCGCGAATGTGTCGGTGCTCCTGGGGGCGAGTACGACCTTCAGCGTCGCCGCCGGGGGTACGCCCCCGTTCAGTTATCAATGGCGCTTCAACGGCACCAGTATCCCCGACGCGACCAATGCCACGTTGACCTTGACGAATGTGCAAGCCAGCCAAGCGGGCCCTTATGCCGTCACGGTGGCCAACGCGGCT
>JANXWY010000007.1 GCA_025350905.1 Verrucomicrobiota bacterium
AGCCGCGTTGGCCACCGTGACGGCATAAGGGCCCGCTTGGCTGGCTTGCACATTCGTCAAGGTCAACGTGGCATTGGTCGCGTCGGGGATACTGGTGCCGTTGAAGCGCCATTGATAACTGAACGGGGGCGTACCCCCGGCCGCGACACTGAAGGTCGTACTCGCCCCCAGGAGTACCGACACATTCGCGGGCGGCGTCACGATGAAGGCCGGAAACGAAACCACGCACTTCCCAGAGCCGCCGGCAGCGAAAATTCCCTGAATTTCCGCCCCTGAAAGCGGCCGGTTATAGACACTCACTTCATCAATAGTCCCCAGGAAGCTGTTGCCCAAAGTATCGCCCCGGGCGCCGATGGCGGCCGGCGTGGCGAAGGTATAACTCGTGTTGTACGGCGGCACCGAGTAGGCAACCCCATCGACATAGAAGACAACGTTCGCGCCCAGTTTGGTCACCGCCACGTGGTGCAGGTTCGTGTCGGTGATGGCCGTGTTGGGCATCACATTGTCAATCCCCACCCGGCTGAGGAACAAGGTGCCGTCATCCAGCATCCCCAGAATGTATCCGCCGTAACCGTACCCAAATATCCCACCCCCACTTGGGGCCAGCGAGGCCTGGGTGGTGCTGGCCCGTTTGAGCCAAGCCTCAATGGTGAAGTCCTGCAATTGGAGGCTCAGCGGATTGCCCAACGCGACCCCGCCCCCGCTGCCATCAAAAACAAATGCCTGGTGGACCCGGCCGGCCCCAAAACTCGTGTTGCTGGCAGGGGTCCCATGGTTCGCGCCAACTTCATCCAAGGCGTCGCCCTCACCCCGCCACCAACTGATCAGACCCGATGGCGGCGTAAAGCACGGCGCCGGCGGACTGACGGCGAGAACCGCATTCGAACTCGTCAACGTCCCGAAACTGTTTGAAATCACGACCGAATAAACCCCGGAGGCGGCGAGTTGCACGTTCGTCAGTAGCAAGGAAGCGGCGGTAGCGCCGGCGATATTCGTAGCGTTTAGCCGCCACTGATAGCTCAAAGGCCCGGCACCCGAAGCCACCACGTCAAAGGTGGCGTTTTCGCCGATGGTTATGGCTTGCGTTACCGGTTGTGAAATGATGAAGGGTTGCGTACTGGCCAGGCACTTCCCGTTGCTCCCGGCGAAATAAATCGACTGAATCTCCCCGGGGGATAGAGGGCGATCGTAAACTGCCAGCTCATCAATGGTGCCGAAAAAACCGTTGGCCACGGTGTCGCCTCGAACGCCGATGGCCGCCGGCGTAGCAAAGGTATAAGTCGTGTGGTACGGGGGCACCAAATAGGAAACCCCGTCGACGTAGAAGACTACATTCGCACCCGATTTGGTCACCGCCAAATGGTGCAGGTTGGTATCGGTGATCGTCGTGTTTGGCATGACGTTGTCGACCTCGACTCGGGTCAGGTACGGGGTGCCGTTATCCAGTATCCCCAACGCATAGCCGCCGCTGCCGTAACCAAAAATCACCGCGCCCGAATTGTCGAATGAAGCCACGACGGTGCTGGACCGCTTGATCCAAGTTTCAACGGTAAAGTCCTGCAATTGCAAGCTCGCGGGATTTCCGCACAAAATCCCATCGCCAACGCCGTCCAACCCAAATCCCTGCCCCACCCGACCCTCTACGTAGGTCGCATTGCCAGCCAGCGTTCCGTTGTTCGTCCCGGCTTGATCCAGTGCGTTGAGTTCGCCGCGCCACCAACTGACCAAACCGGCTGGGGCCGGCACACACCCCGTTGACGGCGGGCACTTGCCCGCGATGCCGGCGCTGTAAATGGCTTGAATCTCGGCATTGGGGAGCGCCCGGCTGTAAACGCTCACCTCGTCCATCTTACCCACGAAGTGATAGCCCGCGTTCTCCGTGACGGGGCTTCCCGCCGGACGATAGCCCAGGTTTAGCGGAAGAGCCGTCTCCGGGGTGATGTCTCCCATGTTCAGAGTGGCCAGATTCGTTCCGTTGACAAACAGCTGCGCCACCCCCGATGGCTGGTCAAAGGTCAAAGCAACGTGGGCCCACTGCCCGGCGGCGATGACCCCGCCAGCGGTTCCGAAGTGATAAGGCCCAAAGATGGACCCGATGTTTGCATACAGACTGCCCGGCGTGACTCCAGGGCTTCCGTCGGCGGGAACGCTGAGCCAGAGATGAACCCCGGGATAGCCGGTCGCGGTCGCATACTCCACGAGGGGTTTGGTGATGCCGACAGCTTCAGGAAAAATCCACGCTTCGATCGTGAAGCTTTGCACATTCAAGTTGGCCGCCGCCGGCACCTCGATGTGGTTCGTTCCCCAAAAATTGAATGCTTGCCCCACCTCGCCCGGAGCGAAGGCGTCCCCGTTGATGAACGCGCCATGGTTGGTACCCGCGCGGTCGCTCGCACTCCCTTCCGCTGCCCACCAACTGACCAAACCCGAGGGCGCGGGCGCACATGCCAAGGTTCCCGCGACGCACTTTCCGGCATTCGCAGCAGCGAAAATGGACTGAAGCTCGGCGGCGTTAAGCGCGCGATCGTAAATTGATAATTCGTCAATGCAGCCCCAAAAACCGGCGCTCAGATCGTCACCCCGCGCGCCGATCGTCGCCGGAGTCGTAAAAGTAAAGCCCGGATTGTAGGTCGCCGCGGTTTCGCCTACGCCATCAATGTAAAATCGGACGGTGCCGTTAGATTTGGTCAAGGCGACATGATGATAATTCGTGTCCGTGATCCGGAGCGCGGACGAGAACACCCCGCCGATATCCACTTGCGTAATGTCCAACCGGCCATCATCCAACAACGTGAAGCCATAACCGTTATGGCCGTACGAAAAGATACAACCGTTGATGTTAAAGGGGTCCAGGGTTGCCCGCGTTGGGTTGGCTCGCTTGATCCATGCTTCGATGGTGAAATTCTGCATTTGCAGGCTGGCCGGGTTTCCCAGATTTACGGCATCGGCGTTGCCGTCGAACGCGAAACCTTGGCCGACCCAGCCCGGCCCGTAAGTTGTGTTGCCTACCAACGTTCCGGGAATCGGGCCCACCTGATCCAGCGCGTTGGCCGCGCCGCGCCACCAACTCACCAACCCCGCGGGCGGGGCCACACAATCGGCCGCCACATCGCGCACAAATGGAGAGGAAAATATTGCGAGAGGCATCGCAACCACCGCTAAGCATTGCCTGCGGAATGCAATTGAGTTTTTCATGTTACAGCCCCCCAAGTACAAAATCGTATTCTAGCGATACGACCCTTGTTGGGTATGGCGAAACTAAACCGCAAAATGCGAACAATGGTCAATGCAATTCGCTCGCAGATCATTCAAGGAATCCACCGCGAATTCAGCAATTCCCATTTTGAACCGGAGCGCGGCTGTGTCGTTCTCGATCAGCCGCAGCACGTTGAAAAACCCCAGCCGTTCTGGCCTAGCTGCGTGCTGCGGCTGGTCGCGGAC
>JANXWY010000016.1 GCA_025350905.1 Verrucomicrobiota bacterium
GGTCGCGTCGAGGTCCCCGCGATAAAGCCTGGCGTGCAACTGGGTGAGCGCCAGGTTGGGCGCGTGCCAGTGACCGGCGCACAGAATTTCCGCCGCATCCAACCCGGAAACTTCCAGCGCGCCAACCCCCGCCGACCATTCGATTTGATAAGGCAGCAGATTGGTCCACCCAGCCAGCGATGCGTCCGGCGCAAGCGCGTGAGAGGCAGGCGTGAGGTCGCCGGTGAATTGCACCCGGGCGGCGCGGGCCCAACGGGTGATGGCCAGGTCGGTTTCGAATTCCACCTGGCCCGATTCCGGGATTGGGTTGGTCACGGCATGAACCCAACGCGCCTTGAGCTGGGTTTGACCGACCTTGGCCCACGGAGTTTCGGCGGCGTTCGCGCGCAACGTGAGCGTTGCGTCCACCAACTCCGGGTGCGTCACCAGCGAGAGGAGGCGAAGCTGCAGGTCCAGGTTCGTGGTGTTGGCCCACCGGGTTTGGGCGCTGGCGGCCGTGAGCATGATATCGACGCGCGAAAGCTCGTTGCTGGCGGCGGGAAACAGGCGCGAGTTAAAACTGACGGTTTCCGCTTTGCCCCAGGGCGTGTCCGCGTGCGCGGCATTCAGATTGAGGTGCGCGCTGAAACTCTGGAGGTTGCGCGCGTCCCCTTCGACGACGAGGCGCAATTCCGGTGGGGTGGCGAACGCAATGGATTCCAACGTGTCGGACAACCGTTGCAACCGCTCCGGCCAGCGGGTGGCCGGGGAGGGGCCCTGGCCCTTGAGTAAATCCCAGTCCCGCACCGCTGTGGCGTTGCTGATGCTGGCGGACACCAGAATGTCTGCTCCGGCAAAATGGGCTTGCAGATCATCCAGCCGCCACTGATCCCCGGGCAACAGCCGCAGCCGGGCCTCAATATTTTCGACATTGAGGGCGCGGAGCGGCGCGTTGGAAACCGCCGAAACCCATTGGAGGCGGCCGCCCGACAGCCCCAGCGAATCCACCTGCAGCTCACCGTGCAGCAAGGGCGCCAGCAGGAGTTTGATCTGGACCTTGGCGGCAATCAATTGCGGCGCGGCGGGGTCGTGCATCGAACCGAAACTCACATTGTTCGCGACAAAACCATCCGTCCAGTTCAGTTGCAGCCGGGCAAACTCCAGCGCCACACCGTGCTCGCGCAGCTTGTTCACCAACGGACGCTTGATAAAATCCGGCAAACCCACCTGGTTCAGATACAGCAGGGAACTGAGCAGGACCAGGATCACGCACCAGATGGAGATGCGGAACCGGCGGAAATAAATACGGCAGATGCGCCAGAAGCGGCGGCGAGCGACGGTCGCCATATCAAGGCACGCTAGGGGGCGGGGCCAGACAATACAGCGCCAGTTCGTACAACGCGAGGGACGCTTCAAAGACCCAGGTTTGCCCATCCAATTTGACGGTGGCGTACGGATAATTCTCCGGCGACTTGCCGCCAAACTCGATCTGATACTTGGCGCCGGTTTTCAGTTCGAAGGTCAACCCGAGCCCGCTCGCCCCCATGCCCAGGCGGGCGCGATCCTCCTCCCCCCGCCCGGCCCAGGCGGTGGCGGCCAGATTCCCAAAGCGATGCGTGGTTTCCTCGATCGCGGCCATGAGCACGCCATTCAGCGCGCCGGACG
Source organism: Verrucomicrobiota bacterium (assembly GCA_025350905.1). Classification (GTDB taxonomy): domain Bacteria; phylum Verrucomicrobiota; class Verrucomicrobiia; order Limisphaerales; family JADLHS01; genus JADLHS01. The sequence goes on from JANXWY010000016.1 coordinate 1,645, forward strand.
ACCCGGGCGCCAGCACCCAGGCGTTGGTGCCCGCATGCAGCAACTCCCGACGCCGGTCCCCTTGCTGGACCACAATCCGGGTCACGTCGCCACTCGCGAAATTCCAAAGCGGCCGCGCGCGCAATTGCCAGGCGGCGACGGGCAGTCGCTGAAAATCCGCCCACGGGACGGCATAGACAGGATTCTCATCGGCGCGGCGGACGAAAATATTTCCGGCATTCGTGCCGCCAAAAGTGAGCGTGGCGAGGACGACGTCAACGCCGTTGTTGGTGCCCGCGCCCGCGGCACTCACGACGATCTGCCGTACGGGGTTGGTTAGCCCGTAGGTGGGCAGATCGGGCTCCGTGATGGAATCCTTGAACTGGACGATCTCCAAGCGGTTGAGGGCGGCGATCAGGTCCTCGACCAATCCGGCATCCACCGGCAGTTCCTGACCGACGACGCGCCAACCATTGGTGGGATGGCGTTGCAGCGTGAAAGGCTCGGCGCTGCGGATCTCAAGTTGCGTCACGTTGGTGCCCAGCGCGACGAGGTGTGGTTCCCGAAACTGGTTGAAAGCCCCCTGCCAGGGCTCCAGCAAGTTGCGCGGCACAGTGACGATCGTCGCAAAGCCGGCGCGGCGGGCGAAGACCAGCGTGCTGTCGTTGGTCGGACTCTTGCCGAATTGCAAGCGGGTCGCCACGTTCGTGCGCTGGGCAAACGTCAATTCCAGCGCGGGCGTTTGCAGCCCGAACGCGTCGGCGTCCGCCTTGGGATCGTCGGTCACAAATCGGGTCACGCGCAAGGTCTGGAGCTTTTGCAGCGACTCGTACAGCCGCGCGTTGTTGGCGCGGGCGGCCACCGGGCGCGTCAATTGCCACAGGGTCTGGGCCGGGTCGAATTGCAACTCCAGCACCGCGGTCGCGTTGGAAACGGTCAGCTGATCAAAGACCAGTCCATTCAAATTTATTAGGGCGGTATCGCGCCAGTCGTCCAGCTTGCGCGGCAGGGCCCGCAATAAATCCGCGTCCATGACATAGACGCCCTCGACGCCGACCACTTGCACATACACCTGATCCCCCGGAGCCGTGCGGGCGCCAATCTTCATCAGCAGGCGCCGGCCTTTGCCGCTCAAGAGGGTGAGCGTGGCCGAGGGATTGACGAAGCCAAATTCTTCGTCGGCGTTCGGGCGCTGCCGAACTTCCGTGGGCGGAATAATTGTGGCGGGCGTGAGATGTTCGAGGACGTCGAGCAAGCCTTCGATGCTGGCGACCTGCGCCGGGTAAGCGATCGGACTCGTGAGTTGCCAAACGTCATTCGAACGTTCCGCCCGCAGCGCCGTCCCGTCCCCCAAGGTTACCTGCATGCTCGTGACGGCCGCCGGCTTGAGATCCGCGAGCAGCGAGACGGGGACGACCACGGGCACCTGCCCGAATTTCTCCAGGCCAAAAATGACCGCGGCCAGCACCAACGCCAGGCCAAGCCAGATCAATGTGCTTTTTGAATTCATGCGGCGAGGGAGCGAAAATGGTGGACGAATGCGGCAAGCCCCCTGACGAAGGCTCGCAGGTTAACCCAGCCCGGAGCATTAAACCGGGATCGACCGCTGGATTCGGGACTTGGATTTCGGGCGGCTTTCGTCATTCGCGATTCATCGTTCATCTTTTGCCAGGTTTCACCCTGCTATTTTTGCCGGCGCATCCAGACGAGGCCACCGAGCAACAACACGCCGCCGGGCAAGGCCGCCAGGAGCAGCCATTGCATGGTCTTCAACTGCTCGGCGGTTAGCAGGACCCGGAATTCCGTGAACTGGCTCGGGCCAATCCCGGTCGTGAGCTGGGGCCGGTCCAACAACCAGTTGACCGCGTATTCAGCAAAATCAGCGTTGGCAAAATGCTTGATCCACTCATTGCTTAGAAAGAGTGAGTCGCCCACCAGGATCATCCGCGTTGAGCCCCGGGCGGGTGCGACGCCCAACGGCGCCGCCTTTTCCACGGCCACAGCCAGCGGATACTGCCGCGCTTTCCGGGTGGGATCTCCGGTCAGCGTGGCGGTTTTTTCCGTGGCGATGATGACTTCGACCTTCGGCGCCTCCGCGGCTTTGTCGCGCGCATTGATCGGGGTGATCGGACGCGGCTGGATGAAATCCAAGTTGTAGGTGGCCAGGGCCCGCACCGTGGGATGTTGGGAGAAGGCGCCCACGACCACGTCCACAGGTTCGCCCCCGCCCCGGGGCCGATAGGCGGAATGATCCGGATCGCGAACGCTGCTGCTCCCCACGAGAACGTCCCAGCGCGTAAATAGAATTTTTTCCAGACCGGTTGGCCGATCGGGAAGGGCGTTGAACAGCGCGAACAAGCGCCCACCATCGCTGAGATATTGTTCGATCTGGTCCAAGGCGGCTTCCGGGATGGGGGTGCGCGAGCCGGGGATGACGAGGAGCTGGCAGTCCGCCGGTACGCCGTTGGTGCCGGTCAGATAAAGCGGCTCGGGCTGGATGTAGTTACGTTGGAGCAGCAGCTTAAAATTGAGATAGCCCGTCACTTCGTCGCCGCTCTCGAGATTGTGTTCGCCGTGGCCTTGCAGGACGTAGGCCTTGAACGGCTTGGGGTTGGAGATCGCCAGCAGGCAGGCCGTGAACATCTTCTCGCCATGAAAGGCGGTGAGTTTGCGGGAGAATTCGAGCCCTTTGCTCTCCGGGGTATTGGCCGTCTGCTCCAGTTTGAAGTCGGCTAGCGCATTGCCGTTCACGACCTTCTGCCGGCCGGCACTGTCGAAGATCACGAAATTCTTGTCGTTCTTGGTTTCACTCTTCTCACTCGCATCGACCGCTTCCGGAAGTTTGTAGACTTTCTTGACCCGCTGGGCTTCGGCCGCGTCCCACCGGTAATCCACCGTGGCAATCTGCAGGCGCGGATTCAGGTTCCGATATTCATTGAGCAAAGCCAGAATGTCCGCGTAGAGCCGGTCTTCCTTGTCGTAATAGAGTGTTACTTTGACCGGGTTGGTGATCGCGTTCACCACACTGAGCGTGCGCGGGGAAAGGTGGATCCGGGTCTGCTCGCTCAGGAACTGGCGGTGGTAAAACCGGTTGCCCAGATAATTCACCATGACCACCACCGCCAGGACCGCCGCCGTGCGCAGCCCCACGTCGAGACCAAAACGCCACTTGCGGTGCCGGGAAAAACTGGGTTTGGGTTCGAGGGCCATGTTATTTCCACCGCCGGCTTTCCACGGCGCGCAACGTCAGGAACAAAAAGAAAAAGGTCAGGCTCAGAAAAAACACCACGGACCGCGTATCCACCACGCCGCGCGCAAAATCGTGCAACTGGCGAAACAGCGCAAAGCTGGCCAGCACCTGCGCCTGCCAGTGCGTGCCGGTTTCGAGGCGCTCGGGCAGAAACGCGAGCGTGAACAAGCCCACCCCCAGGGTCAGGGACACCATCGCGGCCACCATCTGACTGCTCGTGAGCGCGGACGCCAGGCAGCCGAGGGACAAAAACAGCGCGCCGACCAGGGCGATGCCCAGATACATCCCCCCGACGGTGCCGGGCTCCAAGGCGCCGGATTGCCGCGCGTAATGCTGCACGACATAAAGGCAGGCGAGCATGGGCAGCCACATCACGAGATAAAACAACCAGGCCGCGGTGAACTTCGCGCTCACCACCTGCACATCGCTCACCGGCGTGGTCATGAGCGTTTCATACGTGCCGGAATATTTTTCCAAGGCAAACAGGCGCATGGTGATCACCGGCGTCGCGAGGAGGAGGATGATCCAAAAAAACGGAGTGAGATAAAAAATTTCGGTGATCGGCATGGGGGAGGACTCATTCCCCATATTGCGCAGCAGCACCACGAAACTCGTGCCCACGAGCAGAGTCGCCGCCGCAATAATCACGTAACCGGTGAGGGACACGAAATACGTGGCCAACTCGCGGCGGGTCAGGGTGAAGAACACCTGCATCAGGCGGTCCTCCCGGCACGGCCAATTAAAAATTCAAAATTCAAAATTAAAAACCCGCCGGGCGCCGGAGAATTAACAATGCCAAATGCGAAATAATTTTTAATTCTTAATTTTGAATTTTTATTTACCCTCACCCTTCCTCCTCTTCTTTGGGCTTCGTGACTTGCATGTAAATGTCTTCGAGCGAATTGCGGCTGCGCGTCAACTCCCGCAACGCCCAACCGCGCTCCCGGGTCAGCGAAAAAATCTCCGGGCGCACATCGCAGCCAGTCCGGGGCGTCATGGCGCACCGGTGGAAATCCCCCTCCGCCGGCGAGACGTCGAACGTTTCCACGTTGGCCAACGCCGCCAAGCTCGCGTTGAGTTCCGTCACCGGGGCGGCGATTTCCGCAATCACCTGGCCCCGGCCCGCCATCAGGTTCTGCAGATTATCCGGCGTGTCGGCGGCGAGGATGCGACCGCCCAACATGATCATCATGCGATTACACATCATCTCCGCTTCGGACAAAATGTGCGTGGAGATGAGCACCGTGTGCGAGCCGGCGAGGCTCTTGATCAATTGCCGGACGGATCGGATCTGATGCGGGTCCAGACCGATGGTCGGCTCATCCAGAATGATCAGCTCGGGTTCATGCACCAGCGCATCCGCCAGTCCGACCCGTTGCCGGTAGCCCTTCGATAACTGACCGATGATGCGCTGGCTCACTTCCGTGAGGCTGCACTGGGCCAGCACGGTATCCACCCGGGCGCGGGAACGGGCCCAACTGAGGCCCTTGAGCCGCGCACGAAATTTAAGGTATTCGCGCACGCGCATTTCGGTGTGCAGTGGATTGTTCTCCGGCATGAACCCGATGCGGCGACGAACTTCCCTCGAATCGTAAAACACATCCCGCCCGGCAATGCGCGCCGTGCCGGACGTGGCCGGGAGGAAACCGGAAAGAATCCGCATCGTCGTACTCTTGCCGGCGCCATTGTCACCGAGCAAGCCCACGATCTCCCCGCGCCCGACGGTGAAGGAAATATCCGCCAGCGCCGTGTGACCGGCGTAACGCTTGGTCAACTTGACCACTTCAATCATCGGATCGTTATCCATTCTTGAACGGCGGGAGCTTAGGCGAGAAGCCCGTGCCGCAGCCAACAAAAAACTCGGCCCCGCCCGGCGGTGAAAGCCGGACGCCCGGGATCCCTGGTCGGCCAACCGCATCGCCGCTTGGCGCTTTCCCTGGTTCTGACTGGCAACACCGGAGGGAATTCAGCTTTTCTTCGCCCCGCGATGCCTTGCGGATTTCTCTCCCCGGAATCCACCGATTCGAGGAGCGCGATTCAAGATGGGTCAGCAATGCATTGGGGAGACTCGGCACGTTCTGCGCCCGGAACGCCGGCTTTAGGCGGCAGGGATCGAGCACGCGCGCGCCGCTGTTGCTCGAAGGCGGCGTTCCACTGCCTGCCACCTCACCCACTTTTAATTGCACCCCGATTCGAGTGGCACGCTGTTTTCTCCTTTTGCCGCCGCATCTTCGTTGGCACAGTGACCTGCGTGGGCATCACCCTTCAGCAATTCCAGCAGATGAGTGCGCGCGTCAGTGGTCGCAAACCGCGCGCCGCTTCGCCGGTCGTACTGCCGCTGCCCACCCGCAATGTCAGCGCCCATACCATTATCCTGGGCGTAGACCCTTCGTTGCGCGGCACGGGCTACGGTGTGATCGAATTGGCCAAACCCCATCCGCGAACACTGGCGCACGGCACGATCGCCTGTCCCGCCGCCTGGCCGCACTCGCGTTGTCTGGCGAATATTTCGCAAACCATCCGCGATGTGCTGCGGAAATATTCCCCTACCGTCTGCGCCGTGGAAGGGCTTTTCTTTGCGCAGAATCTGCAGACGGCCATCCTCATGGGTGAAGCCCGCGGGGCGGCGCTGGCGGCGATTGCCGAAGCGGGCTTGGAGATTTACGAAATCGCCCCGCGCAAAGTAAAACAAGCCATCGTCGGCTACGGCGCGGCGCAAAAACTCGCCGTGGCCAAGATGGTTCAGCGGCTCTTGCAATTGCCCGAGCTCCCCGCGGCCGACGCCGCCGATGCCCTGGCGCTCGCGCTGGCCCATGCGCAAAGCCAGGGCCGTTATGCATTAACAACCGCCAAGCGAATTTGAACAGGGCACGATG
>JANXWY010000040.1 GCA_025350905.1 Verrucomicrobiota bacterium
GTTTTGGATGAAGCCGGAGCGGTGGGCATTGACGACATGAAACGGCTCTTTGATTTGGCGAGCGACACCCGCGTTGTTCTTTCGGGCGACACCGGCCAGCACGCCTCTGTTGTCCGTGGTGATGCACTGAGAATTCTGGAACAACATTCCGATTTTCAATCCGGCCAATTGACCCGCATCCGTCGCCAGCGCAAAGCCGAGTATCGCAAGGCGGTCGAACTGGCGGCGCAGAAGCGGATGTTGGAGGCGTTCGCCCAACTGGAACGCATGGGTGCGATCACTGAATCTTCCAACGACAATCTGCATGATAAGATAGCGCAGTCATATCTAAAGGCATTGGAACAAAACCGATCTGCACTGCTAGTCGCACCGACTTGGAATGAAATCGAGGCGGTAACGGAGAAAGTCCGGGCCGCAATGAAAACGTCTGGTCGGCTGGCCGGTGAAGAAAAAGAATTTGAGGTTTTTGATTCGCTGTCATGGACGGAAGCGCAAAAGCAAGATTCGCGGCAATACCGTCCCGGCATGGCGATACGGCTTCACCGTCGGAAGGATGATTTCGCCAAAGACGAAATGGTCGCGGTGGTCGCGGTCGAAAGTGATTCGGTTAAAGTTCAACGTGACGATGGCTCTGAAAGTTTTCTTCCATTGGGTCGAGGCATCGCCTCGTTTGATGTGGGGGAGAAACGGAAGTTGAAAATTGCTGCCGGCGACAAGCTGTTGCTGCAAGCCAACACGGTCGGCAAACGATTTATCAATGGCGAACTGGTCGAGGTGCGGGCAATTCAGGGCGATTCCGTAGTGTTGGCCGATGGCCGGGTGATTCCGCAAAATTACCGCACGTTCACCCACGGCTACGCCGTCACGTCGCACGCCGCCCAGGGCAAGACGGTGGATGAAGTGTTGGTCGTGGCGTCGTCGCGTTCGCTGGCCGCTGTCCATCAGCAACAATTCTATGTCAGCATCTCGCGCGGTCGTGAACGCTGCCAGATTTTCACTGATGATACAGAGCGGTTGCGTTCGCATGTCACCCATTCCAGCGAGCGGTTGGCTGCGGTGGAAGTGATCCCGCATTTTGGCCGACAGAAATTCATCCTGCGGGTCATGCAACGTGGCCAGCGTTTTCTGAAACAATTCCGCCAGCGCATGACGCAATCCCTTTCGCCCCGTAAACGCGTCGAACAAACACGTAAAATATCCTATGAACACAAACCCCAACCCAGACGAAGCATCGGTATCTAGCCCGCGTGAGAATCCCTGTTACGGCATTGATCCGAACGTGGCATCGCTCAACGTGTATGCCGACGAAGAACACAGCTATCTTCTGCCCTACGCGCAATTGCTGTATGCGGAGACAATTCCAAATCCGGCACTGGAAAAGAATGCCGATGCACCACCCGAAAAGCTGGTGATCTGTTTTGCCGCGGCCGAAGTCACGCTGTTGGGCAGTGGCCTCCAAGCCGTCGCGCGAAAAATTCAGAAGTGCGACTTAAACTTTGTGAAGGCAGTTGACCGGCGGTTCTCGGCCTCGCTAAAAACCCACATTACCGCCGTCACCATTACTTTAACCAAGGAAGGAAATGAACACTGAAGTCAAGAATGTGCTGGCCGCCAAGTCAAACAGCCAGCGGGGGCTGATTTCCGCCCCGATGAAAGAATTGCTGAATCTCCGGCAATTACAAGGCACGCATCATGAATAGCAACGACCCCACAAAAAACTCGTCGGGGCGCTCTTCTCTGACGGATGATGTTGCGCAGGACGAAATGCTCACCAAGGGAGAACTGGCCGCGAAGCTGAAGGTCACGATTCGGACAATCGAAAATTGGCAGCGCGACGGCTTTTTGCCCTATATAAAAATTTCTAGTGTCGTGCTTTTCCATTGGCCGGAGGTCCTGGAACATCTGAAAGCCAATTTTAAAGTTTGTCGGCGTGGTATTTTACACCCTCGTAATTAGACCAGCCGGTGTCGGCTAAAATCTTCCCTGATCGCCAGCGGACTGCCGATTTCCTCAAGACTCGCCTAGACTTTCACAATATTGTTGCAGGTGGTTTTCGCGAATTGTTCTGCTTGTTTCGATCCCTTTGCCGGTGCTAGGCTTCGTGCCGGTGCAACTGTAGAAATCAATCGCTTGCCGAGAAATTTTTTGACCATCAAACCATGAGAAAAATCCTAACAAATCCTAACACTAAAATTTCGTTTTGGGGTGGTCAGACGACGAACGCGGAAAGTCGTGAAAACGTCGTTTCGCACAATAATAACGGGCTTTGAAACCACTTTTACCGAATATAGCCGAAAATGGCGTTTTAGATTCGAATCTCACCGCCCCGACCATCTTTTTGACACCGTGAACATTGGGGAGAACGAGTGTTCTGCCCTTCGCCCTAATCCCGCTTGCTTTCCTCCACTTTCATTCCGCCGCTGACATCCCGATCCCATTTCGGAAAGAACACTTGTGCAGATTGCGCAAGTTTCTGGTAGCATCCTCTGATGTTGGAATTCTTTGCCCCCCGTCTACCAAATAGGCCCGGTCCGATATGAGCCACGACGCCCCTCGATTGTTCACCGTCTGCCGCCGATTCAGGCACGGGTGGTCCACGCGGCTGATCCCGCACGCGGCGGCCCTCGTCTGCTTGATGCAGAATGCCATGTGGGCGGCTCCGCCGGGATCACCAGCGCCGCAGTATGTCGAAGGCGAGGTCCTCGTGACCTTCAACTCGGGGGCAAGCCTAGCGACCGCCCAGCGGATCCTACAGGCCCATGCCTTGGAATTCACGACGCATTTTGCCATTTTATCGGCACAGCGGAACCAGCATTCTGGTCTGGTCCGCGCGCAGCAACGAACGACGGCCGCATTGATCGCGGAGCTATCGCAGGACCCGGATGTTGCCGTAGTGGAACCGAATTACCTGCGGTGGGTCAGTAGCGCGACCCCGAACGATGCGTTGTTTCCGCAGCTGTGGAGCTTGCGCAACACCGGCCAGCCAGTCAATGGGGTTGCGGGAACCTTCGGCGACGACATAAAGTTTCTGAGCGCGTGGAGTCTGGCACGGCCCTCAACCAACCAGGTGGTAATCGCGGTTATCGACACGGGAGTGGATTACCATCATCCGGATCTTGCCCCCAATATGTGGACCAATTCCGGAGAGATTCCGAACAACGGTGTGGATGAAGACGGCAACGGCTTTGTGGACGACCAATATGGCTTCGACTTTGCCGACGGGATCGCGGACCCGGCCGACTCCGGTTATCACGGGACGCACGTTGCGGGGACCATTGCCGGGGCGGGAAATAACCAGCTCGGCGTGATCGGCGTTGATTATCAGGCAAAAATCATGGCATTGAAGGCGTCGAACAATGGCACTAATTTCAGCTCCGCGACCATCATCCAAGCGATCCAATACGCCACCATGATGAAGACTCGCGGCGTCAACGTGGTTGCGATCAATGCGTCGTTTGGTGGCGGTGGGTTCAGCAGCCTGGAAAGTGCCGCCATCCAGTCCGCTGGCAACGCTGGAATCATTTACTGCTCGGCGGCCAACAACAACAGCGTCAACATTGATGTTACCCCGGACTATCCCTCGTCGTACCGGCTAGCGAATATGATTGTCGTTGCGGCCACCGACCAGAACGACGCGCTGGCGAGTTTCTCAAACTATGGCGCAAACTCGGTGGATCTGGGGGCTCCGGGAGTGAGTATCCTATCGACCACACCGACCAACATGCCTGGGACGATCGCCTATGTGCTCCAAGGGTCGACGACCTACACGGCTAACCCGCTGACATATTCCGGAACCACGACCGGCATCACCGCGACGGTCTACGATTGCGGCCTTGGATTTCCCACGAACTTCCCGGTCGCTGTGCGCAACAATATCGCACTGATCGGACGCGGGACTTTGTTCTTTATGGACAAGGTCAGTAACGCCATCGCGGCGGGAGCCCGCGCGGCCATCCTCTACAATAACACCAACGGGAATTTCCTCGGCACGCTGCAAGTCACCAGCAACTGGATTCCGGCCATCGCCATTTCCCAAGCCGACGGGCTGGTGCTCAAAGCGCTGCTCCCCACACCGGGCACCGTTGTCAACCGGCTGGACCCTACGCAGATTTACCAGCTTCTGAACGGCACTTCAATGGCTACGCCGCACGTCGCCGGCGCCGTGGCTTTCGCAGCGATGAATTTCCCCGACGAAACTGTGGCCCAACGCATACAACGGATTCTGGCAAACGTGGATATCGTACCTGGGCTGCAGGGGCGCGTTCGCACGGGTGGACGGCTCAATTTACTCCGCACCGTCGACGCCGATGCTAATGGTCTGCCGGATTGGTGGGAGCAAATGTATTTCGGCCAGCCGGCGGGCACGAATCCGAGCGGCGATGCGGATCGTGACGGTGCGAGCAACCTGGCCGAATGGCAGGCTGGCACCAACCCAACCAATGCTGGTTCTTTCCTGCACCTGACGGCACCGCCGTTCGAACCCGCGAACAGTTTTGTGATTCAGTGGCCGAGCGTCGCTGGCAAATTCTACCAACTTGAACGTGCCACTAATCTGCAGGCAGGATTCGATAGTTTTGTGCGAACTAACATTGCCGCCACCCCACCAACGAACACGGAAAGTGACTCGACCTTCCTGCCGGGCAATTCACGCTATTACCGATTACACTTGGAGCCATAGTATCGGAACGGAGCCGTGGGCTTTTCTTGGTCCCAACCAAATCGGAGTGGATGTTCCATTCCCGCCTCGCCCGGTCCTTACATGAACCAGCACAATTCCCAGCTGATTTTGATAGCCTCATAACTGGACATTGTCGTCCCGTTTTTTTTTGAGGTTCATCAACGGGTCGATTCGGGTAGCAGCTGCCGCTCGAAAGGCCGGTCGTTGGAAGCCCGATGTGTCAATTGTGAGTCAAAGATCGATGAAGTGTGCGTGTCAATGCGGTGTGGTCTGCGAGGTAATCAAGATCTGCATTTATTACTTGATTCGCACTCAGGTGCAGGTTCAGGCTGAAAACAAAGTAGGAAAAATTGACCGCTTAAATGCTAGTGCTCTGGGCGATTTGGGTTCACGTCGATGACTGCGACTCACTACCTCGAAGGCAGAACGCGGAGTCCGGAGAATTCGACGCCGTCGGAATTCTCGCTTACGACTCGGCGTAGACGGCTTCCGCTGGGCGGCGCAACTTCTCCAGAACTTGCTTGGCTGCCGATCGCACCCGATCGCTTTTGTCCGTAAGCCCTCCTTCGAGCTGCGCGGCTGCGCGTTGGGCCGCTTCCGTGAATACCCACCGGCCATCAATCTGTTCGAGGGCCCTTTCGGCAGCCAGTCGAACCGTGCGTTCTTCATCAATGAGCGCCAAAATCAAAGGTTCGATCACGAGTGGATTTCCGACCGCGCCGAGTGCTAAAGCGGTGGCTTGGCGCACATCGCTGTCCGAGTCTTGGAGGAGCGGCAACAAGATTTCTGCCGCCTGCGGATCCCGCAGCTTGCCGAAGAACTCAACGGCCGTGATGCGGACTTCGAAGTGACTGTCCTTAAGTAGGTCCACGAAGCAAGGCACGTAGGCGGGGTTTGCCCACTTGGCGAGCACCTCCGCCGCGGCATGGCGTACATGCGAGTCGCGGTCAAGAAAAGTATTTACCAGCATCGTGCACACTTCGGCGCTGGAATCCTTGGCCAGCGCGTAAATCGCGCTCAACCGGACGCTTGGATCTGGATCCCGGGCGGCGGCCAGGAGCGGGCGTATTCTCCTAGGGTCATCAACTCGCTCCAATGCTTCCGCCGCCGCCCGCCGCTGAAAGCTTGTGTCATTCTTCAATTCCGCCAAGAGTGGCACGATTGCAGATTCCCCCGCAAAAGCGGCCGCTTTGGAGTGGCCGAGCGCGATCGCGAACAAAGCCTGATCTTCCTGAGTCGATGGACGCCAACCCAAACTTTTTAGATTGGTGGCAGTCGTGCTCCGGACAACCGCAGAGGAATCGCGAAGCATTAAGATGAGCGGGTTGACAGCTCGGTGATCGGCAAGTCGCCCCAGTGCTTGGATTGCCGCCTGACGCACCCCCTCGTGGGAGTCTTGCAAAGTAGCAATCAAAGGCTCGGTCGAGCGACTATCCTTGCATTGACCCAAGGCCCGGGTGGCAGCGAGGCGGACGTCATCGTCCAAGTCGTTGAGGCTGGCGATGAACAACTCGACGGCGTTCGGGTTGTTAGAGTTGGTCAGGCTTTCGATTGCCTTGCAACGGGCCAGCGGGTCCTTTGATTTCAGCCGTAAGCTGTTCCACCAATCCATATTCTTGGCCTTTTGGCGTCGAGCGCCTAATCG
>JANXWY010000055.1 GCA_025350905.1 Verrucomicrobiota bacterium
GCCATTTTCACGCGGTCGCCCAGTTTCAACTCCTGCGCGGTTTTGAACAGCGCGTGCACTTGCAGGCCGCGCTGGAATTTTTCAAAGCCCCCGAGGATGTACATGATGATGAAGGCGGCGAGAATGATAAAGGCCACGAACAGGCCGAGGCGGGTTTCAAGTGTGTTTTTCATAGGCTGGTTTTTTCGCGGTGAAAGTCGGCATGGAGAAACTCCCGGATGACCGGATGATGGCTGCGCCGGACCTCGTCGGGCGAGCCGACGGCAAGAATTTCGCCCTCATGGATCACGGCGATGCGATGGGCAATGCCGAAAGCGAGATCGCGGTCGTGCGAGACGACCAGGGACGTGACGCCGATGCGCTGATTGAGCGTCAGGATTTCCTCGCCGATGACGACGGCGGAAAGCGGGTCCAGCTCGCTGGTGGGTTCATCGTAGAGAATCAACTGCGGTTCAATGATGAGGGCCCGGGCGATGGCGGCGCGTTTTTTCATGCCGCCGGAAAGCTCGCTGGGAAATTTTTCCTCCGTGCCTTTCAAGCCGACCACCGCCAGTTTTTCCGCGACGATGCGCGCGATTTCCGCCGGCGATTTGAGCTGATGTTCGCTCAGATAGAGGCCGACATTTTCGCCCACCGTGAGCGAATTGAACAAGGCGCCGGACTGAAATACCATGGCCATGCGGAATTTGTCCATCACCCCGGGCGTCAGGATGGATTCGCCGTTGACGAGAATTTCCCCGGCATCGGGCACGTCGAGGCCAATGACATGGCGGAGCAAAACACTTTTGCCACTGCCGCTCGGCCCCATCAGGACGAAGATTTCCCCGGCTTGCACTTCCAGGTCGATGCCCTTGAGGACTTCCTGTTTGCCGAAACTGCGGCGGACGCCGCGCATTTGCACGCCGACACCTTGGTGAGCATTGGGCGGAGCGTTCATCAGTGGAGTAGGATGCGCGTGAGGACGTAGTCGAACATCACGATCAACACGATGGAGTTGACCACGGCCTTGGTGACCGAACGCCCAATCCCGCGCGGACCGCCGCGCGTGATGAGTCCTTGGTGGCAGGAAACAATGCCTACAATCCAGGCGAAACAAAAACTCTTGAACACGCCGTTGGCGACATCCTTGACTTCCACCACGGATTTCATGTTCGTAAAGAACGACTGGATGGGAATATCAATTTGGCCCGTGACCGACGCCACGACGGCGCCGCCCAGCCAGCCGACGAGAATCGAAAACGTGACGAGCATCGGCAGCGCGCATGCAAGGGCCACCAGCCGGGGCAACACGAGGTAGTGGATCGGGTTGATATTCATGGTGCGCAACGCATCGATCTCTTGATAAACGCGCATGGAGCCAATTTCCGCCGCCATGGCCGAACCGACGCGGCCCGCGATCAGGATGGACATCATGATGGGCGCGAACTCCTTGGCCATGGCGATACCGACGAGGCCCCCCACGGCATTGTGCAAGCCGCGCTCGGCGAGGAGCGGGCCGGTTTGCAGGGCGATCACACCGCCCAGGAAAAACGACAGCACGCAGATCATCAACAGGCTGGCGTTGCCAATCTCATAGAACTGTTCAAGGACTTTGGCGCGCTGTCGCCAAATGAATGGCAACGCGCCCAACGTGCGCCCCAAAAGGAGCACCATTTCACCGATGTTCTGGAACATGATCGGGACGACCCTGTAATTTTGACTGCGGGAGGTAAAATAACCGCCAGCGTTTGGTTTCCGCGCTGGATTCATACTGGATTAGCCCGAACAGGAGCGAGCCTTTTTTCAACGTGGGTGAAGTTTCGCGGCGGTAAAGATTCCACAGCAGCGACTGGCTGCTCGCGCCGGTCTGGGGATTATTCTCCGCCCGCCACACCGACCAGAGCGGCGAATAATTGCGCTCAATGCTCTTGCTCGCGGGCAGGATGGGCTCGAGGGGCGCGAAAATTTGCAGGCGGGATTTGCCGTCGTAGTCGCGTTGGTGGGTAAAGAACGGCCAGACATCCGTGCGGGTCCGGAAATTGCCCGTCTCCGAGCTCTTCGCCATCGTGTGCGAAGCGAGGAACAGCAGGAGGCGCGTGCGGCTGTAGTCGAGCGGCGGGGCATGGATGCCTTTGAATTTGTACAGGGGCCACAGATAGAAATTGCTGTCCAACCGGCTTTCCGGCGTGTCGGTATGGACGCGACTGAAAAAAGGCCAGACCCGGTTGGCGGTCTTGCCCTCGCCGCGCGTGAAGACGATGAACGGCCACGGGGCGCCCACTTCGTGGTATTTGCGGGTACGATCCTCAGTGATCGTCAGGCCGATCGGAGTCAGATAACTCGTACTGTCCCGCATCGGCGAGCGCAGCCGGTTGTAAAACGGCAGCACGACCAATTGGTCCTCCTGATTGGTGGTGCCCAGTTCGCGATGTTGATTGAAGTAAAAGGGCCAGGCTGCGAAACGCTTGTCATAGCCCGGCGTCGTCTCTACCTCGCCCCAAACATTGGTCTTCGTCGTGACTTCCTTCTGTTCGCGACCCACCAGTGGCCACAGCTGCCAACCTTTCATCCCGTCGCCGTAGCGTAGGTGAAAGAAGGGGTAAACATAATTGTAGGTCGTAACATCGCCGCGGCGAGAGTCCAAAAACTGCCGCCGCAGGTTGGCCTGCGCATCCAGCGGCACCGGACTGGCGGAACCACGCCGGACCGTCTTTACGTAAAGGGGCCAGAGCGCAAAATCGATCTCGCTCCGAAAGATACGATTTACCAGGTGGCCATAGATCGGGAACAGCGCGGTATAGTTCAGATTGGTATCGACGGATCGCTGCTGCATGTAAACCGGGAAAATATTGAACTGATGGCGGGCGACTTCGGCCTGGTTATGCCCGCCGGTAAAGTTCAGCAATTGACCGAGGTGCCAGCGGTATTCGTGGCCGTAGCGGTCAAAGCTCAACAGGGGATAGAAAAAATCATACTCTTCGGAGTCGGTGTCCGGACGGACCGAGTGCGAAAAGATCGGCGGGAAGGCCAGAATATTTTCCGATTCGCCGTGCTGAAGGTAAAACAGTGGACCGAGAGCCTCGGTCCGCTCGCCCGCTTCCATCGTCAACGCGTAGCGGGAGAACAGCAGGCCAGCATCCACGTCGGCGCCACGGCCAACCTGGAGCCCGGAAACGAGCGTCAGCCAGAAAAACAGGCAGACTCGCCGACTTCGCCAATGGCCATTGAATAACGATACCGCCCGGGCGGATTCGACCGTCCGACGCCAAAACCATGGGGATTGACATTGAGTTCGAATCATTTAAAATTGTTTTCGCGCTTGAGGTTCATGTCTCGGCGTGAGGTTTTTACCTCGGTTCCTCCCGACCCAGTGTCGATCATGCATTGTCGGCACTGGGTCGGTTTTTCTTCTGGGCTCGCTTTTGCATCAACAGATTCAGTATCGCCGGCAGAAACGTCAAACCTGCGATCATACACGTGGCCACGCCCGTCGCCATCACGTAGCCGAGGCTTTCGATGCCACGATGCTTGGCCAGCGCCAGACTGCCAAAGCCGGCAATGGTGGTGAGGCCGGAAACCAGGACGGCCTTGCCGGTGCTCTTGGCCAAAATACTGGGCGTCTGTTCTTCAGCAAAGCGATTCAGAATGTGAATGCCATTCGTCACGCCGATGCCTATGATGAGCGGCAGCATCATGATGTTCGCCGGATTCAGCGGTATGTTGAACCAGCCCATCACCCCGCCCAGCCAAAGCGAGCCAATCGCCACCGGCAGCAATGCTAAAATCACGGAACCCAGGGTGCGGAAATGGATGAACACCAGGATGGCAATCGCAATGAGGGAATACACGGCCGCCTCCTCGTAACTCCGTTTGAGGAGAGTGGTGTACTCCAGCAATTGCACTGGCGTTCCCGTCACATTGGGATCAATCGTTCGGACCTGGCGGACAAATTCTTCCTGAGGCGCCCGCTGCCAGACATTTTCCTTGGGATAAACCTGCAGCAAAATTTTTCCGTGCACGCCGACGAAGCGATCTCGCAAGGCGGACGGCAGATCTTCGACGCGCAGCTTTTCGCGGTTATCCTGATGTTGGAGCGCCTCGAAGGTCGAGCGCAGATCATCGAAGAGCGCGCGTTGATAGTTTCCGAGTTGCGCGCCGACGATCGCCAGATCCGTCGGGTTGCCCTGCAACATTTCTTTGCGGAAAATCTCAATCGCCCGGTAAAGGGAAGTCAAGCGGGCCGTCACCGCCGCGTCGTCTTTCTGTGCCTCCTCTCGGGCCAAGCCAATGTAGCCATTCAAGGAGTAAAGGCTGCGGCTTAACTCCAGAACGTTTACGGGTTGCCGGTCGGCCGCGTCGAAGTGCAGGGCGGACAAATCCTTTTTGACTTCCCCGATCACTCGGAGTTTTTCCGCCTGATTTTCCGTCAGGAATTTCGCGATGGAATCCACGTCCGCCACTGCCGGCAGTTGCCGGATCCGCTGTTCCAACTCCACCGCCTGCGTCAGGGAATCGGTGACGACCGCCGCGAACAAAACCGTGCGGGCGGAAGCGTTGGTGTCGCCGTCCTTGCCGGCTTTCGCCGTCGAATCAATGAGCTTTTTCGCAAACTCAACTGCCGGCAAACCCTTGCTTTGCATGTTGAGCAGGTTGTAATCAAAAATCACGCGGCGCATCCTCCACGCCGAACCGGCGCACAGAGCCACCGTTACCAGGATCACCAGCGCCGGGCGGCGCAGCCAGAGGTTTTCGATTTGCTCGCGCCGGTCCACCTTGCCCGCCAATTCGTGGTCTAATACGTTTTGCCGCCCGCGCAACAGCAGCACTGGCAGCAACGTCATCATCGGCACCAGACAGACCAGCAAGCCACCGCCGCAAATGATACCCATCTCTTGAATGCCCTTGAAGTCCGTAAAGCCCATGGCCAGAAACGCCCCCGCCGTCGTAAACGCCCCCGTAAAAATCCCCTGCCCAGTAAACACCAGCGCCGTGGTCATCGCCTCGGCATCGCTCTTGCCGTGATACAATTCCTCCTCATACCGCGTAACCAGATGCACGCCGAAATCAATCGCCAGTCCAATCAGGATGGGAACAAACGTGACCGTCAGAATGTTCAAATGGCCCACGACCGCCGTGGTGAAGGCCATCGTGTACGCCAGCCCCACCACCAGACAAAGGGTGGCCTTCAGCGGCCGGCCGGTCTGATTGTACCCGTAGATGAAGATCAGCGCACAGACGATCAGCGAGACGATGCTCGCCACGGTGGTGTCGCTCTGCGACTGCTTCATTTCATCGTGGACCAGCACCGGTTCGCCGGTGATACCCACGTTGATGCCGGGTACCTCCGCCCGCGTTTCCTCGACCAACTGGCGTAGGCGCAGCACGGCGGCACTGTTTTTTTCCTCCGTCACGGCCTGCGCCGTGACCAGATAAATCTGCCCCCGGGCAAAGGTGATATAAACGCTCCGTTCCGCCTCCGGCCCGGCGGCGAACAAGGCAAACACCCCCGGCGATGGGGGGGCGCCGTCGCGCCGCAAACTCGCCGTGGCTTGCGTCACGATGCGCTCGAGCGCGGGAATCGCCCGAATGAGCGATTCGGTCTCCGCGTTCCGTTCCCGTTTGGCCGTGCGGAACTGCGTGTTGATCATGTCGAACAACGACACCAGATTCGTCGTGTGCGTGAAGGGATCGATGAACGGCAGATAGTCGTTCAGTTTTTTCCTCAGCTGGAGCAGGTCGGGTTCCGGCACGAACAAGAGCGCCTTCGAGCCGAGCATCTTCAGGTCGCCCTTGTAAAAGACGTGCATGAAGAGGTTCGTTTCCGCCTCCAACTTCGCGCCAATCCGTTCAACAAACTGCCGGTTCTTTTCGCCGTTTTCACTCTCCACCACCACCACCAGATCATCCTGGGTGGGAAATTCCTTTTTGAACTGGAGAAAATTCTGGTGATATTTCTTGCCGCTGCCGACCAGATCATTGCGGTTGGTCCGGAACTCCAGAAACTTGACCGTGTAGAGAATGCTGAGTCCGAACAGGATGATCTGCGGCCAGAAAAACCACTGGCGGCGGTGAATCACGGCCCAGGCCAGCTTGCCCAACAGGCGGGCCGAAATACTCCCCGCGCTCAGGGGTTTCATGGCAAGCACCGGCGTCCGCCGGTCTCCACCGTCTGGCTCGCGGCCGCGCGGTCGTACCCGGGGTCGGCGCGCCTGGCTCCCGACCGCAAACTCCGGCGCCCGGCATTACCGCGTTCCCCTGCCCGTGGGTCAGTCATTGAGCGAATTCCTCCTGGACGGAAAAGTCATCAAGCCAGCGGCTCCACCGACACCGCCGTGCCGTAACAAATCACCTCCGTGATGCCATTGCCAATTTCCGTGGCGTCGTAGCGCACGCCGACCACGGCATTCGCGCCCAGTCGTCCGGCGTGCGCGAGCATCTGATTGAAGGCGTCCTCGCGCGCCCGTTCACAGAGTTCCGTGTAGAGCGTGATGTTGCCGCCGAAGAGGCTTTGAATGTTGGCCCCGATATTGCCGATGATGGAACGCGAGCGCACGACGATCCCGCGCACGACGCCCCATGATTTCGTCGCCCGATAACCGGGCAAGTCAAACGTGGTCGTGGTCAGTGGATGCGTCTGATGCATGCAGGGATTCAACACCAGGCGGCGGCGGCGAGAAAGCTCTTTTCCATTTAGCTATGGGCCAACATCCGCCAATCCAAACCGGCCCGCCGCAGATTCAGCGCCCTCGACTCCTGCGTCTTGCCCGTGGCCTTCCGCGGTCGCCCGTCCGAAAGTCCGGCCCCCCGTGGCGGCGGTTTGCCCTTGAATCAGGCTAGCGAAAGGAAAGGGTGGCAAAGTTATCGTGGAATCAAAACTTCACCTGTTCCAGAAACTTCAACGTCTGCGGAAGCTGTTCGAGCACCGACGGCGACTCGTCCTCGATGAAATAATATTTTACCCCGGCCTGCTTCGATGCCCGCAGCAGCGCCGGCCAATCCACTTGTCCCGTGCCTACCACCACGTCGTTTTTCGTATCCGTGCCGCCCGACAGCGAGCCGGTGGCCACCCCTTTCTTCAAATCCTTTACGTGCATCAACGCCCAGCGAGGGCCGTATTTTTTCATCAACTTGACCGGGTCCTGACCTGGAAACACCGTCCACATCACGTCCATCTGAAAACTGACGAACTCCGGTTTGGTCTCTGCGACAAGCAGGTCGAAGAGTGTGCCGTCGCCGTGCGGCTCAAATTCGTAACCGTGATTGTGGTAGTAGAACTTGATGCCTTGCTTGGCCAGCACTTCGCCCGCGTGGTTAAAAACCTTGGCCGTTTCGTGCGCCGTCGCCTCCGTGAAGGGCCCGGTATGCGGCACCCAGGCGAGGCCGGCATATTCCAGCCCGAGGGCTTTGGCTTCCTTGGCCACCCCTTCGGGGTCATCGCGGAACCGTTCAAATCCGAAATGTCCCGCCACGCCCTTCAGGCCATTCGCCGCGAGCAAGGCCTTGAATTCTTCCGGCGTCTTGCCGTACGTGCCGGCTAGTTCGACGTCGTGGAAACCCAAATCACGCACCACGTTAAACGTGCCCGGCACGTCCTTCTTGAATTGCTCGCGCAGACTGTAGAGCTGCAAGCCAAGCGGTCCTTTGAAACTTGGCCCGGTGCCAACAGCGGCGCCGGGGGCGGCCGCCAACAGGCCGGTGGCGGTTACCAGGAGTGCGGACAATATCGTGATCGGGCGAATCAAGTTCGATTTCATGCCCTCAATTAACACGATTCGCCCGGCAAGGAAAGTGGGATTATTGCAGGCGGCCCGGCCGGTTTTCCCGTCCCCGGGATTCGACCGCTGCGCCATAACTTCCTTCGCTCGAGCTCGGCGTTTTCGTCCGCGACTTCAACGACCGCTCCGGCCCGATGCGGTCGCCATGGCACGGGCTCAGTGCGGCTCGCCTTCAAATCGCCGGCGCGGCGAGAAACGGATGGGTGGCGGTGCCGCGTTGGCCTTCGGCACGCAAATCCACTTCGCGTCCTTTCCAACTCGCCACCCCCACGTGCTTCAGCCTCCCGAGCTGCCAGCGCCACGAGATCCCGTAGAACGGATTGTTCGTCGGCCAGAACGAAATAAAATCCAGCTTTGCCGCTCGGGCCATTTCGATGGCGCGCGCGATATGCTGCGGATGATCATTCCAATTGAAGAGCAGATATTTCCACTCGAGGATGGGTTGCGCCAAACCCCGCGCGTTCCGGTATTCCGCCATCGCTTGCATCGCGGCATACGCTTTCGTGAAACTGCCGCGATGCATGTATTTCTCGGACATGGCATCGGTGACGCCATGCACGGAGAAAAAAATGTGGCTGAAATTCAAGGCCGCCTCGCGCTTGGCGTCCGTGTTCAACAGCACGCCATTCGTGGAGGTGACGATCCGGCAATCGGGATTTTTCCTTCGTAACAGCGGCAGCTCCTGGCCAATGGTCGGCGAAAGAAAGGGCTCGCCCAGGTTCAGATAAAAGATCTGCTTCATCCCCAACTGCCGCATGAGTTCCGCCATCTGCTCCATGTCCGCCAGGGACATCTGCAGTTGTTGATCCACCCGGAGCCCCGCCGCGGTTTCGCGCGCGCAACCCGTGCAATCCACGTTGCAGCGGACAGTGTTTTCCAAAAGCATGCCCCGATGCGGGAGTCGGATCGCGGGCGGCTGGGCATCGCGCGCCGGCAGCCGCTTTAAGTCACCACAACGGGTGCAGGTGGGGATGGGCATCTTGCCGCGGGCCAGTTCGTCGCGAAGTTTCTGCGCCACCGGGCCGAAGTAGATTTCCTCGAAGGTATTCTTGCGCAAATCGCCCATGTGCCCCGCTCCATCGTAGTCCTGACAGTTACAGGAAACCGTGCGATCCGAGTTGATGGTGATGTTGTATTCCGATTCGCCGTGCAGGGCGCCGCAGTAGTAGCCACGCCCCGTGAGTTTGGCCTGCCATTCATATTTCCACCCGAGTATCTTGCGGATCCAGTCACTGACGACCCAGTTGAAACGTGCTTTGGGTTTAAGCCGTTTGGCCGGATTCTGCAGAGTTGCCATCCACGGAGGTTGCACCGCGGCCATTCGCAGCGGCAAGTTTCTTTTCCGCGAACACCAACGCCCCGGTCGGGCAATGCTGCACACATTCCGCGGCGACTCGCTCGAGCCCGGCTTCAACCTCAAGGCCAAACGGCGCGCTGATTTTTAAGTCAAAGCCACGGCCAATGAACGCAAGCCCCAGCGGCTCGGCGGCCATTTCGGTAAGCTTTACACAGATGCCGCACAGGATGCACTTGCCCGGTTCGAAGATGATGCCGCCGGGCTGGAGCTGCTGTTCAAATGGTCGCCGTTCCGCCCGGAAGCGGCTCGCGTTCGCGCCATACGTCTGCGCGTAGTGCTGCAGCACGCAATTGCCCGAGGAGCGGCAGTCGCAATGCAGGCAGCGCGACGACTCCACCGCCGCCTCCGGTCGCGTGTGCCCCGCGCAGCGATCGCACGGTGCCACGCTCCCGCCGCTGTGGGTGGAACGGATAAACGCCTTCAACTCGCCAGGATCGATCCGGCCCATGAGGCTGGAAAACGGTTTCTCGGGTCGCCGCGCCGGTTGGCCGCCCAAAAACCGATGAACACACTCGGCCGCCGCCCGCCCTTCCGCCATCGCCTTAACCAGTTGTTTCTGCGGCCGTACCGCGCTGCCGGCGGCGAAGACCTTTTCCAGCGGCGTCTGGCAGGTGTTCGGATCCGCTTTGATCGAATTTCCCGCCAGCGCCAAACCCAACTTCGCGCCCTCCGCCGGGGCGAGTTCACCCACGGTAATCAGGACGGCCTCAAACCCGCGCGCCAAACCTTCGGACGTGACGTGTTGGCCAAGTTCCACGCCAAATTTGAAATCAATTCCCAAGCGGGCGAGCAACGCCACTTCCCGGTCCAGCACGGCGACGGGCAACTGGTTCTCGCCCACGGCGCGCAACGATCCGCCCGCCTGCGCTTGCCGGTCGGCCACGGTGACGCTGTGGCCTTCGCGCGCAAGATAGTACGCGGCCGCGAGTCCTGTCGGCCCCGCACCGATGATTACGACGCGCTTGCCCGTAGCCGGTTTGCGCGGGATCAGGTGCGTTTCCGGCTTCTGAAAATCCTGATCCGTGACGAATTTTTCCATGTCCCGAATTGCGGCCGGATCGTCCCAGTTGCCGCGCCGGCAACCTTGCTCGCAGGGATGATGACACAGCCGCCCCAGCACCCCCGCCAGGGGCAACGCCTGGCGCACCGTGGCAATCGCCTCGTCCCATCGCTCGGCCTCAAGGTGCCGCAGCATCAAGGGAATGTTCAGCATCAGGGGACACAGCCGGTGACACGGCGAAAGACAATCGCCCACGTGATCGCTAAACAATAACTCGAGCGCCGTGCGCCTCGCTTCGTGAACTTCCTCCGTCTCGCTTTCGATCACCATGCCCGGCGTGACCTTGGTGCCGCACGATGGAACGAGCTTGCCGTTGAGTTTGACGAGACAGACCTGGCAGGTGTTGAGCGGTCCGCACTTTTCCAGAAAACACAAGGTCGGGATATCAATCGCCAGCTTGCGGGCGGCGGTCAACACGCTTTCGCCCGGTTGCACGGCGACCGGGCGGCCGTCGATGCTGATGGTGAACGAGTCGCTCATTTCATCTCCACCGCGTTATGCGGGCACACCAGCCGACACGTGTCGCAACGCGTGCATTTCGCATCATCGATCACATGCTGCGCGTACGGCGTCGTCGGAATTGCGTCCACCGGACAATGCTGCGCGCAGAGCGTGCAGCCGGTGCAATCGCCATTGATCGTGTATTTGATCAGGGTGGTACATTTGCGCGCGGGACAACGCCCGGCCAGGTGCGCCTCGTATTCGTCACGAAAATAGCGCAGCGTCGACAGCACCGGATTGGGCGCGGTTTTGCCCAGGCCGCAGAGGCTGCCCGCCCCGACCTGCACCGCCAGCCGCTCCAATTCTTCCAGCTGCGGCCGGGTGGCTCTACCGGTGCAAAGCCGGTCCAGGATGTCGAGCATCCGCTTCGTGCCGATGCGGCAGAACGTGCACTTGCCGCACGACTGATCCTGCGTGAACTGCAGGAAGTAGCGCGCGATGTCCACCATGCAGCTCGTATCATCGAGCACCACCAGTCCGCCGCTGCCCATGATCGCGCCCACCTCGCGCAAGGACTCGAAATCCACCGGCGTGTCCGCGAGGCGCGCCGGCACACAACCCCCGCTCGGCCCGCCAATCTGCACCGCCTTGAACCGTCGCCCGGCCGCCGCCCCGCCGCCAATTTCCTCCACGATCTCCCGGATCGTCGTGCCCATCGGAACTTCGATGAGTCCGCCGCGGCGGATCTTGCCCGCGAGCGCAAACACCTTCGTGCCTTTGCTCTTGGCCGTGCCGATGGCCGCGAATTTCTCGGCGCCGTTCCGCAGGATCCACGGTACCAAGGCGAGCGTCTCGACATTATTGATCAGGGTCGGCTGCTCCCATAACCCGGCCTGTGCCGGAAACGGCGGGCGCAACTTCGGCATGCCGCGCTCGCCTTCGATCGAAGCAATCAAGGCGGTCTCTTCGCCGCAAACAAACGCGCCCGCGCCTTCGAAGACCGAGAGCTTGAGCGGATAACTCTGCGGTTGCCCTCCATCCGGCTTCGCCACCCGCTCCCCCTGGGTTGGGGCGAGGGGTGCCCCGACACCGAGCAAACTTTCGCCCAGCCAGCCGCGTTGCTCGAGCTGGGCAATCGCCGCCCGGACGCGCTTCACGGCCAGCGGGTATTCGTGGCGAATATAGAAAATCCCTTCCCGCGCGCCGACGGCCACCGCCGCAATCGCCAGTCCTTCAATCACGCGAAACGGGAAGGACTCGAGGATCATCCGATCCATGAAGGCGCCCGGATCCCCTTCGTCGCCGTTGCAAATGACGTATTTGGTATCGTTGGTTTGTTGGGCGACCACGCGCCATTTTTGTCCGGACGGAAATCCCGCGCCACCCCGCCCGCGTAGCCCGGACTTCTCGATGGTCGAGATGATTGCTTCCCTTGTAGCAGCCGACGTCAGGAGGCTCTGAGTGATTTTTGAAGTGTGTGTAGCCTCGCCCTCACCCTGACCCTCTCCCCCGGGGAGAGGGGACAGCTTTCGTCTGCTCTGACTTGTTCGTGAGTCGCATGAGCTATCGCCGACACTCGATTGCTCAAAAACCGACGAAGGATTCTCCCTCTCCTGGGGGAGAGGGCCGGGGTGAGGGCGGGCCAATAACTCGGTCCCCAAGCACCGCGCCAGCGCCGCGAAACCATCGTGCGCCAGATACTCATCCAGGTCCAATGGATCAAGCTTGCCAAAATGTTCGGTGGCGATGTGCACTTGCTTGTCCAAAAACGCCCGCACCGCCGGGTCCCGCTTGCTCATCGAGAAATGCTGCACGCTTCGTTGTTCAGTCGGAGCGTCGAGCAGCAGGCTGTCCAACACGCGCGTCCAGACGCGGCGGGCCTGTTGCACTAACCCGCGCGGCTGGAAATGGCGTTGCACGAGCGCTGCCGCATGCTCCGGGGAAAGCCCGGCGTAAAATTCGCCTTTGCCCGCCGCGGTCGTAATCTCGATCATGGGCGTCCGATGACACATCCCGACGCAGCCGACCCGCTTCACCGCCACGTTCACGCCCCCCGCTTCCGCGCTCTCCCGGAGGGCGTGAAATAAACGGTCGCTCCCTTTCGCCATGCAACACGAGCCCAGCCCGACGTGAATTTCCGCCCTCACCCCAGGCCGGTGCTCGCCCTGGTCTTCCGTGGATTTCACCGCCGTCGCCGTGGCCAGGTTCGCCAGAAAATCGCGCATCAATTCGGGCACTTTTTCCGCCGTGGTGTAACCCAACGTGGATTCACCAATCCGCACCACCGGGGCCAGCGTGCAGGTGCCCAAGCAAGCCACCGGTTCAATGGTGTACTGGCCGGCACGATCGGTGTCGGCGCCGTTCGGAATTTGCAGGTGCCGGCGGAGCGAATCCTCGACCCGCTCCGCGCCCGCCACATGGCAGGCCGTGCCTCGACACACGCGCACGACATGTTTGCCCGTCGGCTGCATCCGGAACATGTCGTAAAACGACGCCACGCCGGCGACAGCCGCCGGCGTGATGTCCGTGGTCAAGCACACGCGGCGCAAGGCTTCCTCCGGCAGATAGCCGTAACGCTCCTGCAATATCTGTAAGATCGGGATTAGCGCCTCGGGTTTTCGCCCCGCGCGCGCCACCGCCGCATCCGCAATGGTCAGGTCAATGGGCATGGCTTGCTTGCAACTTGCAAAATATAGGATGAAGCCGAGCCTTCGGGGCGCGGCGCCCCATTTGAGTCAAAGCTTCCCGCTTCATTTTGTCGGCTGCCTTTCCATGGCCAGGCACCACAGGTTCGTTGCCCCGCGCAGATAAACCCGGCCGTTCCCAAATGCCGGGCTGGCGTGGAAGGTGTCAGCGAATTTCGCGCGGCCCAATTCCTTGAACGCCCGGCCGGCCTCGAATAACAAGGCCTCGCCTTTGGTGCTGAGTACGAATAGCCGGTTGCCCACAATGGCCGGAGACGACTGCACTCCCAGCTCCAAATCCTTTTGCCAGATCTTTTTCCCGTCTTTGATATCAAAACACGTCAGCAGCCCGCTGGTGGTCACGGTGAAAACCAATTCCCCATTGCTCACCGGGCTCGTCACGTCCGGAGTGTTTTCCTCATTCGTCCACGCGACCTGTGATTTGGAAACATCGCCGGCACCGTCGGGACGCAGCGCGACAAGTTTACTCGATGGATTCACGACCAGTACCAACCCGGCCGCAAAAATCGGTGAGGGCGTGATTTCGCCTTCCATCAATTCCGCCCGCCAGAGTTCCTTGCCATCGGCCAGCGCGTAACTGATAACAAAAGGCAGGGCGAGCGTGAGGATCTGGGCTTTGCCCGCGGCCTCGAAGATAATCGGCGAAGCCCACGAGCCATGCGTGGGCTTGGTGCGCTCCCAGAGGGCGCGGCCGGTCGCACAGTCAAATGCCAGCAGTTTGGAGCCGCCGGGAGCGCCTTCATCTTGATCCAGCTGAACGACCAGTTTGCCCGGCCAGATCGCCAGCGAACTCGCGTGGCCATACATGTTCTTCGGCACGCCCAGAAATTTGGCCCAGGCCGGCGTGCCATCGAAGTTGAAGGCGGCGAGATCGCCGTTGGCAAACAGCACGAAAGCGCGCCGGCCATCCACGGCCATCGTGGCGGCGGCGTAACCGGTAGCGTCGGGAATCTCGGGCAGCGTGGCCGGGCTGCCGGGCACCTTCTCGACCACGCGCTGCCACAGCAGCTTTCCGTCCCCGGCGTCAAAACAAAACACTTCGCGTTTCTTCACGTCACCGCCGGAAAGGAAAACTCGATTGCTCCACACCACGGGCGAATTGAAACCGAGCGCCGGCACGGGTGATTTCCAGAAGAGGTTGCCATCGGAGGCTGCGTCAAAATTCCAGTTCCCGGCCGCTGGGGTCGCACCGCCGCCGTCCGGTCCCCGGAAGCGGGGCCAGTTGGCCTGAAACTCCGCCAGTGACGGCAAGGTTGAAGCGACGCCCTCGCTGCCGCCGCGCAGCTGGTTCAAGTCCCCGGCTCGATCTGACAACGGTGCCTGGCTCGTAAAGGTTAGCGCGAGCAGAACCGTGCCGACCAAGGCCCCGAGGCCCGCCACGGACCAGCGTGCGCGAGCCGCCGCTTGCAGGGCCAGCGCTGGCGCGTCCGCCCGGCGCTGCGGTTGCGGAGGCTGCTGCGTCAGTCGCTGCCCGGCTTTTGCGGCCCAGAGCAGCGCGCCTACTCCGGCCACCAGCAGCCAGCCGCCCGTGACATTGAGGGCGAGCCGACGGAAATAGCGCTGGCGGAATTCGAGATCGAGCCGGCGGATTTCGCCGCGCAATAATTCATCCGCCGGGGCGGCCCGGAGTTTTTCCTTCAGCGCGAGCAGCTGCGGCGATTTCCACGGGTCATGCTCCGCCGCGATCTGGTGCTGGTAAAGCATCGCGGCACAAACGAGCCCGCAAAACGCAGCGACGATCCAGGCCGTGCGAGACAATGAACCAGCGTCTTGGAGTGCGGTGGCAGAGCGGAGCGACGACACCGCTTTTTCGCCGGGCGCCGGAACTGCCGAAGCCGGCGGGGCGCTTCGCTGCCCGGCGACTTCCGATTCGGCTGGCTCCGTTTTGACGTGGGAAGTCGTCATGCTTGGAGCGGGGTTGCGACGGCCGCCGGGGTCGGAAGTTCGCTCGCCGGCGACTGGCCGAGGCGAACCAATTCCTGCGGGCACGAACGAAAACAGCGGGCGCAGGCGAAACACGCGCCGCGGTCCGGCTCGAAATCCGTGCGCCGTCTTTGCATTGAAAGACTCACCAGTTTCACGCCGAGGACCAAGCCCACCCAGCCGCCAAAGGCCACGCAGGCCAGCCAGAAGCGGTGGCGCAAGTCGGTCGCGGCTTTCATCAAAGCTTCCGGATCGCGCTCGGCACGCTGGAGGGAAAGGGTCTCGGGCGTCATCACGCCGTAATCCACCCGCGCCTGCTGTTGCTTGAGGTAACGCTCGGCGAGTTCAACCGTCGGATTGAGCCTGGCGACTGGTACGGCGAGGCGGCCGCCGAGCCCCGCGCCGCCCGCAATGAGCCCGGGCACGAGGAGGAGGAGCCAGCCCAGCCGACGGCGTTCGGGGGCGAGCAGCTTGGGTTCAACCGTGCCCGGCGAAGGCTCGCGCATCGCACCGAACGGACAGGCGTTCGCGCACAACTGGCATTGCGTGCAATAATCGGGGGTGACGCGCACGCGCCATTTCGAGACGAGCCCCGCAAGTTTGAGCAGCGCGCCATAAGGGCAAAGGAAGCGGCAATAAGGCCGGCCCACGAACAGGCCGAGGAGCAACGTGAGCGCCGCGAGCGCGACGAGCAGGCCCGGGCCGTTGAGCCGGAAGATCGGCACGATGGGATCGTAGCGACAGATGGGAAAGCCGGTGCCCGTGGCGGCGAAGGCAAGCCCGAAGCCAAGAAAGAGGAACGGTAAAACTCCCAGCGCGTGTTCGAGCCAAGCCGGGACCTTGACCGGTTTGATGAGCAGTAAATCCTGCAACGCGCCATGCGGACAGACCCCCGAGCAAAACGCGCGTCCGGCAAACAACGCAACGATGAGCGGCAGCGCGAAGAACGCAATGACCGTCAACGGCACGGTGTAGCCGGCATCGAACAGGCCGAGGATAATGTTTTGCGGCGCGCCAATCGCGCAGATACACCCTTGACGCCAGAAGCCGAAATACGCGAGCGAGAAAATCGAAAGCCAGAATAGTCCCCGGCGCGAGCGGTGTTTGTGGATGAGCCAAACCGCCAGTCCAAGGCATCCCGCCAGCACGGCGACGTCGGCGTATTGCAGCCAATCCGCGCGGGCGGCGGGCGTGGTGGTGACGGGCAGCTGGTGATTCGTCTCGCTGAAATCGGGCGGGGGAAAGCGGGGCTCGGCGAGGGAATTGAACGCCAGCAGCGCGAATGCTGCCAGCATGAATAGCGTCGCCTTCATTTTGCGGGTCGCGAAAAAGGGGTAGGGTCGTTGCGCTGCGACGACCCCGGCCCGTGCCGGGCCGGAAGGCTGCAACGCAATTTTCGCGGCTTGGGGGGAAGTATTGCGCCGCTGCACGCGGCGCTGGTCGTCGCAGCGCGACGACCCTACCATCGCCGAGGCAGGAGGCCGTTCCGTTTCAGACAGTGCTTCCTCTCGTCGGCAGCTACGATGGAGAAGGCAGTTCATTTCAATGCGCGTGAGTGGTCTTGAGCAGATACGGCTGGCTCGCCGGCACGCGGCGGAAGGCATCGCCCGGGCAGGTGCGGGCAATGGCGCATTCGTTGCAGTGCACGCAGCGGTCGTGGCGGATTTGCAGGAACAACGAGCCGTTGCCAAACCGATTGCACCCCTCGACGCACTTCGCGCAACCGATGCAACGTTTTTCGTCAATGGTGTATTCGAAATACGGATCTTCGACGAACGAGCGTTTGATCGCGCCCGTGGGGCAGAGCTGGTTTTCGGCGGCGGTGGTCAACGCGTTCGGTTCCGGCTCGAAGTAGCCGGTGCAGAGATTGCAATAGCCGCACACGGCAAAGGCGTGGACGCATTTCACCGCGGACTGTTCGAGCACACACTTCGTGGCGCAGTTACCGCAGCGGAGACATTTCTGGGGATCAATCTGCCAGACCCAACCTTCGGCCGTGCTGCGAGTGGCCACCACGCCGGCGAGCGCGCCGAGCCCGGTCATCGCGGCAATCCGCGCCCCGTTGCGCAGAAACGTGCGCCGGCTGGTCGGCTGGTCGGCTGGGGGTCGCGCGTTCATGCCTTGCGTTTCATCACGCGGACCTCGCCGGTGACGAGGTCCAGAATGTAAATCCGGCCTTGTGGGTCCACGGCCGCGTCGAGGCCGCCGGCGGTGCAGTCGGCTGGGCCGCAGGCTTTGCCGTTCTCGACGAACGACTCCACGCCGGCGACGACCGATTCAAACTGACCGTCGGCACTGTAGATTTTCACGCGCGGCAATCCTTTCTCGCACGTCACGAATCGACCGTCCGGCAGCAGCGCGAGATTGATGGGATTGCAACACCCGCAAAAGCCCGCAATGCCCATCGAGGCGGAACCCCACGCGCCCTCGAAGTCCCCGTCCGGGGTGTAAAGCTCCATGCGGTGCCGTCCCGGATTGTTGACGCGCAGCAACCCGTCCCGCGAAACTTCCACGTCAAAGAACGGACTGGGAATGATGAAGCCGGGTATATTGCGTTCCTTGTTTTTCTCGCCGATGCGGCGGACGATTTTCCCGGATTTGTCGTAACGCAGGATGACGCGGTTCCCGGCGTCGGCCGCAAACAGTTCATTTTCCGTCACCGCCATTCCGGTGAGCCAGGATTTCTTCCCGGGCGACTCCCAGGTTGCTCTCCGAACGCCCTTGGGATCGAAGACTTCAATGTGGTCGCGCAGGCCAAGGTAGATCGTTCCATCCTTGGCAATCGCACAGCAACGCGTCGGTTCGGGTGCAGCGATTTCGACGCCGCGTTCGCCGGAACGACTCAGCGCCGTGAGGTAATTGCCGGAGCAGACATAAAGGGAGTCGTCCACCCCCATCGCGATGCGTCGAGCTTCGGCGTGCGGCGCCTTCCAGCGCGCGGTTTCTTCGTAGGTGATGAGTTTGGGATCGGTGGTCTGGAGATGTGACAGATCGTAGGCGAATGGATTCTTGGCGGCTTTTTCGGCGGCCTGCCCGCGCTGCGCCGCGATCGCGCCCAGAATGGCCATCGCGCCGGCGGTCTGACTGAAAAATTCCCGGCGGGAGCCGAGCTGGAATTCGCGTTTCATGCGGCTCCTTTCTCCTCCGCCGCAGCCGATGCGAGGAGGCTCTGATCTTCCCCTGGCTGAGTTTGAGCCTCCTCACGTCGGCTGCTACGAGAATTGAACTGCTTCGCCGAGAGCGCTTGGGGCAGACCGCAATCCGCGAACTCGCCACAACCGGGGCAGATTCCCTGATTGCTGCAGGTCTGGCCGGCGAGCTTCCCGCCGCTGCGCCGGATGAGGGTGGCCGACACCGTGGCCACCGCGGTGAGCAACGCATACCTTGCGCCGCCGCGCAGAAACTCCCGCCGGCTGGCGCTGGCGCCCCGAATTGATTGGTTTGTGTTCATGGCGCAAAAACTAAATCGCCTCGGCCCGAATCTGGCTTTGGCCCCGGCGCATCTCGGATGGTCGGTTTAACGTAAGCAGGCCCAACCTGCGTTGCTTGCTTTGGATTGGCAAATAGTGGGCGTTTCTTGCCGCCGCGTTGGCCGTAACGGGTGTCCGAAATGGTTATTTCGCAGAAACGTCGAGGCAAACCAAACGGGTGAGGTCGCGCAGCAACAGGCGGTTGCCCGCCAGCGCCATCGGCGCCCAGGACTCACGGCCCGTCAGCGGCTGCGCTTCCCCGAGCAGATGAAAGCCGGCAGGCGACGCTTCCAGCAATCGAAGTTTGCCCGAATCGTTCAACGCGAAAATCAAATCCCCGGCGACGAGGAACGAACCCAGACCAAAGGTTTCTCCCGGACCGCTGGCCCAGACTACTTTGCCATCCAAGCTGAGACAAACGAAGCGGCCATCCGCGCGGGCGCCATAAAGAAAGCTGGCTTTCAAAATCGGCGTGTGCTGCGTCGCGCCGAAAACTTCGGATGGGAGTTTGAAAATTTGCCGGCTGGAGAACACGGGGACCAGGGGATTGGAATCGCGGCGGCCCGTCCCCCCGTCCTTCTCTCCATCGGCTAGGGAGAGGGTGGCCGCCGGACGGGTGAGGGGATCGTTTGCGGTGAGTTGCAGCAGCACGCTGCCCGCACCATACCCGCCGGTCAGGAAAATTTTTCCGTCGGGCAACGGCACGGGGGACGGCACGGTCGCGATGCCGATTTTCCAATCGGTAGTCTCCCAGAGCAACGCGCCATCTTTGGCGTCTACTCCCACCACGCCTTTATTGGCGCAATAGACGTAGAGTCGGCGGCCCGCAAAATCCATCGGCATGATGCTGGAGTGGGTCATTTTCCACTCGCGCGGATTGGGCGTCTGCCAGAGCGGCTTGCCGGTGACAAGATCGAGTGCCAGCAGGAGGGCGTTCTTGCCGCCCGCAGCGAGAATCACCTTGTCATCGTCCACGAGCGGGCATTGGCCGGCGTACCATTCGGGCACGGTGGCGCCGAATTCGCGGACCAGACTCACGCTCCATCGGAGTTCGCCGGTCACTGCATCCAGGCAGAACACATTGCACTTGGAGTCGAACGCGACCACGAATTTCTCCGTCACCGCTGGCACCGTCCGTGTCATGCCGTGGTTGCGCTTGATTGTAAGGGAGTAGGTGTAGCGCCAAAGCTCCTTCCCGTCCGCCAGTGAAAGGCAGCGCAGCGCGCTTTGTTTGGTGTCGCGGTCGTAGTCGAGGAGGTAAACCCGACCGGCGCGCACCGCCACGCCGGCGTAGCCTTCGCCTACGTCGAGGCCCCACAATTCACGCGGCGGCGCGGCCTTCCAATCCCGGGCTAGCCCAGCGATGACCGCCGCCTGGCTGTCGCGATCCGGCCCACGAAATTGTGGCCACGCGCCGGGCAGCTCGCTGGACTGTCCGCCGCTGGAAATCAGCTTACCCGCAAGGACGGGATTCGTTCCGCCGGTTTCGCCGCCCGGGGCGGCGTCGGTGCCGGGGATGCGCAGCGCCAATCCATATTGCGAGCGGGAAGTCCACCACAGCGTCAGCGCCACGAGCCCCACCAAGGCGGCGGCGAGCGGAAGCCGCGGGCCGGGTGATTTCCAATTGTGCTTCATGTTCCCCTGGGAGCGACCCTAACGGAAGATTAGGTGCGGGACAACCCAGAGTTGTCGGGCTGGAATCCAATTCTCGGCGGGGACGCACCCATCCGTGCCATTCGGGACCGCCGCCCATCTTCAGGCGAGATTCAAATTTTTCAACACCCGCACGGTCGAAGCCGCCTTGTTCAGCGTATAAAAATGCAGTCCCGGCGCGCCGGCGCGCAACAAATCCGCACATTGCCGGGTGGCGTACTCGATACCGAACTCCGCCGCCGCCGCGTCGTCGGTACCCAGGGCATCCAGCTTGGCCCCAAGCGCGGGCGGAATTTTCGCGCCGCAGATCTGGGTGAATTTCTTGATGGCAGTCGCGCTCACGATGGCGATGACGCCGGGAACGATCGGAACTTTCACCCTCAGCTTGGCGGTCAGGTAGTCGCGAAATTCAAAAAAGTCCGCGTTGTCGAAAAACAACTGGGTCAACACGAAATCCGCGCCCGCGTCGATCTTTTGCTTGAGGTGCTGCCAGTCCACGTGCTTGCCAAGCCGACAGGCAATATGGCCTTCCGGAAAGCCGGCCACCCCGATGCCAAGGCCGCCCTGCTCCCGGATGAATTGCACGAGCTGCGAGGAATACTCGAACCCGCCCGGCGTCGGCTGAAATTCACCGCCCGCCGGCGGATCCCCGCGGAGCGCCAGGATGTTCTGGCAGCCCATCGCCTTGATCTTTTGAAGCAACTCGCCGACCTGTTCGCGGGTGTGATTGACGCAGGTCAGATGTGCAAGCGCGGTCAGTTGGTGTTCGCGCTGGATGCGATCTACAATCATCAGCGTTTTCTCGCGCGTGCTGCCACCGGCGCCGTAGGTCACAGAGCAGAAGTCCGGCTTCGTTTGCATCAGCGCCGGGATATTCTTTTCGAGCAGCGTGCGGTCACCCTCGTCAGTCTTCGGGGGAAAGAATTCGAGCGAGATAACGGGGCGTCCGGCAGCGCGTTTGGCCGTGTAGATGTCGCGAATCAATTGCATTGGCGGCGGACTATGCCTCAAGTCGGCGGGGAATCCAAGCCCAAGCATGCGAGCCGCACCGCGGCTTTTTCCGCTTTGCACGCCGCTGGCCGCATCTATGCTGGTCGCGTGCTGGATGCTTTGACGGGACAACTCACGCGGAACGAACCGCTCCCCGCGGGTCGGGTCGCGGACGCGGTGAGCGCGCTCATCTTGGAATCGATTCCCATCGAAAGCAAAGCGGCATTTCTCACGGCGCTGGCCCGAAAAGGGGAGACGGCGGAGGAAATCGCCGCATTTGCGAATGAACTCTGCGCCCGCGCCATCCTTCCGTCGTTGGAAGCCGGGCTCCGCGCGCGCGAAATCCTCGATGTCTGCGGCACGGGGGGCGATCAGCTCGGCACCTTCAACATTTCCACGACCGTCGCCCTGGTGTGCGCGGCCGCGGGCGTCACGGTGGCCAAACACGGCAATCGCGCCATCACCTCCCGTGCCGGTAGCGCCGACGTGCTGGAAGCCCTGGGGATCCGCACCGACTTGTCGCCGGCCGAGGCGGCGCGGTCCTTGCGCGAACATGGCTTCGCCTTTTTCTTCGCGCCCCATTATCATCCGGCTTTCCAGCACCTCGCGCCCGTCCGCAAGCTCTGCGCGGAGCGCGGCCAGCGCACGATCTTCAACTTCCTCGGCCCGTTGCTGAACCCCGTCCGACCCTCCGCACAACTCATGGGCGTGCCGCGCCCGGAACTGTGCGAACCGATGGCCCGCGTGCTGCAATCGCTCGGCGTGCGGCGGGCCATGGTGGTGTGTGGGACGGTGCCGTCCGCCGGCCCGGCGGCTTATCTGGATGAACTTTCAACGCTGGGCGACAACACCATTGCTGAGTTTTATCAGGAACGTGGGTTCGCGACTTCGACCCTGGATCCGCAGCAGTTTCCACTGCAGCCGGCCACGCTGGCCGACCTCGTCGGCGGCGACCGGGACGCCAACGCCGAGATCATTCGCCGGATCATGCGCGGCGACGACTCCGGGCCAAAGCGTGATGCCGTCCTGCTGAATGCGGGCGCGGCGTTGTTCGTGGCCGGCTGCGCGCGCTCCATGGCTGCCGGTTGGGAGCTGGCCGCTGCAGTCATCACGAGCGGCAAGGCGCAAGCGAAACTGGAAGAACTTTCCGCCCGCTAACGTGGCAGGCCGAGCACTGCCATCCCGGCCAGTGCATTTCGTTTTACAGTGCGGGAGCGTTAGCCTATTCAGGGCGGGACCAACACAAGAACTGATCTGATATGATTGATCACCCAACCCGACCCCAACCAATTCAAACCTCCATGAAAAAGCTTCTCGGCATCACCCTCTGCCTGGCCTGCGTGGCGACGGCCGCCTTGGCGCAATCCACCAACGCCTTGCCGTTCACGCGCGTCGAGGATGTCATCTACGGACGCAAATCCGGCACCGCCCTCACCCTCGATGTGTTTCGGCCGGCCAAAACCAATGGGTTCGGCATTGTGATGATGGTGAGCGGCGGATGGTTTTCTTCGCACGAGGGAATCAGCCCGGCCATGTTCCAGCCCTTGCTCAATCGGGGCTATACGGTCTTTGCCGTGGTGCATGGGTCGCAGCCGAAGTTCACCATCACGGAAATCGTGCCCGACATTCATCGGGCGATCCGTTTCATCCGGCACCACGCGGCGGAATATGGGATTGACCCCAACCAGCTGGGCATCACGGGCGGGAGCGCCGGGGGACATCTTTCGCTCACGATGGCGGTGCAGGGCGGTCTTGGGGATCCGAATGCCAAGGATGTGCTCGATCGGGAAAGCAGCGCGGTCCAATGTGTGGCCTGCTTTTTCCCGCCCACCGATTTCTTGAATTACAGCCAGCCCGGTGAGGATGCCGTGGGCGTTGGCACGTTGAAGAATTACAAGGCCGCGTTCGGCCCACGCTCCGATACCGCCGAGGAGCGCCAAAAGCTGGGCCGCGAAATCTCACCGATCTATTTCGTCCGCTCGAACCAGCCGCCGGTGCTCATTATTCACGGTGACGCGGACAAGCTCGTGCCGATCTACCAGGCGGAAAAGTTTGTCGAACGGAGCCAGGCGGCCGGCGCGACGGCCAGGTTGATTGTGCGCCCGGGGAAAGACCACGGCTGGCCCGAGTTGATCAAGGACGAGGATATCTTTGCCGATTGGTTTGATGAACACCTGCGCGGGTTAAAACCCGTCGCCCCCATTAAATGAGGATAATCCGACCGGGATTTTCCAACCAACGAATCCAAGTTTCTGAGTTGGACATCGGTTTGGGTTTGAGAAGTAGGAGCGGGCGTGAGGAAAATCCCGCGGCGACCTCGCGGGCTGCGCGGTCTTGAACCGCCCAAGCCGTCCTGGACTCCGTTGAATTGGCGGCTCCGCTTCCTCCCGTCGGCGGCTATGATAGAATCTGCCCTGCCGGCAGCGGATGCCCGGCGAGGAAATCGGCCGCGCTCATGCGCCGTCCCCCTTCGCGTTGCAAGGAGGTAACGCGCAGCGCGTCGTGGCCGCACCCGATGATAATCCCGGTCCGGTCGGCTTGGAGTATTTTGCCCGCCGCTCCGGCCTGGGGAACTATTTCGGCACCCCAGATTTTCAGCAGCTGCGGTGGCGGCGGACCGGCTAGAAAGGTGAACGCGCCCGGCCACGGGGTGAAGGCCCGGATGCGGTTCCAAATCGCGCGGGCGGGCTGCTGCCAGTCAATCCTTCCAGCCTCCTTCTTGATCTTGCCCACATGGGTGGCGCGGGCGGCGTCCTGCGGCTGCGGTCGGATTTTTCCGGCGACGTAGTCGGGGATGGTTTGCACGAGCAGCTCCGCGCCGAGGAGTGCCAGCCGGTCATGGAGCGTCGCGGCGTTATCGGCGTCGTGGATCGGAGTCGTGCGTTGCGTGAGAATGTCGCCGGTGTCGAGGCCCACGTCCATTTTCATGATGGTGACCCCGGTCTCGGCGTCGCCGTTGAGAATGGCCCATTGGATCGGGGCGGCCCCGCGATACTTCGGCAGTAACGAGGTGTGAACGTTCAGGCAGCCAAAGCGCGGTAACTCCAGAATGGCCGGCGGCAGAATCTGGCCGAACGCGGCCACGGCGATGAGGTCGGGCGCCCAGGCGCGCAATTCCGCCACGAAGTTTTCCGCGCGCGCTTTTGCCGGTTGCAACACGGGCAAACCCGCGGTCACGGCGAGCTGCTTTACGGGCGACGGTTGGAGTTTGAGCTCACGGCCCTTGGGTCGGTCCGGCTGCGTGACGGCGGCGATTATCTGAAAGCCGGGCGCCCGCGATAGCGCGGCGAGACTGGCGGCGGCCAGTTCGGGCGTTCCCATGAAGATGATGCGTAGCGCAGCCATGCCAGAGCCAAGATGAAAAGGGCGCGCGGCGAAATGACTAATGTGCCGCCCGGCTCAACCGCGCGGCGCCACTTTGGCCTTCTCCAGAAGGCGCAGGATGTCGCACAGGACTTTGGTGGGCGGCTGGGTGGAATTGATGCGATGCACCAGCCGGGGCCCGTAAAAATTCAGTAACGGTTTGGTTTCCTGGTCGTAAACCTGGAGCCGATGACGAATGACCTCAAGATTGGCGTCATCCAGGCGGTTTTCCTTGAGCGCCCGGCGTTGGAGCCGTTGCACCAGCGAGTCAAAGTTGGTGCAATGCAGATAGAAAACCGCCTTCACGTCGAGCGCGTCCGCCAGCATCTCGGCCTGGTGGAGATTACGCGGAATCCCGTCGAGCACCAGCGTATCGGTGTCCGGATTAAAGCGGCCCGCGCATTCCCGGCGGATGAACTGCCGCCACAATTTCACGGTTGGTTTGTCCGGTACCAGTTGGCCGCGGCTGGTGTACTCAATGAACACCCGGGCGAGCGGATTCGAGGCGCTCAGGGAGCGGAAAACGTCGCCGCACGCACAATGAAAAAAATTCGGGATGGTGCCCAGGATTTTGCCTTGCGTGCCCTTGCCGGCGCCGGGCGCGCCGAAGAGGAGAATGGTCTTGTATTTCATGGCGCGTTTCGCGGCGGCCGGGAGTTGAAGGTTAAGGGTCCCGGGGCTTGATCTGAATTTCCAGAATTTCGCTGAATGGAATCTGGACTTCCTGCGAAGCGCCGCCCCGGTGAACATCCGCGTGCAGGTCGTTGGTCGCAATCCGCGAGATGCGGGTGACGATGAACTCGCCGCGCGCGGACTTGATGAGCAACACCAGGTCCTTTTCCGCTTCCCGCCGGACCAGGCCGAAGAAGCCGGAGAATTTCGTCTCGAGGAACCGGCGATTGAAAGTGAACTGGCCGCGTTTGAAGATTTGCGTTTCGGGCACGGCGCTGGCGGCGGGGGCGGCGGCGTGCGCCAGGGACAATCCGCCGGGGCTGGCTTTGGCGGCGGCTTCCGCGGGCGCCTCCCCCGGCGCCACCGGGGCGGCGACCTCCGGAATTTCTTCCTCGGCCGTGGCTTTCATTTTCGTGGGCAAACAAAGAAAAATCACGGGGCCAATGAGCGGGGCGACCGCCGCGATCCCGCACACCATGCCGGCAGGATAGGCCCGGATGACGGAGATTTCGTAACCCGCGTAAATATTCGCCGCGTAGAGCAGCAACAGGGCGATCAAGCCCACGGAGGAACTCAACAGCGCCCCGAGGAGGGAACGCTTGGCGGGCCGATCGAGGCGCGGCACCGGTTTGATCACCACTTCGGTCTTCTTGATCGTCGCGTCATCCGCCCCTTCGAGATACGGCTGGATCAAGGATTCCAGCTTGAGCTTGGGATCGCCGGCCAGTTGCTTGAGCGTGGCCTGCGAAAGTTTGTCCCAAGCGATTTTTTCGTAGCGGTTACCGTCGACGCGGATTTGCAGAAACTCCGGTTTCGCCTGGACGATATCCCCCTCGATTTTCGTGCCGTCCGCGTACTCAAACGGGATGGCCTGCACACGGGCGACAAGGGACACGCCGAGCCACAAACCTACGATCAACAATCTGGAGATTCGCACACTGCGTTTCGTAGCAGATGGGCGCGGGTAAAGGAAGGAAAAACCCGCGCGCCGCAAGGTTAATTCGCCTGACCTAATTCGTCGGCCAAATCCTCCACCGTCCAGTTGCGCTGCCGCGCGGACAAAACGTCCGCCGCCGCGCCATGTTGCCAGACCGCGTAGCGCAAGGTCCGGCCCACCGCCACCGCCACCGCCGGCTGCGCGAGCAGACCCGCGATGAACCCGGCCAACAGATCTCCGCTCCCGCCCTGCGCGAGCTGCGGATTGCCGGACGAATTAACGAAAAGTTCGCCGGTACTGCGACCGATCAACGTTTGGTGACCCTTGAGGACCACCCAGCAATGGCCGAGGCGCTGCGACAATTCGCGTACGGCGGCCAGCCGGTTTTCCTGGATCTGCGCGGGGGTCGTTTTCAGCAGCCGCGCGGCCTCGCCCGGGTGCGGCGTGATGACGCGGGTGGCCGGGCCCGGTGCTTGATCGAGCGGCAGCCAGTCCAGCGCACTCGCATCCACGACGACGGGTCGGAGCGAATCGCGCCATAATTGGCGCGTCGCGCTCCGCAAGGCTTCTGGCAAATCCGGCGCCGCCAGGCCCGGCCCCAGGAGCACCGCGGAAAATTCGGCGGGGAATGGGGCGGTGGGCGACCACGGATTGACCATCGCCGACTGCAATTGGGCGGCCACCGGGTAATAGGCCGGCGCCTGAGTGAGCACGGTGATCAACCCGGGTTGGGCGCGCTGCGCACCGCGGGCCGCCAGCACCGCGGCGCCGTGAAAACCCGCGCTGCCGGCGAGGATGCCCAGATGCCCGTAATCGCCCTTGTGGCTTGCGACGAGGCGCGCGGGTGGAAAGTTCCTGAAGTCGTCCGGCGTGGTCCAGTTCAATTCGGCCGTATGCGGACAAGGAATCAAACCGACCTCTGCCGCGACTTCCAGCCGGCCGACGAACTTGGCCGCCCGGAGCTGCAACAACCCGGGCTTGGGCGCGCCAATCGTCAGTGTGACCGCCGCCTGAATCGCCGCGCTCTGCGCCTCGCCGGTGTCGGCCTGCAGGCCGGAAGGCACGTCTACTGCCAGGATGGGGGCCGGCGCGGAGTTGAGCCGCCGGATGAAAGCGCACCAATCTGCGTCCAGGGGACGATTGAGTCCGATACCGAGCAAGCCGTCGATGATGAGTGCCGGTTGGTTCGCGAGTTCGACCTCGAGTTGCGGCTGGCTGACGCTGGGCGAGTCAACGTTCAGCAATACGACGCGGCGATCGGCGAGATGGCTTTGCGCTGCCCGCGCGTCATCCCCGTTGTGACCTTTGCCCGCCAGCAGGAGAATCAAGTCGTTGGGGCGGGTGAGTTGCAGCGCCCGTTGCGCCAGACACCAGCCGACCCGCCGGATGACTTCGGCCGCCGTCTGGCCGGTGGCCCAGGTGGCGTTTTCCCAGTGGCGCATCTGCGCGAGGCTGGTGATGGGTACGGACATGGTGATAGATTAACCAGGACGCCCCGTTCTAAAAGGAGAAAGGAAGTCCGGTCGCATAAAACAAAAAGTCCGCCAAGTTTTGCCGGGGCAATTTTGCCCTAGCGAACTTGGCGGACTCCGAGATCCGCGATCGTGCGTGCGATTGACTTAGATCGACCAGCCCTTGCGATTGTCGCGTTTGAGGTAGAGGTCGGCCTCGGGCGCATTGGTCGCGCGCATGTTCGGGCCGTCCCACTCCAGCTTCTTGCCGGTACGCATGGCGACACAGCCCAGCAGAATGATTTCCGTGAGGTACGCGGCGACGTCGAAGTTTGAGTACGGCACCGGCCCGCCTTTGCACCCCGCGATCCATTCGAGATGATGACGCTTGTCCGTGTCGCCGGAGAAAGCGTTGCGGGGAATGGTTTGCGGTATGGCTTTGACGGCCGCGCTGTTTTTGCTGGCCACAAATTCCTTGTCGTCCGTGAGTTTGACGAAAAAGTTAGCGCCGTAGTCATCGGGCGAGAACAGTTTGCCCTTATCGCCGACGAGGAGGCAACCACTGCCCGGCACCGAGCCCATCATGGCTTCGATGTCGGCGGTGACGGCGGCCGGCGGTTTATTATTGCCATCATGCACGTAGGGATTGTCCGGCTTGGGATTGCCGCCGTCGAACCACCAGAGGGTGACCGGCACCAGATTTTCGCGGGCCGGGAACTGGAAGCGAATCTTGGATTTGAGGGGGTAGGTTTCCTGGTTGATGGGCGAGGTCCAGGCTTCGACTTCGGTCGGATAGCCGAGGCGCACGGCGCGGAACGGCATGTTGCAGGTATGGCAGGCCATGTCCCCAAGCGCGCCGGTGCCGAAATCCTGCCAACCGCGCCACTTGAAAGTATGGTAAACGTCCTTCTTGAAGGGGCGAAATTTCGCCGGCCCCAGCCAACCGTCCCAATCCAAAGTGGGGGGCACCGGATCAGAACCTTCCGGCCGCGGCATGCCTTGTGGCCAGACGGGGCGGTTGCTCCAGACATAGACTTCGCGCACGTCACCGATCAGACCAGCCTGTACCACCTCCACGGCCCGGCGCAATCCGTCTTCCGCGCTGCCTTGATTACCCATTTGCGTCACCACGCCATACTGCTTGGCCAGCTTGCGCAGCAGCCGCGCTTCGGAAATGGTCTGCACCAAAGGCTTCTGGCAATAAACGTGTTTCCCCATTTTAATGGCCGTGGCTGCCACCATGGCGTGCATGTGATCGGGGGTGGAGACAATGACGGCATCCAGCGTCGGCTCCTTCTTCAGCATCTCGCGCCAACTCTGATAAGTTCGGGCATTCGGGTATTTCTTCTTCGCTTGCGCGAGCGTGTCCGCGTCCACGTCACAAAGTGCGACGATGTTTTCAGTGGAACAGTGTTCCGTGTCACTGGCGCCTTTGCCGCCGGCGCCCACCACGCCGATATTGAGTTTCTCGCCGGCCGCGAGCTTGCGCGGCGCGGCCGTGGCGCAACCAGTCAGGGTCGCTGCCCCCACCAGCGCGGTGGTCTGAAGAAATTGACGACGCGTGAAGCCGCCGCGCGGCCCGATAGGGAGATTGTGTAATGCCATGCCGCTCTTTTAGCACCTCCGCGTCCGCACACAAGAATTTTTTTCCGAAATCTAAAATCCGCGCCCGCCCGAACTCCGTTTTCACCCCTGCGACCCCCGACGGCGGCCAGCGGATAAACCGGGTGGCGGGCCCCCGAGCCGGCCGGCAACCACCGTGCAGGAGCACTGAACATTGCACAAACTTCGTAGCCGCCGACGTAAGGAGGCGGACGGGTGTGCGTCGCGAGGAAGTCCGCCGCCTCACGTCGTCGGCTACACTCCGTTGGCGTTTCGTGCCCGGTGTGAAATTTCTGGGCTAGGGATTCTTGAGTGGCGGCGCCACGCGGTCCAGGACCGGCTTGAGGATCCCCGCCCACAGTTGGTAGCCGGCCTCATTCAGGTGCAGTTGGTCGCTGACAAATAATTCCGCCCGCGGTTGACCATCGACCCCGAGCATCGCAGTGTAGACGTCCACGTAGATGAGTTTCGGTTGGCCCGCGATGAATTCCTGCATCAGCCGGTTTGCGTTTTTAATAGCCCCGATGAATTTTGAGCGGGAAGGACTCGGCTTTATCGCGATGAAAGCGATGCGCGTTTCCGGCAGTGCGGATAGCACTTTCGCCACGAACTCCTTGTAGTCGGCCAACACCTGCTCTGGCGATTTGCCTGCGGCGATGTCATTGTCGCCCGCATACAGCACCACCAGCTGCGGTTGATAGGGAACCACGATGCGATCCACGAACGCCACGGAATCGGACAGGTGCGAGCCGCCGAAGCCGCGATTGATGAGGCGGTGTTCCGGAAACTGGGCCGGCGCGTTGGTCCATTTGACCATGCTGGAACTGCCGATCAGCAGGATGGCGTTGCGCGGGGGTGGGTTGGTTTTGTCCGCAGCCTCAAATGCTTGGATCGCCGGCTCCCATTGCACATGATGCGGGCCGTTAGTAGCGGCGATCTCGGCATGAGCCGGCAAAACCAGGAGCAGGAAACTCCCCATCAGGCCAGCGAGTCCGAGGAAAACCAATAAGCGCAGCGATTGAGTTTGCACGCGCAAATCCTGTCAGCGCCCCCGATCGCGGAGAAGCTTTTTCCTTTTCCCACGGGGTGGATGCCGCCATGTTCGCGCCGTGCAACCACTGGACGCTCGAGAAATTCGCACTGCCGTTCGCGCCGCGCTGGCCGAGGACATCGGCAGCGGTGATGTGACCTCGCTCGCGACGGTCCCGGCCGGTACCACCTTCACCGTCGTCATGCGCGCCCGCGAGCCGCTGGTCGTCGCCGGCCTCGCCTTTGCCGAAGCCGCCTTCCGAAAACTTTCCCCAGCCGCTCGAATCCAACGCTTCGCCCGTGACGGCCAGCGGGTAAAGGCCGGTGCAGGCTTGTTAAAAATCTCCGGCCCGGCCCGGGCGATTCTCAGCGCCGAGCGGGTGGCGTTGAATTTTGTCCAACGGCTTTCCGGGGTGGCCACGCTCACGGCGCAATACGTCGCGGCCATCCAGGGCACATCCGCGCAGATTCTCGATACACGCAAGACCACGCCCGGCTGGCGGCGCTTTGAGAAATACGCCGTGGCCTGCGGTGGCGGACGCAATCACCGCTTCGGGCTGTACGACCTGGTACTCATCAAGGACAACCACCTGGCGGCGCTCCGGGAGGCAAAGCCCAACGCTGTGGCGGCCGCCGTGCTGCGCGCGCGCAAGAAATTTCCCCGGCTCAAAATCGAAGTGGAGGCGGACACGCTCGTGCAAGTGAAGCAAGCGGTCGCAGCCGGCGCGGATATTATCCTGCTCGACAACATGACGCCCGCGCAGTTGCGCCAAGCGGTGAGCCTTGTCGCGGGGCGCGCCCAGACCGAAGCGAGCGGCGGGGTAAATTTGCAAACCGTGAACGCCATTGCCCAGACCGGTGTGGATTTTATTTCCGTCGGCGCGCTGACGCACTCCGCCCGCGCGGTGGACATCGGACTGGATTTTGAAAGTTGAAACGGATCGCGCCGCATCTTTGTCGCGCTGTCACTGCGACTGCTTTATTGTCCGGCGCACCTTCCAACACGACCAAGCACCGGCGCCGCGGCAACCAGCGGCCAACAAATTTATGTTGCGCCGACTGCGCTACGCCTGGTCCGGTTGCCGGCAACGGCTTGGAGTAAATCTTGCCTGGACAGTTTTCGGTTGCGCCACCGGATCGGAGACCGGCGCTCCCCTAAATCGCAGTCCTTTTCGACAGGGTCAATAACACCACGCCCGCCACGGCAACGGCCCCGCCAAGTAACGAGCGCGCGGTGATATTTTCGCCTTCAAAGATCCGCGCCAGCGGCATCACCGTCAGCGGCGTGAGCGCCACGATGGACATCACGATGCCCGTGGGCGTGGTTTCCAACGCCCATTGCAGGCAACTCACGCCGAGCGTCTGGCCGGCAAGACTGTTCATCGCCACCCACGGCCAGATGCGACGCCACTTGTCACCCACCGACGGCGCGGAAGCATCGTTGTGGGCATCGCCGGGCCGCCGGAAAAACCTGCGCTTGGCGACGAGCAGCAAAACGGCGGCGATGAGCAGGCCACCGAGGATGCGTTGAAACGCCGCCGTACCGCCGTCGAGGGATTCCTGGTTCGCGTGCGTGACGGCGTAGGCTTTGCGGCTGATCACCACACCCAGCGCGTTGCCCAGTGCGCCGATCAAAGCAAAGAGGCCGCCGGTGACGAGTTGCGGTCGTGAGGTGGTCAGGTGTTCGCCCGGGACCAGCGCCACCGCCACGCCGGCGAGAATGATCAGGGCGCCGGTGATTTGCACCGGGCCGAGCGCGGTGCCAAGCCACAGCCATTCGATGAGCGCCGCGAGGGGTGCCGTGAAGCACTGAAGCAACAGCAACGACAACCTGGAACCGAGCCGGGGCAGGGCTTGAAATAATCCGGCATCGCCAATGCCGATGCCGATGAGGCCGCTGAGAAAGAAAAACGGGAAGCCCGCGCCGCTGACGCCGTGGCCGCCGCTGAAGGCCCACGCGCTCAGGAACCCGGTCGCGAGGGTGAGTCGCCAGAAGTTGGCCTCGACCCCGCCGATGAGCTTGGCCGTGCGGTGGCCGCTGATGACGGAGATCGAGAACAGGAGC
The DNA here is from genome assembly GCA_025350905.1 of Verrucomicrobiota bacterium. Taxonomy (GTDB): domain Bacteria; phylum Verrucomicrobiota; class Verrucomicrobiia; order Limisphaerales; family JADLHS01; genus JADLHS01. The sequence goes on from JANXWY010000055.1 coordinate 32,473, forward strand.
GTGGACAGGAAGGCGGCGAACACGCGGGCGAAATTACGGCGTCAGTAACCGTGAGTCGAGAGTTCTCGGGAAAAGGAAAGGTGCCGAGGAGAAAGGGAGAAAAGGAGAATTTTCCTGCGCGTGACTCGGAGTCTCCTCCGCCTAAAGTTCAAGGGCCCGCCACATATACCAGGAGGCCACGGTGCGATGGGGTCGCCAGCGTTCGCCGTGCGCAAGCAATTCCTGGGGCAATGGCAATTCCTTCAATCCATAGACCCGCGCGAAGCCGCTCCGCACGCCGTAATCCGTCGCGGGTAAAACATCCGGCCGCCCCAGCGTGAACATGAGCAGCATCTCCACCGTCCACGGCCCGACCCCGCGAATCGTGGTCAGTCGCTCGACAATTTCCGCGTCGGACATTTTCGCGATGACGCGCCGCGCGGGCACGACCCCCTCCAGCGTCTTGGCGGCAATATCCTTGATGGCGGCGGTTTTGGCGCGAGACAGGCCGGCGCTCCGCAGTTTTTCATCCGGGGCGGCGACAATGTCCTCGGGGGCGGGAAATTTTGCGTCGGGAAACAGCGCGAGCAGCCGGCGGAAGATGGTTTCCGCGGCTTTGCCGTTGAGTTGCTGATAGGTGACGGATTTGACGAGCGCCTGATACGGCGGCACGCCGCGACGGGGCGCGAGCGGGCAGGGGCCGACTTGTTTGATGACGCGGGCGAGAACTTTGTCCACGCGACGCAGATGCGCCAGGGCCGGCTGGTTCACGTGAGCCTCAAAGTTTCGCGCCGGTTCGGGTCCGGCGCGCGATTGAGGGTCTTTACGGTATCGACGCGAACGATGATCCACTCCCCGTCCACCTGGCGCATGGTGCATTTTATTTCCTGCACTACCAGATACTGTTCACCTGGGGTCTCGGCCCGCAAGGTGAGGTCCACGATGGCGGACTTTTGATCCGCGCCGAGGGTGATGTTGGGGTCGAGCAATTGGACTTTGAACGATCGGAACATGGTGCGCAGCGCCATCGCACGCGTCATGATCTCATCCCGGCTGGCGGCCTCGTGGCGGGATTGGTCGGGCAGATCAATGCGCATGGCGATCTCCGGCGAGAAGTAGCCGGCCAGTTTTTGGGCCTTGACCGCCCGGGCAATCATGCCGCCGGGTTCCGTGTAGGAAGCAGCCCGCGCCACGTCGGCCAGCCGGCGGCGGATGGCTTCCTGTGGAGAGGCATGAAAATAACCCCACACCCAGATCCCCAAGGCCGCCAGGACGAGGACGAGCAACACTCGCAGCGCAGATTTCATCGCAAGATTTTGCCGACGATGCGTTCGCGCTTGGCGGCCCCCTGGGTGTGGTCGAGGTGCGGCATGGAGCGGTTGTCGCCGACGACATAATACTCATCGTCGCCCAGCGTGGAGCGTTCGGGGACGAAGTCCCAGTTGCATTTGAACTTTACATACGGTTCCTCGAGCGGGCGGCCGTCGACCAGGAGGTGGCCGTTGGAAAACGTGACGGTCTCGCCCGGCAGACCGACCACGCGTTTCATAAACATGATGCTCTCCCCGGCGAGCCGGATGGCCACCACGTCCCCGCGGCGGGGCCCATGGCCGAGAAAAGCGAGGCGGTTGACAAAATTGAGGCCGCCGGAATAAGTGGGCAGCATGCTCGGTCCACTCACGAGGATTGGCAGTACTACGAAGGCCCGCAGCAGCAAGCACGAAACCACGATCACGACAATCCGGATGAGCGTGCGCCGGGGATGACGGCCGATGATAATCGTCCGCAACCACGAGGGCTGGCGAGCTTGATTAATTTCAGTCTGCATGCGCGGGGCCGTCTGCAACCGGACGGCAACGCGGCGAAAGTTTCAACGCACCACCCGTTGCGCGCAAGTGCAGACTGAAGCTTGAAGCTGACCGGCAGTTTGGGGGCAATGAAAGGTGGGTGAGCGAAGCTTTGGGAAGACTGGGCAAAGTCTGCGCTCGGAACGCCGCCTTCAGGCGGCAGCGGCGTACGCGTCCACGGATCATGCCGCCTAAGGAAACGCTGATTTAATCCGCATGGATTTCTTTTGAACGAGGAGGCTGATTTTCTCGTCTGTGTTGCATGACCCACCAGACCAGTTTCACGCACGCCGAGTTTGCCGCCAAAAAGAAGACCACACGCCGCGAGAAG
>JANXWY010000064.1 GCA_025350905.1 Verrucomicrobiota bacterium
CAAATGAACAAAAAACCCGAAACATTCGGAACTGAAACTTTCAGCGACACGGTCAAGCGATTTGGCAGTGTAGTGGAAGCCCAGGAGTCGAGGTATGACATAGCGCTATTTTGCACACCTGGGGAACTTAAAGCCAAACCGTATATCGCGCGTGGTCGGAGTGTGATTCAAATAGACACACTTCGAAACTCGACCTGCATCACGGTGGCTTTGGCATCTGGAGCGAAAGACATTGTGCTTTACGGAAAGCGAGAAGACAGCCTGAAGCAACTTGAAATTGATGCACAACTCTATCCTGAATTGAAATTAAAAGCGGGTGAAGTGGAGGGTCAACCAATACCTAGCTTTGATTGTGGTAATTCCCCTCTCGAATTTCCACCTCAAAAAGTTCTCGGCAGACGGATTTTCTATTCCAGCACAAACAACGGTTCGGCCCTGAGACTTCTATTAGATCAAGCTGAGGCAGGCCAAGTATTTTGGGCTTGTATGCTCAATGCCACAACCATCGGCGCGGCCATCCGTGGCGGCGACATTTCATTACCATTGCTTTTTCTTTGTGCTGGGTTTCGTGGCACCATGGCACTCGAGGATATGATTTGCGCCGGACAGATATTGCTGTCAGCCAGATGGCAAACACTTAAGCCCGAAATTACTCTGGACGATGGCGCCACGCTTGCCGTGCATGAAGCGGAACGTTATTTCGATGCGGGCGGGGAGATTTGTAATCCTGAACAGCTTTGTGATAAGATGAAGGCAACACGATGTGGCAGTGTTCTGGCCCTCCTTAAGCAGACCCGTGATATTGAAGCCACCGTGTATGGCAAAGGAATAGATCCTGAGATCCTGCCGGTGGTGAGAACCTGCGTTCCGCGTTTGGATTGTTTGTCGATACCGCACAAGATCTATAAGTGGATTCCACCGACAACTATAAACCCTCCCACACCGAACCCACGATAACCAAATTGCAAACAAACATTGGAGAAACAAAACCATGAGAAATAAAACTGAGATAGCGAACGATTACTTTACCAACCAAAACACCGGCGACAAGGAGGCGGTCGCGGCGCTCTTTGACGACCGCGCCGAGGTGTATAACGTGAATCTACCACCAGTCCGCGGGAAGGATGGCGTACGCGCCTTTTGCGAGAACTTATATGCGCGCACTTCTGCTCGCCAGTTTAGAGTTCTCGATTCAGCAATTAGCCATGATTCAGTCATGATCGAGTGGCAAGCGAAGTTGAGTTTTCGTGCTGGTGCAAAGATCGGTTCGTGGGAAGTAGTATCTCCCTTCGAGGCAGAATTGCGTGGGGTCAACAAGTTCGAATTTACACCCGGTACCGATTTCATTCGTTGCTTGCGCATATATCACGAAACAACAACCGTGAGCCAGCTAGCGCAAAAAAATGGAAAGCCGAGCTGAATGGCATCAGCCTGAATTGAGTTAAGTAATAACCAAAACTGTGATTATGCAGACATTTTTCGAGAAAAGCGAAAGCGAATCCTGGGATCAAGAGTATTTGGCTGGCAGAGCCTCATGGGATGTCGGCCTGCCCGATACAAACATCAGCGAGCTGGTAAAGTCGGGCGAACTCCCCGTTGGCACCTTGTTAGATCTTGGGTGCGGTCCAGGAAATGAATCTATCCATTTAGCGAAGCAGGGTTTCAGAACGACTGGCATAGATATATCTCCAATAGCCATTCAACGGGCCCGCGAAAAGGCGGCCAAGGAACATGTCGACTGTTGTTTTATTGTTGCTGATATATTGCGCATTCCTCTTCAAAAAGAGCGCTTCGACGTAATCCTCGACAAGGCGTGTTTTCACTTCATTGCCCCACATGAGAGGCGTAAGTACACTGACAAGATTGTGGTTTCGCTCGCTCCCGGAGGCAAATATCTGCTGTTTGTTTCTAGTGACCACGATGTCCAAATTGATGGGCCGCATAAATTCACCCGGGAGGACATTATTGCCACTTTTGGAGATACCTTTAACATTCTGTGGGTGAGACTAGTGACACTTGAACATCATCGGCTAAAGCCGAGACCATATTTTTGTTTGATGGAACACTTACCCTAACATCATCAAACAGACGAAGCATCGCTTCCTACTCCATTGTGCATGCGCACGAAGCACTGTGGCATGTACTGTGCAGGGCAAGTAATGACGATGAGTTTACGCTATTTCCTTTCCAAAAGGAATACCGGACCGATGACTTTGAATCCCGAATACGCCTCAATCATGCGCACACGAAGTTTGGTCAGCGCTTGATTGGGTATTTCCTCGGCTTGGAACACCGACGTCTGGGATACTTTCATCTCGCGCGCGGCTTGCGCCCGGGTTTTGCCCGCCACCTCGCGGTATTTCTTGGCCAGCCGCGCCAATTGATCCTCTCGAACCGACTTCATTTGTAACATGGGCAAAGGATACGAATATAAAGGCGCTTTACCTACACATTTCGCTTGCCTTCCAGGCCTCGTTTCGGGTATGAAGTAGTGCTATGAAGGACAATCATGTCTTGAACAAAGAGGTGGGTATCTGGATTCGGGTCTCCACGGACGATCAGGCCGCAGGCGACAGCCCGGAGCATCACGAACATCGCGCCCGCAGCTTCGCCCAAAGCCGGGGTTGGCAGGTCAAAGAACTCTATGATCTGGCTGGCATTTCCGGTAAATCCGTCATGAACCATCCCGAGGCCAAGCGGATGCTCGCGGACATCAAGCGCGGGCATATCACCGGCCTGATCTTCTCCAAACTTGCTCGCATCTGCCGCAACAAGCGGGAATTGGAAGACCTGGCCGTCTGGTTTAACACCCACAATGCCGACCTGATTTCACTTCAGGACTCGATTGACACTTCCACCCCTACGGGCCGGATGTTTTACACCTTTCAAGCGGGGCAGGCTCAATGGGAACGAGAAGAAATTGCCGATCGGGTCAAAGCTTCCGTTCTGACTCGGGCCAAACTCGGCAAGTCCATCAATGGGAGCGCACCCTTCGGGTATCACTGGAAAGACCGCAAGCTGTTGATCCAGCCCGAGGAGGCGACTATTCGTCGCCAAGCCTATAACCTGTTCCTGGAACATCGGCGCAAGGGGCAGGTGGCCCGGATGTTGAATGCTGCCGGGTATCGCTCCCGCAATGGCTCCATCTGGCGGGATACCCAGGTGTTACGGACACTCGTGGATCCAAGCGCCAAGGGCATCTATTACTTCAACACCATGCGCCAGACGGATAAGTCTTGGAAAACCGAACCCAAGCCGGAGAGCGAATGGGGCAAGGTGCAATGCGAACCGATTGTAACGGAAGAACTCTGGAATCAGGTGAACCAGATCATTGAAGAACAGCTTAAATCATGGAAACGACCGGGCAAACCGCCGACCTATCTGTTTAGCGGTCTGGCTCACTGTGCTTGCGGTCATAAGATGTATGTCCGGTCGGACAGTCCAAAGTATGTCTGTCGGAAGTGCTGCAACAAGATTCCCATTGTGGACCTTGAGAACATCGTGCGTCAGGAGTTGCAGGTATTCTTCACCCAACCCGAGCGGGTCACCGAGCATTTGGCGGGGGCGGATCGTAACCGCACCGAGAAACAAGCCTTGCTGGATACCCACCAACGGGAGGCGCAGAAGGTCCGGGATGAGATGAAGCAGACCCATAAGCTGTATCTGGAGGGTCACATCACGGCCCAAGGATTTGGTCAGTTCTACAAGCCCGCCGAGGAACGCCTGAACCAATTGGTGGCCGGCCTCCCAAAGCTCCAGGCCGAGGTGGACTTCCTCAAGGTGAACCACCTGTCCGCCGCTGACCTACTCCAAGAAGCCGGCAGTCTGTATGACCGGTGGCCTTCCCTGCCTGCCGAGAACAAGCGCAAGATCGTGGAATGTCTGGTCGAAAAGATCGTAATTGGCGACGATGAAATTGACATAACGCTCTCCCATTTGCCATCTTCTGAAGAAGCGTGCAAAAACCAACAATGCTTAGGGTCAGGGTGAGGGCGAGCATTCTACCGACATGCACCGCTTCTATCTACCACCTGAGCAATGCCGGAACGCAACCGTCGAGTTGACCGGCGACGAGGCCCACCACTCTTTGCGTGTGTTGCGCATTCAAATCGGCGAACGTGTGACCGTGCTGGATGGCGCTGGGCACGAACTGATTTGCGAAGTGCGCGCCGCCACCAAACGCACCGTCAGCCTCGGCGTGCTCCACCAAAGCGCAACTCCTCCCCTGCCCTGTCAGATCACACTTCTCCAAGCCGTGCCCAAGGCCAAGGCGATGGATTACATCGTCCAAAAAGCCACGGAACTTGGAGCGGCGCGCGTGGTCCCGATACTTTCCGAGCGCACCGTGGTCCAGTTCGATGGCGGGAGCGCGGGCGACAAAGCCGAGAAGTGGCAACAGATCGCCATCGAATCGATCAAACAATGCGGCTCGCCGTGGTTAACCAGGATTGAACCGCCGGTGACGCTGAAAGACTTTCTGGCCCGCCGGGAGAAATTTGAACTTCCGCTCCTGGCGTCGTTGCAAGAAGACCGCCGGCATCCGCGCGAGTTCATCCAACAATTCCGCGATGAAAGCAAACGACTGCCGACGACGGCCTGTGTGTGGATCGGTCCAGAGGGGGACTTTTCCCCGGCGGAAATGAACCTCCTCAAGGCCGAAGGTGCGTTGCCCGTCACCCTGGGTCGCCTCGTGCTGCGGAGTGATACGGCCGCGATTTATAGTTTGTCAGTTTTGAATTACGAGTTGCAGCACTCGGCTGGAGGCCGACATTTAGACTCGGCAAAATAAAGTTTTGACAACCAATCAGGCATAAATCAATCTATCCGCATCCGTTGATACCAACGGTCTCATGCAGAGTGGCTGAGGGCACTGGCCCCGCGACGCCACGGCAACCGGTTGAAGTTTCGATTTCAATGCAGGTGCCAATTCCAGCTCGAATCGGGTGATTCGGGAAAAATGAGAAGCCGCGCAAGCTTTGTCGCCCCTTCTCAACCCATGAGTCGGGGCTTTTTGTTTGCCCCGAGACCGGTAGGGACGCCGCGCCGCCAAGTCCGGTCGGCGCAGCGCACCGACCCACCAATGTAAGGTAAGCGATAAATTATTTATGAGTGAAAAACACGAAGGATTCATGAAGGCGCTCAAGTGCCGCGAATGCGGCCGCGAATACCCCCTCGAG
>JANXWY010000085.1 GCA_025350905.1 Verrucomicrobiota bacterium
CCCATTTGGCAATCAATGCAGTGACCGCCCAGTTTTTGGGATCAGGTTGGTTGGCGTTGTAAACGCCAAGCGCAGCGCATGTTGCCGCGATAATTGGAGCCGCTTGCGCGGGCGTAGTTCCGCCCAAACCGGATTGTGGCGCGGGAACAACCTGTGCATTCACGTAATAGTTATTTACCCAACCGGGAGCCATGCCTGCCGGATTCGCGTAGCGATTAACGCTGCTATAATAGCGGCCCAACGTGATTCCGCGTGGCTCCGGCTGGCCTAAAGAAATGTCGGTCTGATTTACCTGAAATGCACCGCTGGCCATGTCCACCGGATCAGCGCCGGTAGCAGAAACGGTGAACGGCCGTCGTCGTGGTTGCGCGTGAGCCACCGAAGACACATACCCCGGATTGACAGTGGCATTTGGGTCTGACACATGTCCGCCATAATTGCCGTTGATAATCATTCCGTCGCTTCCCGGTTTGCCGTGATCTACAAATCCATAGCCGCTCCAGCTTCCTCCGCCATTGATTTGGTTATAGCCATATCCTGGAATCAGCAACGTGTCTCCAATAGTGATTAGACTATCGAAAACGCTCAGGTTACTAGAAGTATAACCGGTCAACTTGCTACGAACGTTGAAACCGGTCTGCCAGTTTGTGCTGCTGGCGAGATAAATTGCCTGTCCGTTAGTGTTGGCAATTTGGAGCATCTTGATGGTGGAAGCTCCAACGTAATTGCTGTTTTGCAATTGTTCGATTACCCCGTGTTCAAGCGCGCTGCCGAAGTAACTGACCAAGCCACGTACCCTTGCCAAGCGATTCGAGTTGGCGGCATCTACACCAGCACCGGAAATATCGCCGGACCTCCACATGAAGAAGTCAAAGTAGTATCCACCTCCTCCCTCCTGCGCCGAGCGACCGATAAAATGGTGATTCTGAGGGAGGACACCCGACTGCGCTGTCAAGATTTGTTCGGCATACCATGTTTGCAGTACGTACTGCAGACCCATTATGTTCAGCGTTTCAAGCTGCACGTCGAATGAGAGATCGGCGTATCCCAGCGACCGGATGTAATCCAGCCAATCCTGTCGCTCTTGGAGCCAGCCCCAATCTGGTTCAAAACTGTATACGATGTTGTAGGCATTGAAATAAGGTGGATCGGTAAAACTTCCGAAAGAATTGTAGATGTTCGTGTAGCTTTGGTCGTAGGCGGTGGTATTTACAAAATCGTTGCTGTTGGTGTCCCAATAACCGATTGGGTGATTTACGGAAACCACCACGGTACCGACGAAATCATAATTGTCCGCAACATCGGTGTCTTCCAACCATAGCTGCCCAAAGTTGTTGTAATCGTAGGTTAGCGTCAGTCGTTGGCCTTTAAGTTGTGGCATGAAACATTGGAAATTGGTGCCCGCGAAAGAAATCTTAAAGACCGACATCAAATTGGTCGGCTGATTCGCCCAATTCAGCACCGGCATCTGACCGCCCCACTCGTAAGTCGTGAACGGCAACGTCTGACTCAACGTAGTGTTTGTAGCAGGCACGATTTGCCAGCCGCCCAAGATTTGCGCCACACTCGCGTTGGGCGAATTGCTCTGGATGTAATTCAGGAGATTGGTCGTGTATGTGGTCAAGGTGCTGCGCAAGGCCGTCTCGTTCAAATTGGTCACGTAATTACCGGCGTCCGTGCCCGCCGCCGCGCTCATTACCGAGTTACTGCTGAAACCTGTTGCCGCTTGAAGGTCAATGCCGTTGATCGGCTCATGTACCTTGAAGGCTGGGTCGAGATAATAGATGTTCGCGCCGTTCGTCAGCGTCACCCAAATCCGCTGAAAACCGAAAGTGTTCGTTCCCCAAATCGCGGCGGTCGCGGGATAACCGCGATACACGCGAACGAGGTTATCGAGATAATTGGATGTGGTGTTCCAATTGCTATTGGTCACACTCAACTGGAGCCAATGGTGCAGGTCTTTGTGGTCGGCGCTGTCGTAGGGCAACTCCATCCACCCGAATTGATAACCGCAATTGGTGTAACCCGCCGCCCGCAACAGGGACACAAGCAGGGCGCATTGATCGAACTCGTTGCCGCTTTTTTCCAGCAGCGTGAGTTTCGCACCTTTCTTCGAGCCGAAGTACATCACATGACGAATGTGGTCATGCACGTAATTAAAAATGCGAACGGGGTCATTTTCCAAGTCTCGCGCCAATTGTTGAATCCCTCCGGTAATAACCTCCGCGATAGGCGTCGCTGGCACGTTCTGCTGATTGAAAAGCGGCTGTGGCTGGCCTGCTTGTTCTGCCTTCTTTGCTTCGATGGCTGCGGACCGCTCCGCCGGGTCAGCATTCATTTTTTGTAAAATCAACGGTTGTTGCGCGTGGCAGACAAGCGCGGTTGCCAGCAATCCCAAAATCGAAAAACGAGTGGTTTTCATGATTCCTCCTGAATTATTGCGAAACTTGCAACACGTTCCCTTCGGCGTCCGAGCCAACCGTCCCATTCTGAGCGCCTGAAACGGTTCCTAGCCACCCGGCACCGTCATAGGTGTAATTGAGCCGCGCCCCCGATTGCGCACTTTCATCAATAAGCGGGTTCATCCCATGCGAAATTTCCCAGCCATCCGAAAGGCCGTCGCCGTCCGTGTCGGGATTGTTGGGATTTGTCTTGGAAACCAGTTTCTCGTATGCGTCGGTAAGGCCATCACCATCGGAGTCGAGCATCGTTCCGAGAATGAAGAAGCTCTGACTCGATGATTGGTTGGTGTATTGATACGTCGAGCAACTTGGCCCGCGCTCCAACCAAATCCACTGCGAATTCGTGATGTTGTTGCCTAAAAGATTGGTCGTCGTGAAAATATCCGCTGGGCTGTTCGTGCCTTGCACGTCAAATTGCACCGTCCAACCCGTGTTCGTGCTAAACACGGCAACGGTGTTCGTGATGTATAAGCGCGAATTGGTAAAGCACTCGCTCGTACCACCCACCAAACGCAACATTTGCACGCCGCCGCCGCCATCATCATCAAGCCCCAACGCAGCGCGCTCGGCTTTGATTTTTGCTGCCCGCTCCTGCCGTGCGGTAATCTCCTCATCTGAAATCGGCCCAAGCGCGGCGATTTTGCTTAGCGAGGCGTAATAGATTCCGATTTCCCAATTCACACTCAGCCCAAACACATTCCCCATTACCTGCTGAATCTTTTTGCGACCTGAGAAAACGCATAATTCCTCAATTTGCCCCTGCGCCGGTTGAGTTCCAGAATAGCTGCTACCGACAATCAGACTTGTAAGCGGTGCGACTTCTTTGGGCACAGTCGCCATGCCTTCACCAACAGCCGCCAGTTGATCGTCAACAAAAAGCGCGCTGTTCGTCGGGGTGAATCCCAGTGTCAGAAGATGCCAAGTTCCAGCCTCCCATTTCACTTCGGCACTCAGGCACGTGGTCGGCCCGCTTTCCGCCTGGCAGAGCAACTGAATCGCGTTGCCATCCGGGGAAACGTCCAACGTCCACCAAACCACTTCGGTCTTGCCTTTGCCGGTGACTAGCTCAAGCAGGGTTGCCGTCTGACCCGGCCCGGCCCCGCTACTAAAATCGGGCCGATACCAAAATCTGATCGCTCCCCGCTCCGGCTCGACGCTAAAGGAGTTGGAGATGACCATCGGCACAACCCAAGGCTCTACGACTTTTCCTTGTCGGTTTAATGCCCACCCTGACCAGCTTTCCAACCAAATTGCGGGTTCAATCACTTGGTTGGTTGTAAACCCATAAGGTTCGTCAAACCCCTCCCGCTGAAGAAGACCAAATGAAGGCCACGGTGGCGACATCGGGCGCGGCTTGGCGCTAACATTGGAGACACCCCACAGAAATAACAGTGCGGTAGCGAGGAACACATGGACGAAAATTTCCGGAGGCCGTTTCTGCTGAAGAATTGGAATTCTCATATTGCCTGCGCCTTTGATACGCGCCTTTCCGACAAGTGCAAGGATTTTAACAGATTGTGGGTGCGTGAACACAATCTTGACCGCTTTGACTCGCTAACGTCACCGGGTCGTGACGAAACCTCCTCTCAACTTGATTGGCCCACAAGTGAGGAAATGGCGGACCAACAAGGGTTGGTCACAGGAAGTCTTGGCCGCAAAACTTCAACTGCGCGGCTGGAGCATCAGTCGGGATTCGCTGGCGAGTTTGGAATTACGCCGCCGTCGTGTGCCGGATTGTGAAATGATTTTTCTTGCTCGAGTGTTAGGGGTTGCACTTGAAGACTTGTTTCCCCGTAGCATGACTTTGAGCAAGATCGGGCCGCAGTTCCAAAGCGGCAGAAAAATCTCCCTCTACCCAACGCGCGCTGAAAAATAGTAGTAGGGTTCAAACTGGGAGACTGATCGCCACTTGCGCAGTCAAGCCGTGATCTCAAACTTCTGCACCAACAGATGTGGGTCAAATAACGTACTCGCGAAAAATCTTCCCCGCGCGAAATCCTAGAAGCAAGAATCCGGGAGGCGGGCGGCGGGTCAATGTGGAGGCGGGGGAAGCCGGGGGCGCACTACATTGACGCGACGCCCGGCGACATACCATCGGATCAGGATTCGCGCGCCGAGTTAATATCAGCGGGCACTTGCCCGTTCAACGCGAATGCGCCCACATCAACGCTAGGCCGGCACCGAGACAAAACATGCAGAGGCTCAAGAGAATCAGCCGAAACCATTCCTGCATTGAAATTCTGGCTTCCAAAGCTTGCCGCGCTTTGTCCATGCGGACGCGCTCATCCACCAATTCCCCCCGGACTTTATCCAACTCCCGCTTTAGCGTGGCGGTGCTGTGCTCCAACTCGAATTTGATCTGGCGGGCGGCTTCCTCGGTTTCCTCCAAATGGCCGGAGGATTGAGCCACAGTTTTTTTGAGCGCTTCCGTGTGGCGGCTCACCACCGTTTCAAATGCTTCAAGCACCGTGCTGGACGTGTCGCCGAATTGTTTTACCAGCGTGGCGGTCTGCCGCCGGTATTCAATCAGATGCGATTCAAGCCACTTGCGGGAGTCATTCAGCAAACGTGGCACGCTCGCCGCCATGCGCCACTGCGCCCGCGTCAGTAATGCAAATTGGACCGGAAAGCTGCTCTCTGGCCCGACGCTCCATTCGTGCAGCAGCCGGTGAATCCGATCCACTTCTTCGGCGGATGCGCCCTTCAACAGTTCCGCCAAATCTTTCCTGTCCATAACATCACTCGCCCAAGTTGAGCATTGGCTGTTTGGAGCGCGCGGGTTTTGCTGCTGGTTTGGGTTGAGGTTGAACTTCCGGCATTTGTTGTGGTGGCAAAAGCAATTCTGCCATGTCGTCGTATTGCCGGAACATCTGTTGCATCGCCCATTGCATCTCACCCGCGAGCATCAATTCAAGATGCGTGGTTCCGGGCGTCGCCACTTCGGCGAAACTTAATTTGCGTCCGGCTTTGGCTTCCGCTCGTTTGATGGCAAGCAGGGTAATGGCCGTCACTGTCGGAAGGGTGATTTCTTTCGCCCCAAACTTTTTTAACTCGGCTTCGATGTTGGATTTTTTAAACAGGTTGGTTCTGACCTTGGCAGGGTTATGGACGATAACGTAATCCACGCGGTCGCCTGCGAAATAAAACAAGTCGAGCAGATTATTCATGCTCTCGGTGTCCTCACTGGGAAACAAAGAGAATGTGCAGCGAATACCTTGCGAGCTGAGTGATTCGAGCAGTTGCAACGATTCCATCGCTTGAACAATTAGGCCGTCGGCTTGCGCCCGGCAATCAACGACGTGAACCGGCGCGTCACTGCGGGTCACGTTGCGAAACAATCCCAGCAGAGTGGATTTGCTGTCCTCGTCATTGCCGAGCGTGTAGGACTGCACTTGTTCAGGATGCCGGTCGGCGAATGAGTGATGGCGGTCGTCGAGGTCGGAGCCATTCCAACTAATCCGATGATAATCGAGCCAGGCGGTGCGGAACTCGGACTCGAAGCTTTTGCCGAGGCTACCTTTGGATTGCGGATTGATGTGGATGCGTTTGGTGATGTTCATGTGAATTCTTCGGTGTTAATGGTTGAGAGATTCGGACGGTTAAAAGTGGGCTGCACGGGCAACGGTGCTGGACGTGGTTGCGGCCTGCTGGCCGGAACGCTTGGGCGGGCGGGCTGGGAATCAACTGCTGATTTTTCCCAATGCGGTTTAGCCGCGCGCTTTAATTTGCGCCGGTAAAAGTGATACGGTGCGTAGAGCGTGACGCGAATGCCCTTCTCCGTGCGGAACATCTCGGCGATTTCCTGCCACGTCTTGCGCCGCTGGCGTTGTTCGCGGATGAAATCAAAGTGCGGCTCCAGGACGCTGTGATACGCCTTGCCGCCGCGCTGATGATTTTCATTCATCACCGCGCAGGATAAATCATCCGCACGCGAAGGCGTTAGCGAGTAGCGGGAGCGTTTAGCAGAATGGTGGCGGGTTTAGTTTGAATAGTGATTTCACCAACGCGCACTGCGACAAAACGCAGCACCTGGCGGCAATCAGCCGTGTCGTAAAGCGACAAGTGGCGGCAAAACCTTGGGAGCGGATGCGACAAAGAGCGGCAAGTGCTTTGCCGCCATTGGTTGGATTTTGCTGCGCGGCTGCGCTCGGTCGGTCTGGTCCTTACGAGGCGTAAGGGGATGGTGTCTAACCAAAATGACCGGCTTTCCAATTCCAGAAAGCCGCCCCAGATCACGTTCGGCTGAACGTCTCGAATTCGTACGCTTTTGTGCAAATGCCGAAGCACTGAGCGGGCGGTTCTGAAATCGAAGCGGAACGGAGCGGCTCGGGAGTCAGATGAACGGACGACGGCGCAGTGGAGCATGATTTCATAACCGTCCGGTGAGTGCGTGACCGTCTAGGTTGTATTGCGGCGATTTGTCTGGACGGTTTCCGAGTGCCCGCAGGAAAGCCGGACAGTCAAAGCGCCGACCTTAACGCCGTCGGATTTTCACGATGGTTGCTGCCGGGGAATTTGAACCTGCCAATTTCTTCAGTTTGGCCGAAATAGGGATAATAATCCGGAAACTTGGTCAACAACACAGCCTCCGCCTTCGCATATTTTCTGAACTGTTTTACGAACCTGGCGACATTCCTGACAAACCTGTCATGCTCGTATTGGTAATCATGCCTCACCACCATCGAACGCCGATGAATCGTCCTGAATCCCTGCTGTATGAGGCGAAAACAAAAATCAATATCCTCGCAGGCAGCATAACGAAATGACTCATCGAACCTGAAATGTTCGGCCACCTGTCGGCTGATGGCAAAGTTACAGGTTGGCCCATACAGCAAGATGCTGGTGCGCTTGAAACATCTGCCGTTCAGGGTTCCGTTGATTTCGTGATATTTGTCAAACCAAGTGGAGTTTGATGAATCGGTTCTGCCCGAAAGGCAGTGAATGTATGGGTTTTCGACGAACCCGCTGACTGCCTCGGAAACCCAATTTGATTCAGGCATGCAATCTGAATCGGTAAACAAAACGACATCAACCTGACAATCCAAGGCAGCATCCAGCCCCTGATTCCGTGCGGCTGCCGGGCCTTTCGATGTCGGGTTGTTCAAAACTTGAATTGCGTCGGGAAGCTGGGGCCAGAGTGGTGAACCATCGTTGACGACAATTACCGTCGCCGCTTGGTCCAAAATTTGGACGACTCCTCGGCGCAGCAAATCCGCCTGCGCCTCCGTGGAGCACTTGGCAGGGATGACCACCACCGCCCGCGATTGGCTGGTCACGCCGTTCCGCAAAACTTTTGGTTGCAGCTCAAGAATTGATCTGGCCTTGTGGTGACGTGCTTTGGCTCGTCCGGTTTTTGACACCTTGTAAGCAATCACCTCCAGCACTTTGGTGAGGAGAAATCGCTTTCGACCGGCACGCCCCCGCATTTCCTCCCACCAGTAATCGAGCGTATCGCCGCTGGGCAGATGAACCAGCGAACTCACGTGTCACCTCCCAACCAGGCACAATTTTGGCAATAGGAATTTTGCTTGTGGGTCTGGCGAAATTTTTCCGCCGGTTCGGAGTTGAGGATTTGCTGAATATCTCCGTCCCGAATGTGCCCCATTTTGTGGGGATGAAACATATTGCATGGCGTCACAAAACCATCGTGCTGGATGCACGTCTCACGTTGCAAAGCGGGGCAGGATGAACGGGAGCCGTTCGATTTGACTGACGTGTGCAAATCAAGTCCTACACCTTGTATTTGGTCGGGAATCAGGCATGGCAGACCGGCGGAATCCAGCAACGCCTTGGCTTCAACAAAGGTGCTTCGAATCGCTGCCCATTCTGAAATGACCCGATTAAGCACCCGGTGGTCTGGAACATCGCTTCTGACCACATTGTAGATCAATCCGACATTAAATGTCCGCGCCAGCCGAGCCATGTCAGCAATCCGATGGATGTTGCCGGCTTGGAGGGTGAACACGAAGTAGGGTCGTGGCTGATGATTGGCGAGCAGCTTGAGATTGCGCTCGATATATTCCCACCGCGCACCGCGCCGGATTTGCGCCAGTTCCTCCGGGTCGGATGAATCCAACGACACGAAAAGCCGCACCCCGAAAGTTTTTAATAATTCTACCCGCTCGCCGTCACGGATGTTCAGGTTTGTGAACAGGTGAAGCGCCGCTGTCGGCCATCTTTCACGAATGGTTTTGAGAAACGCCGGAAATTTCGGGTGGATGGTGCTTTCGCCCCGGCCATTTAACCGGACGATTTCAGGCGGATGACTGAACGCCGCCAGTGCCTGATTGAGCGTGTCCTCGGTCATGAAATACCCCGGCTGATTTCGTTCCTTAACAAAACCGCACATGATGCACGAAAGATTGCAGTTGTGGCTGAGTTCCAAAATCAGCTCTCGTGGCTGGATCAATGATGTTAATTCCGCTGATTGCATTTGAGCACTTTGCAAGGCAGGTTGCATTGACGCATGGCCGCTTGGACACCGGTGGCGTAGTCGCTGGAAATCACCCCGGCAATTTGGTCGCGGGCCAAATTGCCCAATGGTTTCTGGCAGCCCGGCATCCATGACTGTTGGAAGCAGGTGAAAACATCGCCGTTGGGCAGGATTGAAAGATTTCTCCCGGCGGCATGACAGATTTCATTTTCTGGCACCCGTTTCTCGTGTGCCGGCATCGCCGTCCACTCGCCGCCAAAACCCTCCGCCATGTAGTCTTGGATGCTGTGATATACCCCAAGCTCGTCGGCCAGCGCCCTGACATCGGCCAGGTATTTTTTGGTTTCCTGGGCCAGCACGGACTGGATGCTCAATTGGTCTGGCCGCAAAACGCTTCGGGCGTAGCGCAAATTGCCGAGAACGACGTCCAGCGTGTCCCGGCCCCGGACAAACTGCCATTGTTTCCGGTCAATGGTATCAATCGAAACCACGATGTGAATTTTCAACCGGGCAATCCGGTCAATGAACGCTGCGTCCATGAGCACTCCGTTGGTTATCAGAACGGTGCGGCAGGGATGATTCTTGATGGCGGTGAGGAGGCTGATGATCCGGTCACGAAAGAGCAGCGGCTCGCCGCCAACGATGCAAAATTCTGTGAGATCAGGCAGCGAGTTAATGGCGTGGGCAACCAAGCCGGAATCCAGCGGTGTGAACGCTGGGCGAATGGCCCAGTGATGACATTTCGTGCATCGCTCATTGCAGGCGAATGAAATCAAATAGTAGAGATTGGTGGGCGAGAATGATTTCATTCGGATTTTGGCCGATGGGATTATGTAAAATTAATTCAACATCTAAACATCGAAAATTGTCGTGGTGGAAATTTAGGCTATGCCCATTCGGCAATCGCACGAGCGACTTCATTGAGATTGGTGATGCGCCATTTGGCCCCATCACCCACCAGTGAACCCCTTTTCTGTTGTGCCGCCGCCGCCGCCGGACTTCGGCGAGCCTTGCGGATTGCCGCCATGCGACTTTGTGCTTCCTGTCTTTTCATCTCACGAAAAGAGATCTTCTTCACACACCAATCCATACCGTATTCGGGCAACGATAACAAAACTTTCGTTGGATGCGGCAAGGACCGTTCAGCGTGCATCCGGTTGGATGCCATCCGCACTGAGCGGGCGGTTCTGAAATCGAAGCGGAACGGAGCAGGTCGGGAGTGAGATGAACGGACGACGGCGCAGTGGAGCGTGGTTTCAGAACCGCCCGTTGAGTGCGCTGCCGCATAGGTTCAGGTCGTTTGCGGCGATTTGTCTGCGCGGTTTGTGAGGCACGAGCAAAGCCGGGCAGTCAAAGCGCCGGATCGAAATAGCTTCTGAACGCTGGCTGTTTATCGCTCCGAACATGCAAGCGTGGAAAGATTGAAGGTGAAATTCCAGTCAGCTAACATTGCCGTCACGACAAACTCATGCGTGGCAAATATCTTGGCGACTCTTACGATCTCGTGAAACGGTTTTGGTTTGAGAACCTTTACGCGATTGCGCCACTTTATGCTCATCCGAAGTTCGTGCCAGGTCAAATTCGCAGTGCGTATGAGGCTGTAACATCGATTCCAATCCTTGTCCTTGAATCCGTTCCAAAAGGGACAATTGGTATTCTGCTCGATCCAGATACAGGGATTCCGCTTCCAAAGTCGTCTAAACGCACGACAGTCTCACATGCCACATTGCCCTTCACGATGGATGTTTTTGAGAAATTTCACCCGAAATACGTGATCTGTTTCGATCAGAGTTATGACCGGCAGCATGAACTCAGCAGGAAAGAACAAAGGCAAACGAAGATGGAGTTTTTGAGCAAACATGGATTTGCCTCATTCTATTATGTCTCGCACGCGCCATTTCTTTTCACGACAAAAACACCAGAGAGTCTTGCTGAAATTCGCACTCACTTGATGTCGCTTGGGATTCCCGAAACTCGACTTGAATTAAGCGCTGCTCCCTAGCGATCTCCGCATCTGCCCCTTCGGCTCTGTTGATTTCCAATCCGATTCTTTGCATGTCATTTTGTGCAAAGATTGCACAAACCGGGTGTGAATTGCTGCCAGACTGCGCGGCATGAATCGAATTGGAATGGTTCCAGTCAGGTTTACGCGGCTGGGGAGGCGTCGCAAAAGATGTATCACATACACCTCGGCAGGTTCGGTTTCTGCCATTCTGTCCGGCATGACGGCGAATCAGCGACCTGTCTGCGCGAAGTCATTCTGCTTCCGACGAACGATTGTGCCCTACGACCGCACCATCACCGCGCATGTTCCCTTACTGTCACCGGCTGTGGCGGGACAGAGATTGTGTGTCATACGCGCCGTAACGTTTTGGAAACCGGATAACCTCGCCCCGTATGTTTACTGCCGTCGCGCATAAGAATCTGGCCGGTGCGGAGGGTTACTTCGATGAACACCTCTCGCAGAATGATTATTACACGCCGGGCGAAATCCGTCCCGGCCAGTGGATCGGCACAGGCGCGGAACAATTGGGCCTGTCCAATACCGTCACGCGTGAACAGTTCCATGCGCTCTGTGAAAACCGGAATCCAAACGATGGCGATCGGCTAACGCAACGGCAGCAGAAAGAGGACAAGCGGCGGGTGTTTTATGATTTCACCTGTTCCGCTCCAAAGTCGGTTTCGGTGCTGGCGGTGACCTTGAATGATGAGCGACTGGTGGCGGCGCACGAGGAGGCCGCGCGCATTGCGTTTCGAGAACTGGAAACATTCGCCGCTACCAGAGTCCGCAAGCAAGGCAACCAGCGTGACCGGACCACCGGCAACCTGGTGGCGGCTCAGTTCGTTCACACTAGTTCCCGCGAACTCGATCCGCTGTTGCACACGCATTGCACCGTGTTCAACGCCACGTTTGATGACCAGGAGCGTTGCTGGAAAGCTCTGCAAGCCCGTCCCATGTATGACGCGATCCGTTACGCCACGGCGGTTTACCGCAATGAACTGGCGAAACGAATTCAAACCATCGGCTATCAAACCAGACCTGCCAAACATGGCTTTGAAATCGAGAGCGTGAGTGACGACGTATTGAAACGCTTTTCCAAACGGGCGCAGCAGCGGGATGAGGTGGTGCGGGTGATGGAACAAAAACTAGGCCGCAAACTTTCCAACGACGAAATTGCCTACGCGGTGCATCAAAGCCGGGCAAAAAAGATCAAAGGCATTTCGACCGCAGAAGTGCGCGAACGTCAAGTGGCCCAATTGCAGCCGGACGAACTGCAAATGCTCCGTCAGCTTTCCGCGTCCGCGCATCCCAAAGCCAACCACGCCGGACACAGACTGTGAATCAAACGCCCTGGTTTACGCCGTCACCCATGTCTTCGAGCGCAAATCCGTCGTGCTGGAGCATGAGTTGCTGGGGGTCGCACTGTCGCAGCGTCCGGGCGAAGTGGATTTACCGAAGTTGAAAGCAGCGGTCAACCAGTCTCCGGTGTTGGTTAAAACGGAGCGCGGGTTTTCAACCAAGGAGATTTTGGCGACGGAACTGAATTTGATTCAGACAGTCAATGGCGCGTGCGATGCCGTGGGGCCGCTCAATTATTCGTATACTCCCGCCGACTGGCTAGGTGAGGATCAACAAAGGGCGATTTACCATGTCCTTCGCACCAGCGACCGCATCACCGGCCTGCGTGGTCTGGCGGGCACTGGTAAAACCACGGTGCTCCATGAACTGGTCGCCGCTTGCAAGGATGTCGGAATTAAGCCGTTGTTCTGCGCGCCAACGGCGGCGGCAACGGACGTTCTCCACAAGGAAGGGTTTGAAGCTGTGACGTTGCAAGGCTTGTTGCAATCGAAACCCGTGCTGTCCGCCCGTCACCTGGTTGTCCTGGATGAGGCCGGGGCGGTGGGCATTGACAACATGAAACGGCTCTTTGATCTGGCGAAGGATTGCCGGATTGTCCTTTCCGGCGACACCGGACAACACGCTTCTGTGGTGCGTGGCGATGCACTGCGGATTCTGGAGGAGCATTCCCGCTTCCAATCCGCTCAATTGACCCGTATCCGGCGTCAACGGCGGGCCGAGTATCGCAAGGTGGTGGAACTCGCAGCGCGGAAACTAACGGCCCAGGCGTTTACGGAATTGGAGCGCATGTGCGCGGTGATGGAATTGCCAGGCGACAAGCTTCACGACTCCGCCGCCAAGTCGTATTTGAAAGCATTGGAGAAAAACAAATCCGCACTGCTGGTCGCGCCGACGTGGAATGAAATCGAGGCGGTGACAGAGCAAGTTCGCTCGGTGTTGAAAACGTCTGGTCGGCTGGCTGGCGACGAAAAGGAATTTCAGGTTTTCGATTCGCTGTCATGGACCGAAGCGCAGAAACGGGATGCGCGGCAATACCGTCCCGGCATGGCAATCCGGTTTCATCGGAGCAAAGCTGGTTTTGATAATGGTGAAACGGCGGAAGTGGTCGGTGTCGTAAATGACTCGCTGAAGGTGCAAAGAATGGATGGCACTGAAGGACTTTTCCCGTTGGGTCGGGGAGCTGCCTCGTTTGATGTGGGAGAGACAAGAAAGTTGAAAGTCGCCGTTGGTGACCGGCTGTTGCTGCAAGCAAATGCTGCGCGCAAGCAGTTCATCAATGGCGAACTCGTCGAGGTCAAAGCGATTCAAGGCAGTGCTTTGGTGCTGGCTGATGGCCGGGTGATCCCGGAAAACTATCGCACGTTCACCCACGGTTACGCTGTCACGTCCCACGCCGCCCAAGGCAAGACGGTGGATGAAGTCATTGTCGTCGCGTCCTCGCGTTCAATGTCCGCTGTCAGTCAGGAACAATTTTACGTCAGCATCTCACGCGGGCGCGACACCTGCCGGGTCTTCACCGATGACGCCGATCTGTTGCGTTCGCACGTCACGCGTTCAGGCACACGACTGGCAGCCGTGGAAGTGATTTCCC
>JANXWY010000091.1 GCA_025350905.1 Verrucomicrobiota bacterium
CCTCCGCTTGCTTCGGACCCCGATGCCACCAACACAAGTGCCAATAGCCGGGTGCTGACCGTTCGACCGGGCTTGTTCAACCAAGGGCGTATTTGCTGGCTCCGCTTCGCTCCGCAGCAATACACCCTTTAATGTTAGGCCGCGTTGTCATACAAGACGCAAAATGATCCTCACGAACAACACCAACGCTACGCAACTCGCGACCCAAACACCAGCCGCGATGAACAAGCCACGACTGAGGCCGACGTTCTGTTTGAGACGTGCAGCGCTCGCAGCAAGAAGGAAGAACAAAGCGGGAACAGCGATACCCGCAGCGATGCCCCCTCGCGTGAACATCCAATCGGGATAATCGGCGAGCATGACTGGAATACGCATAACGTGTGAAGCGGCCTAACGCCAGAATTGACCGACGCGGGCGGCCAGTGGAGTTGGAATTGGCAACTGACGTGGCCCGCCCGCGTTCGGTCCAGTGATCAGGTTCGGCAATTTCATGCGTCTCGTCTGACTATCTGCGAAACGTGCTGAGTCAGCAACTGCTCGAACGCCTGCTGCTGCTCGGCACTCTGAAAGACTCGCTTCGGAATCACCGTAAACTGACGCGAGCCGTAGTAAAGCACGTAGGAGTGGGCATCAACCAATGCCCGCGAATACATACTCCACTGAAGCTGAGAATCAATGTGCGCCGTGCGGAAGTGGATACCCTCCGACGAAAACGTGAGTGAATAATCATCACGGAACTTCGGCTCACGGCGAAAAGCCAACGGCGGGATAACCGTGAACGCGGCAACAAGCATAAGGGCGAACGCGACTGCAACGACGACACACGCAAGGCCAAGCAAGTGCAGATTCGGAGAGCGCCAGAGGTAAGCGCCGATGATAGCGAGGACGACGGTGACGACAGTGTCGAGACGCAGCCGCAAGCGCGAAGCGTAGTGCGCTCGAAGGGCCCGCACATAATCACTCTCCAAATATCGAAACGAAAGACTTACGGTCGAATTCATTGGGCGCGTGCGATTGTTGCCGAACGCTCCGGCTCACCGATGCCGGGCCAATGGTGTCCGCTTGTCAACTGCGACGCAATCCCGGCATTCGGTGCAGCCGGCTGGTTCGGCTCTTTCATCAGTGAAGCTCAACCTCCCAATCTTGGAATGGCGGCTCAACGCGAAAAGCAGGATCGCAATACGAACGCAGATAATCGGTCGCCCTCTTCTCAGCATGCTTCAGATTCGTAACCTCTCCCTTCTCATCTACCTCGAGGACGTTCGCGAAGATCGCGTACGTCTGCTCGATAGCACTCGGCTCTTTCCCATACAGGTCCAGATAAGGAACGCCTTCGAGCATGTAGTGCGTTCCGCTCGCGAGAAAATATGAGAACGTCCTCAATGCACCGCTGACTTGGTGGGGCAGTTTCATGCTTTCGCCGAACGAATGAGGTCAGGCACGGCGCGCCCGAGGCGTCCGGCATGGAACGAGACCGATCTCGCGCCGTTGCCTGGACCGACTTTGTTCGGCCATTTTGTATCTCATATGATGCCTGTAAGATCAACATCTCCGTCATCTGTGTCGGTCTGCCTCGCCTTCTCCGCTGCGCGCTCTCGTTGTATCCTTTGGGCCTCCAGCTCCGCAGATTTTCGATCAAGAGCAGCAATCTCCTCGCGCGTGAATCGTAATACTTCGGGAATTTGGGCGCCGCAAAAGCCGCAGTGCGTGAGACGCCGGTTGTAGAGCGCTCGGTCACAAGTTGGGCACTGGTAGCTCATCGAATCGCTTACGCCGAACGACGCGGGTGAGCTACAGCCCCCGCCGAATAACCCAAAGTGAACAATATTCAAAACGACTCAAAACAAACTGAGAGCGCGGGGGCTGTTAGCTCCACTCGCTTGTTGGGCCACGGTATTCCGGCAATGGTGTTCGACGTAGAGTCCATCGGACTCCACGGCGACGGATACGCGGTTGGATACGTCGTCATCCTCGACGGCAAAGAAGTGGAATCTGGAATGTTCGCTTGTCCAACGAGCAAGGCCAACGGCGCGGACAGCGACCGCGTGTGGGTGTATGAGAATATCCCGCAAATCGTGCCGGACTCTGCTGACCCGTTCGCCGTGCGCGAAAACTTCTGGTGTCGGTGGATGGAGTGGAAAGCGAAAGGTGCGCTGCTAGCGGCTGACTGCGCGTGGCCCGTCGAGGCTCGATTCCTCGCCGCGTGTGTGGATGCCTCGCCAGATGAACGCCGATTCACTGGCCCGTATCCGCTGGTGGAAATCTCGTCGGTGATGATGGCAGTCGGGCAAGACCCGATGAAAACACACGCCCGGCTCGAAGTGGAAATGCCGGTGCATAATCCAGTCGCGGACGCCCGGCAATCTGCCCGGCTTCTTTTGGAGGCTGTCGAAGTCACCAAGCGCGAGTGGCCCAACGCGAGAGGTCAGCCATGCCGGGCCGATGACGTAATCCGCGAAAGCGGAACTGCGACGGCCGTCCGGCATTGGCTGCACTGATTTTGTTCGGCACTTTTATTTGTCCAACCATACTTTCTTCTGCGAAAGCTGAGGCAAAATCTCCTCGACGAGCGGCACAACCGCTCTCTGAACTCGCGACTCGTCGCGTTTCTGCAACCGACGATAACTCCGAAAAACCACTCCCAGCGCATGACCTGCCAGCTCGGTCAATATGCTGCGCAAAACCCGCTCTTTGGTGAAACCTCGCGACTTCACGAGCAGCGAGCCGTCTGGCGGATGAAAGAAAGCAATGATGGTCGGATTCTCGCCGTGCGAAGCACTCAGCCTCACCGTCTGAATGCCTGCCGTCCACTCCGGCGGCAAGAAAGAAAGAATCACCGGAACGTCCGCCTTGCAGATGGCGTGAGGTGGATAGACAGTAACTTTGTCCTCGATGACTTTCATGGTGTCTGAAATCTCGCATGGCCACGCTATGCCGAACAGTATTGATTGGCCGAGACTCGCTGGCCACTAGTCAACTGGAAGTTTTGGTGCACGGCGCGAAACTGGCACGCGCCTTTTCCGCCGGCAAGTCTTATTTTCAAGCGCTTGGGCACGGCAGTCGCCCCGCTGTCGCCGGCGGGTGAAGGGGATTATCACTTGCAAGTTACGCCAGCAAAGACAAACTGGGTTTGTCTTTAGCCAGCATGCCACCCAGCGCCAAAATTGTTGCCCAAACGCCCGGTTCGTTTCCGGATTGGGCGGCGCGGCTGCGCGCGGAGCCCACGCTGACGCCAGGATTGCGCGAAAGTTACCGCCAGACGTTGACGCAGTTTGCCGCGTTCTGTCAGGGGCGGCAGACGGGAACTTCGGTGGCCGGGGCGCGGGAATTTGTCGAGTTGGCCCGCCTGGAACGGGCGCCCAGTCCGGCGCGACTCCAGGAATGGAAGGATGCCTTGAACTGGTATTTCCGCCTAGGCCGGGAAGCAGCGGCGCTGGCATTGAAAGGCGTACCGCCGCTGGCGCGCACGGATCTGGGCCAAGCGGACTGGGAACAAGGTTTAATCGCGCGGCTTCGGCTGCGGCAGTGTTCGTGGCGTACCGAGCAGACCTATCGCGGCTGGCTCTGGCGGTTTGTCCGCTTTCTCGGGAAGCGCCCGGTGGCGAGTGCGGGCGGAGCGGAAGTGCGGGCGTTCTTGTCGAAGCTGGCGGTGGAGGAACGCGTGGGAGTGGCGACGCAGCGCCAGGCCCTGAACGCGCTGGTGTTCTATTTTCGGGAGGTCGCGCCAAAAGAATTGGGGGAACTGGGCGATTTTGCCCGGGCCCGCAAGCGGACGCGCGTGCCGGTGGTGCTGAATCGAGCGGAGTGCGAACGGCTATTTGACGCATTGGAGGGGACCCCCCGTTTGATGGCGGAGTTGATGTTTGGCAGCGGCATCCGGCTCATGGAGTTACTGCGGCTGCGGGTTAAAGATGTGGATCTGGAGCGGGGGCAGTTAATTGTGCGGGCCGGCAAAGGCAATGAGGATCGGGTGACGGTGTTGCCGGCGAGCCTGCAGGAGAAGTTGCGGGCGCATCGGGAGCGGCTGCGACGGTTGCACGGCGAAGATCGACTCAAGCGGCTGCCCGGCGTATGGCTGCCCGAAGGGTTGGAACGCAAATGGC
>JANXWY010000124.1 GCA_025350905.1 Verrucomicrobiota bacterium
GCGAGATCGAGCGCCGAGGCGATCTTGATGCCGATGTCGAGCACGGTCAGCTCGGCCACGCGCGTCTGCTTTTCGATGCGATTATCCAGACTGCCGTGATCCGCCAGCTCCATCACGAGGTACGCCTGGCCTTGGAACTCATCGAAGGTGTAGATGTGGATGATGTTGGTGTGATTGAGCCGGGCGCAGGCGCGCGCTTCGCGATAAAAATTATCCATCGCGAGCTGGTCGCTCATCATCTCCTTTTTCACCAGCTTCACGGCCACGAGCCGCTCCAGCACCGTGTCGAACGCGCGATAGACGGTGCCGTTGCCGCCGGAAGCGATGACGTTGCGCAGCTCGAATTGCCGTAACAGCATGGGCATCATGATCGGATGCCCACACTTGGAGCAGGGGACCGTGGCCAGCGGTGGCAGATCGCCGGGGATGAAGACTTTCGTCTCACAAGACCCGCAAGTGACCATCTTTAACATGTCGCTCGCACTCATTACGTTTGAAATCTATCACGGCCTCCGTTTGCCACAAGCCACCAAAAAAACCGGTGCGCGGAGGGGGCCGGGCTGCCGGGGGCCTAGCTTGTAACGTTTTCGTCGCGACGCGTCAAAGTTGAAAACCGCCCGCGAGCTTTTGATTTTTCTTGTGCCCGCGCCGTAAACCCCCTAAAGCCGCGTCTGCGAATTGCGTTTGTCATGAAAAAACAACAACTCCAATTGCTCGCGAAGCAACACGGCACTCCCCTCGTGATCGTTGATCACGATGAAATCCGCCGGAACTACGCCGAGTTCCGCCGGCACCTGCCCCAGGTGCAATGTTACTTTGCCGTGAAAGCCAACGCGGAACCGGCGATCGTGCGCACGTTGTATCAGGCCGGGGCGAGTTTTGATGTGGCGTCGCTCCCGGAGTTCATGCTGGTGTACGAGAACATCAAGCGGCTGCCGGCCAAGGCGCGGCAGGATTTCATCTGGGACAAGATCATTTACGCGAATCCGATCAAGCCACGCGAGACCCTGCGGGCCCTCGACCGCTACAAACCGCTCGTCACGTTCGACAACCTCGCTGAGTTGCAGAAGATCAAGCAGTACGCGCCGCATGCCGGGGTGGTGGTCCGCCTCGGCGTGGCGAACACCGGTTCGCAATGCGAGCTCTCGAACAAGTTCGGCTGCCTGCCCGGCGAGGCGGTGGATTTGATCGTTGCCGCCTTCAAGCTCGGCTTGGTCGTCGAAGGCCTCAGCTTCCACGTCGGCAGCCAATGCACCAACTTCGAGAATTTCGTCCAGGCTTTGAACGCCGCCGCGGCGGTCATGAAGGAAGCCCGGGAACGCGGACACGCGCTCAAGATCCTCGACATCGGCGGCGGTTTCCCCGCGCCGTATAACAAACACGTCCGCCCGTTCGGCGACCTCGCCCGCGTGATCAACGCCGAGATCGCCCGCCTGTTCACCAAGGACATTCAGATCCTGGCCGAGCCGGGGCGTTTTCTCGTGGCGACCGCCGCCACGTCCGTCGCCCGGGTCATTGGCAAAGCCGTGCGCGACGGCAAGCGTTGTTACTACATTGACGATAGCGTCTATCACACGTTCAGCGGCATCATCTTTGACCACTGCCAATATCCGTTGTCGGCCTTCAAGGCGGGCAAAAAGGAAGTTTGCGCGGTTTTCGGCCAGACATGCGACGGATTGGATTGCCTGTCGCAATCCGAGTTGTTGCCGGAACTGGCGATCGATGACTTGGTTTATGCCGAAAACATCGGGGCCTATGGGAGTGCATCCGCGACGTATTTCAACGGTTTCCCGCCGGCGAAAATTGTCCACGTCAACCAGTAACGAGAGCGTTGGTGCCCCGATCGCCACCCTTGACCCGGCGGCTCGGACCGGCGAGGATGGGCGGGTCGTTTTGGGGGCGTACTGGTTTCGACCTGAGGGAAGCGCCAGAGGCGGCATGCCGAGGACGATGCGTTGGCCTCGTTAAACATCGCATCAAACAAATAAGCTAACGAAGAATTAGCCCTCGCGGCCTAAGCGCCGTGACGTTCGCCGGTGGACACCTGCTACACCGGAGGAACGCAACTGCAGGTATGGTGGAAGGCGGAGACCGCGCGCCCAAGCCGAGAAAATTCCATGCGGACTAAGCAGTGGGACTCGAGTTCGGGCGTCATCCCATAGCCGACAATACACCCCGGACTAAGCATGTAGTCGCGGCTGGAGATTCAATCAGGGACGGGGGTTCAACTCCCCCCGCCTCCACCATATTTTATAGGTGTTTTGTGACTGTTCTTGACAAGACGTGACAAAGACGTGACAGTTCGCGCATGAAAACGAACCACGCCGCACCGAAGGACAAGACCCAAACCACGGGCAAACAGCCGATCGAAATCTTCAAGCAGGGCAATGTTTCCATCCCGATTTACCGCAGCACCAACACCGTCCCCGAGCGCGACTCGGACGGGCGCATTATCTACGGTGAGCCGGACGCCAGCGGAAAGCCCAAAGCCAAGATCAAATACCAAAGCGACAGCTTTCTGATTGCCTACTACCTCGGCAGCCAGCGCGTTCGCATCAGATTTAACACCCTGGAGAAGGCCAGGAAGGAAGCGAGCACCGTCGCCATCAAGCTTGCCAATGGCGAAACCGAAGTCCTCAAACTCACCGGCCCGGCGCGTGGCGACTACGTCCACGCGATGGAGAAACTCCGCAAGTGGAAGCCTGACGTTCAACTCAACCTCGCCGTGAGCGATTACGTCGCTGCCATGAGCCGCCTGCCGGAGCACACCAGCCTCAAGGAAGTCGTGGACTCCTACGTCAAGCGCCACCCCATCGGCCTGCCGGCCAAGACCGTCCGCGAGATCGTGGACGAACTCATCGAATCCAAGCGCAAATCCGGCAAGAGCGAAATCTACATCAAGGAACTGAACCGTCGCCTTGGCAGGTTTGCTGACACCTTCGTCACTCACCGCCTCGCCACCATCACCGGCCGGCAGATCGAGGATTACGTCCGGGGCTTGCAGACCCCAGGTAGCGACCCCAGCCAACGCCGGCCTTTGGCTGGTCGCTCGCAGAACAATGTCCGCCAGTTGATCAACACCCTCTGCAAATTCGCCATCAAACGCGGCTACCTGCCCAAGGACCACGACGAAATGAGCGGCGTCGAGAAGGTGACTGACGGCGGCGGCGAAATCGAAGTATTCACCCCGGCAGAACTGCGCAGACTGTTCGCCGCCTGCGAAACCCCGGTGCTTGAGCGCAAGAAATGGCGGACACGCGAGGACATGATTCCCTATCTGGCCATCGCCGCGTTCTGCGGCCTGCGCGCTGCCGAGATTCAGCGGCTTGATTGGGCGCAAGTGAACCTCACCGGGCCAGAGAAATTCATCGAGGTAAAGGCGAGCAATGCCAAGACCGGCTCCCGCCGCACCGTGCCCATTCCCGACAACTGCGCGGCCTGGCTGGCGCGGTTTGCCAAACCGTCCGGGCCGGTCACGGCTTTTGAACGCACCGACAAGCAACTGTTCATCTATCTCGCCGGCAAAGCCGGCGTACCGTGGAAACACAATGGTCTGCGCCACTCCTACATTTCCTATCGCGTGGCCGAGACCAAGAACGTGCATCAAACCAGCCTCGAAGCCGGCAACTCGCCGCAGATGATCTTCAAGCACTACCGCCAGCTCGTCACTGACGCGGCGGCGAAGGACTGGTTCTCCATCGCACCGGCCAAGAAAGACGGCGCTGAGATCATCCCGATGCTGCCAACACCTGTCATAGGCGAGAAAAACGAAAAGTTGACAGCAGAAGTTGCAACTTTCGTTGCTTCGGCAACGGTTTAAGTCATGGCCGCTACACCACATCCCCTCAACAACTCACTCGGCGGCTTTGGCTGGCTCGACAAAGGTAGCGAAGATTGGCCAGTCCAGTTTAGGCGGAAATGGTTTGCAAGTTGGTTGTGTCGGAATTGGCAGTGCATCTACGAGTCCTCGTTGAGAGAACTCAACGCCACTGACGCAGGGGCCTACAACGCCGCCATTGACGGGATGACGCGAGCGCTTCCAAAAATCCGCAAGGAGTTGGCTGCGCTGTCCACCGCCGAGCAACTCCAGAGCGTGGCCGCAGAAGCTCGCAAGCTTAGCTTGAAAACGACACGCGAGCATATTGAGTCCGAGCTGGAGTTTTGGGTTCGTCATAGTCCGGCGGCTTCTCAGGTGGTCAAAGCGTCACCGTGGAGCAACACCAAGGCACTTGAAAAGCGCAGCCGGGAAGAAGCCGGCCTGGATCTCTGCCGCAAGCAATACCCAAGCGACCCCGACATGCAATTGGCACTCAGGCGCGTCTTGGCGATTCTCTCGGCTGGCGAAATCTGGTATGGCCCGGCAAGGTCGCCGCTGCGAGTTCGGCGCATGCAGCGCGCCTTATCCGGCGCTGTGCGAAGGCTCTGCAAACCCGATGGCGGACCCGCAAAGCTAGCTGACTTCGTTGCGAATCTTGTCGGCCCCGGTGTTTGGCCGTATGTGCCGGCAGGGATGGAGATTGACCTTAACCAGCATTTCAATCCGGATAGGTGCCGCCAACTTGTACGCGGCCAGCGTGGACTGGCAGAAGGTAAGGTTGGCAAAGAGGTTCGTGCTTTTTGGCATATTCTTCGTGCCGTCATCTTTCGTGATGAGTTGCGCCAACCGCTTCTTCGGTTGGCTTACGATGCCCAATTGCGCGCCCAGCAGAAACGCAAGGGCTGGGATCATTTACGCATGGCGCTTGCGCGCGTGTTCCAGCGAATTACCCAACTATCGTCATCTCAACACAAGGTAACTGATGCAATGATCCACCACTGGCCCGAAGTGCGGGAGATGTTGAGTCACAATCAAGTTGCTTCACTCGCCTCCATTTTGAATGCCAAACTGGACCTTGTTCCTCTCCAGAAATTCGATTCTGCGCCCGAGGGCAAAAGCAGCGTTGAGGTTCAGATTCGTCGGGGTCGCAAACAACTGAAACACGACTACGGCCTGGACTAAGTCCGCTGGCCGTCAAGGTTTCTTCCCGAACAATTTCCCCAAATCCACCGCCCGGATACGCGCTGCGTGTTCGGGCGCTTTTCTGGAATTAAAAGACACTTCGCTCCAACGTCGTTTCAGTAAAACAAACCGCATTACAGCGGAACACAAAATGACTGAAACAAATGAACAACACCGAGCAGACGCCCGAAACCGGCGCGGGCCAATCTATGCCGCCGGCAACCCCCAACACCCCGCCACTGAATCGGCGCGAGTTTCGGCAGGCAGCCGAATCGCCGATCTACGACACCAAGAAAACCTTCGCGGCACTCATTGGAGTGTCGGTCAGGTCCATCGAAAAAATGCTGGCCGAGCAACGGATCCCCGCGATTCGCATGAGCCGCAAGATCGTGAGAATTCCGCGGGCAGAGGCCCTCGACCACTTGCGGCGCAATTACACCATCAACGCTCGCTAATCAGAAAGGAGGAAAAACTATGTCAGCGAATACATTCGACCCCCGTGATGTCCCGCTTCCCGTCGAGCATTGGATGCGGACGCACAACACCAGCCGGACGACTATCTGGAGGTGGGAATCCCAAGGGCTTCGTATCCTCCACGTCGGCGGCAAGCGGTTCATCCGGCCCTCGGACTGGAATGCTTTTCTGGAAAGCCAGCACGCCAAATCCAAAGGGGCTCAGCCATGAAACGCCGCACTCAAATCCTGCTTCTGCGGGGAATCATCACCGCGCTCGCGCTGCTCGCCAGGCCCTTCTGGTTCGTGGCTGCCTTGCGCTTCCAACTCACCACCCGACTCAACAACCTCAAAGCGGCGCGCAATGAATAACCCTGACCTCCTGGCCCAGGCCAAGCAACGCCTGCCGTTGTCCGCGCTCATGGCGCAACTCGGCTTTGGCGACCGCGCCAAGAAATCCGCGCGCTGTCCGTTTCACGAGGATTCATCCGCCAGCTTCAGTCTCTACGTCGGCGACGATGGTGAAGAACGCTGGAAATGTTTTACCGGGTGCGGCCAGGGCGACGCCATTGATTTTCTCGCCAAGCATCGCGGCTTGAGTAACGCCGACGCCTGCCGCGAATACATCCGCCTTGCCGGTGTCACGCCGCCCGCGCCGCCGTCGAGTTCCAACCCGTCACCATCCGCTCAACCGCTGTTCGACTGGCAATCATGCGTTGCCGCACTCACGACCGAAAACCGCGCCAAGCTCACCGAGTGGCGCGGCTACACGCCGGAATTTGTGGACTGGTTGCACGCGCTGAATCTCATTGGTCTGTTTGACGGCGAGCGCATAGCGTTCCCCGTGCAAGATGCACAAGGCAACGTCATCGGCTGTCACTACCGGCTCAAGGAAGATGGAAGCTGGCGCTATTATCCGACCGGCACACGCACCGCGCCGCTCATCATCGGCGACGCGCCGACGGCCAAAACCGTTTTCGCTTTCGAGTCGCAATGGGATTTTTGTTCCGTGGCGGATAAACTTGGATGGCACCTCACCACGCCCGCCGATTCGGTCGCCATCATCACGCGCGGCTCGGAGAATGGCAAGTTGCTCGCGGGCCTGTGCGCCCCGGATGCCGTCGTCTGTGCGTTTGAACAGAATGACAAACCGAATCCAAAAACCGGGATTCGCGCCGGTGAAAAATGGCTCGCTGCCGTTGCCGCGCATTGCGGTTGCAAATGCGTTCACGTCGTCACACCGCAGCCGCACAAAGACGCGAACGACTGGACACGCGCGGGCGCAACCCGCCCGGAAATTGAAGCTGCCATCGCCGCCGCGCAACCCGTCACCATTTCAACCGAACCCGATCTCCAATCCGCGCCGCCGAAAAAAGTTTCAAACCCCGCCATCGTGTTGCCAGACGAACCGGACGAGCCGGAAGCCGCGCAGTTCCCCTTGGACGCTCTGCCGGCGACCATGGCAACCATGATCGCTGCTGTAGCCCGAACCGAGCGCGTCCCGCTAGCCTTGCCCGCCGTGTGCGCGCTGGGCGTAGCGTCCGCCGCCATTGGCGCAGGCTTGGAAGTCGCCAGCGGCCCGAACCGCGTCACGCGCGGCAATCTTTATTTGGTCGCCAGCGCGGAGTCTGGCAGCGGCAAATCCGAGACGTTCCGACTCATCGCCGTCCCGCTCGTGGATCACCAGTCGCGCCTGATCGAAACGTGGAAACAGAAAACCTCACCGCAGCTTCAATCCGAAATCCGCGTGCTCGACAAAGAAATCGCCGCGCTCGAACGCAAAGCCGCGAAGTCCGGCGATCCAATGGAGCGTGAACGGTTGCGCGGGGAACTTGAATATAAGCTCGCCAGTAAGGATGACTTCGCCCGCCGCGCCGCTATGCCCTGCATCATCGCCCAGGACGTAACCACCGAGCGGCTTGCCGTTCTGTTGCGCGACAACCGCGAAGTCGTTTTCTCCGCCAGCGCCGACGCCCGGAAGCTCGTGGATAATTTGATGGGCCGCTACAACCCCTGCAAAACAACCGACGAATCGCTTTACCTCTCGGCCTACTCCGGCGATTTCGTCCGCGTTGACCGTCAGGGACGCGATACCGTCGTCCTGAACCGGCCTTGCCAGGCGTTGTGCTGGTTCATCCAGCCCGACTTACTGGCGACGATGCTCGACGAACAAAGCCTTTCCGTCAGCGGCTTCCTGCCGCGCCTGCTGGTCTGCCACACCAACGCCGCGCCGCGCCGTATCGAAGGTGAGGCACAAATGGTTTCCGAGTCCGTTCGCGGCCAATGGAGTCAGCTCATCGCCGACCTGCTCGCCACCTTCCACGCCGCCGACGAACCGCACCGCATCACGCCGATGCCGGAAGCGGTCGCGGTCTTGAACGATTATCACAATTCTATTGTGGACCGCCGCGCGACTGAACTGGCAGACATAGGCGCGTTCGCCGCCCGTTACGCGGAGAACGCTTGGCGACTCTCGGACGTCCTTCACGCAGCACAGTGGGCAGCCGACGCCGGCAACCAACCGCTGGCGGCAGAAACCGCTGCCAACGCCATCCGCGTCATCGAATGGTTCGGGGCATCGCAGCGCGAAATTCTCGCCAAAGGCCGTCTCGCCGCCGCTACCAAAGTGCAAGATGAAGTCCTTAAACTGCTCGAATCTAACCGCCAGCGCAAAGGTCAGGACTTCATCACGGTCCGCGAGGTTCACCGCGCCCGTGTTAAGGCCACGGCGGACGAGGCCAGGGCGCTGCTGGCCCGGATGGAAGTGGACGGCCTGCTCGTGGGCGAAGACATCACCCCTCCACACGGAGGCAAGACCACGCGCATTCACCGGGCCGTCAAGAATCCAGTTCCCGGTTGAGCTATGGCAACCACGCCCCATCCCATCACGATTGCGCTCCGAATCATGGACGCATGGCTCGGCCTGCCTGAACGAGACTATAAGGCGACGGTCTATCTATTTTCCTACAAGTTGCCGCCGGAGGAAGTCCTCGAAGCGGTGGTGATCGCGCAGGACAAGAAACCCGACGGCGGCATCCAGGCATTCAAATACTTCTGCGGCGTTTGCCACCGAAAGATTGAAAAACGGATTATCGAACTCTCGTGGAACTGACCACCCGCTTGAAATTGTGACATTCACTCCCGCCTCTGTGACAATCGTGCCAACCGTGACAACCGGCTCGATTCCCGCGTCCTGCCACTGATTCCCATGCCAACCGTCCGCCGTGCCAGCCTGTGACAATCGGTGACGACCGTGACAACCGCCTGCCTCGATTGTCACGAATGTCACGGTTGTCACTGGCTCATTCTTGAAAACTCACTTTTGAGAGAGAGAAAACAATCTATTTTCTTTCTTTCCCCTTGTGACAATCGTGACGACCGTGACAACCGATTTCCCTCGCCCGTCGGACGGGAGAAGGTGGCCGCAGGCAGGGCGAGGGTCACGCCATCTGCTTTTTGCGCCAATCTTCCCGGCGCTGAATGGATTCAGGTGGGTCTACGGCTTTCTTTTCGGTCGTCCAACTTTTCCGCCGGCAGCGGTTCATCCGATCACCGGGGCCCCTCCGCCTCCCTTTTGGAAATACTTTTCTCCGCGACCCAACCCATCCGCAGCGCGCCCTCTCCGCCTCGAACGGGGAGAGGGTTGGGTGAGGTGTCGAGCTTGGTTCTTCTTTTCTCTGACGGCTACTTTTCCTGCGGGTATTCACGGGCCTAAAGCCAAAGGGGGCAATTTCTCCCCGCTAACTCCTCTGACCTCTGGTAGGCGCGGGGCAGGCCGCTGTCGAGAGTGACCAGCAGGAAATCATACGTCTTCCGGTGCAACGGCCTCCGGAATGGAGTCGTAAATCGCCTTTGACAGCACCGCAAAAGCCGCGCTGCCGAACTCCTTGTCGTCCATGTAACGGGTCACAATCTTGTCATTGTCCCCCATGCGCTGGACCATCAGGACTTCGATGAGTTGACGCAGACCAAGCTGAAATTTGTCGAAGGGATTCGCGCGCCGTAGCTTGACGACTTGTTCATTGGCCGTGGCCTTTTCCCGGATCTGTTCAAAGAAAAAGCGGTCTTCGTCGCTGAAGTTCGTACCGAAGCGGGCGTTGAGCACTTGGATAATCTCGGACAACGGAGCTTTTTCCTCCTTCGCCTTGCCGGTGCCGACATCTGTCGGGCTTTTTACGCCCTCGGCGTCGCCGTCTTTGAGCGTGATCTCGCCGGAGTGAATTCGCTGCAAGCGGTAGTATTGCAGTCCCACTTCATCGCCGAACTTCACGCGCTCGCTGTCACGGTCGGTCGGCAGATGGGACACCAGCAATCGCCCGTAGCTGTAAAGCATTTCCAATCCCTCATCGCCGTATGGCATGATCTGGGTGAGGAACGAGTAAATGTGAACATAACCGTTAAGTTTCTCGCGGAACTCGCTGCGCTGTTTTTCCTCGGCCAAAGCTTTGAAGCGATCCACCGCGGGCTGGAGGTACCCGATCAGCCGGGCATGGTCCGAGGCGCTCTGCTGTGATACCGGTTTATAGAACACGTGGGCAAACGCCTCGACCTCGCTCCAAAAATAGACCTGGGCCGCGTCCAGTTCGTGTTTTAGCGTTTCCAACTGCTGCGGGTCCGACCCTTTCTGCAAACTCGTCGCGTCGTAGTAGGGCTTGAATGCGCGGTAAATGTTCTCGGCGTCGTTCACAAAATCCAGAATGAATGGGTTTTCTTTGCCGGGAATTTTGCGATTCAACCGCGACAACGTTTGGACCGCCTGCACGCCATCGAGCCGCTTGTCCACGTACATGGCGCACAACAACGGCTGGTCGAAACCGGTCTGGTATTTGTTGGCCACCAGCAGGACTTGGTAGTCCGGCGATGTGAATCGTTCCGGCAGTTGTCTTTCGCTGATCGGCTTTCCACTCACGCAATCTGTGTTCATGCCCGGCTCGGTGTATTCCTGGCCGGTCTCGGGGTCCTTCACCGTGCCGCTGAATGCGACCAGCGGGCGGATGTCCGTGTATTTGTTCTCCGCGATGTAGCGCTCGAACGCCTGCATGTAGCGCACCGCGTGGAGGCGTGACGACGTGACGACCATGGCTTTCGCTCGACCGCCGAGATGACTTCGCACTTTCTGCCGGAAATGCTCCACCATTACCTCGGTCTTCTGCTCGATGTTGTGCGGGTGCAGGCTCATAAACTTGGCCAGCGCCCGTGCCGCCTTCTTCTTGGGCAGGTCCGGATCGTCCGCCACCGCCTTCACCAACCGGTAATAAGTGGCGTAGGTGGTGTAGTTCCTCACCACGTCGAGAATGAAGCCCTCCTCGATAGCCTGCCGCATCGAATAGAGATGAAACGCCTCGGGCAACCCGCTCGCTCCCTT
Source organism: Verrucomicrobiota bacterium (assembly GCA_025350905.1). Taxonomy (GTDB): domain Bacteria; phylum Verrucomicrobiota; class Verrucomicrobiia; order Limisphaerales; family JADLHS01; genus JADLHS01. The sequence goes on from JANXWY010000124.1 coordinate 10,817, forward strand.
CCGGCCAAATAACTCCAGTGTCTTGCCTTTGGGCGTTGCGGTGAACGCGAAAAAACTCAGGTTGGGCTGCCTTCCGCGCGACTGCATTACCTGGTTGAGACGATCTTCCCAATCCGGTTCGTCCTCGCCGTTCTCCGCCTGGGCCGCCGCGCCGAGAATCGCCTTCAACTCCCGCGCCGTCTCGCCGGACTGGCTGGAATGAGCCTCGTCCACGATGATCGCATAGCGTCGTTTGGCGATTTCCGCCTCCCACTTGGCCGCGTCGGCCTTCTGCTCAGGTGTGGCTTCCTCTTGGCTTGCCGCACCGGCGGCATGGAGCAGCCCGCGCAGGACGAAAGGAAACTTCTGCAAAGTGGTGATGACGATTTTTGTGCCGTCAATCAGCGCCGCCGCCAGTTGCTTGGAGTCCTGGTCAATCGCCTTCACCACGCCCTGGGCATGTTCGATCTGGTAGATCGCATCCTGTAACTGCCGGTCGAGCACCTGGCGGTCGGTAATAACCACGACGCAATCAAAGATTTTTGCGTCCTCATCGGAGTGCAGACTTGCGAGCCGATGTGAGAGCCACGAAATGCTGTTGGTCTTCCCGCTGCCGGCGGAATGCTGGATCAGATAATTCCGGCCTGAGCCTTCGCGCCGCGGTCCCGCCACCAACTTCCGGACCGAGTCAAGCTGATGGTAGCGCGGGAAAATCATCGTCTCCTTGGTCACCACTCGATGTCCGCCCCGACCGTCGTCCACTTTTTCCTCCTTCGTTTCGAGAAACATGAAGTGGCCCAGTATATCCAGAAAACTCTCGAACTGGAGCACCTCCTGCCAGAAATAGCCCGTGCGGTAGCCGGATTCGTGTTGCGGATTACCCGCGCCGCAGATGATTTGCCCCGGATGACTGCCGCGGTTGAACGGCAGGAAATGCGTTTTCTCCCCTGCCAGCCGCGTGGTCATGTGAATCTCGTCCGGATCGGCGGCGAAATGCACCAACGCCCGTTTCTTGAACTCAAACAGCGGCGCGCGCGGATCCCGGGTCTCTTGGTACTGGCGCAAGGCGTGTCGCCAAGTCTGGCCCGTACCGGGATTCTTCAATTCAACGGTGGACACCGGCAGGCCGTTCACCGCCAACACCATGTCCAAGGTGCGGTTGTCACCCGGATGACACGGCACCTGCCGGGTGATCGTGAGACGGTTCCGGTTGAACAAATCGATAACCTCAAAGTTCGCGCCATGCGCGGGCTTGAAGTAGGCAAGGTGGAAAGTCTTACCGTAAAACTTGAACCCGTGTCGCAACACATGCAGCGAGCCTTTTGCGTCTAGTTCCTTGACCAGTGTATTGAGCAGCAACGCCTCCAGCCCCGCCGCGTGCTGCGTCCTCATTTCCGCCCAAAGCTTCGGTTGCGTGTCGGCGATGAACGCGAACACCTGCGCCGGGAACAACGCTCGCTCCTTGTCCCACTCCGCGTTGCTGCCGGACTTCCAGCCGCCGCGTGATAGCAGGATTTCCTCCACGTAGGTCTCGAACGCGTGTTCGTTGGTTTGTCCGGGCATGGTATTATTAGGCTGCAGTCATCTTTTTCAACTCACCTTTGATCTGGTTGACGAAGATGTCCTCGTTAGATGGTTCGAGCGGCGTCAGGCGAAAATGCGGATGCGGACGTCGCTGCGGTTGGAAGTAGTTGCGAAGTTGCGGATGAAAAGAGTTTGAGCACAAGCCGCTAAGTCGAACATTTGATCCCATGTCGTCAATCAACCCAACGAAGGCACGACCGAGACCCTTCTGGAGGTTTCCAGCATAAAACTTGCACTCCCAGCCGCCAACGAGACTGGCCGCGTGTGGGTCATCCAGCGATTGCGGATTCCGGCACGCCCGCGCGTCGGGCGCACGCATGATGCAAACATCCAATTCATGGGTCATGTCGCTCGTTCCCCGGAACTCAACGCCCGCGTGTACCTCAAACTCGTGGCCGTTCAACGTGAACTCAGCGTAGCCGTAGTTTCTTCCCCGCGAATGAATCTGACCGGGAGCGCCGCGAAAAACGAACGGCGTCGGCGTGCCGGTGATGCCGCGCAGAACTGGCGTGACCCCGAGTTCACGCGCGGCCCGCAGGCATAGGCCGAACAAATAAGCTTCATAAGCCTTTTCCTCAACACGGCGGACCAACTGATACTGACTAACACCGAGCGGATGATTCAACAATGCATCAATGGCGTTTTCGAGGTCTTGAAGAGTCGCCATGTTAATCCCTAGTGAATTTCGTCAGTTTGCGAAGGTCGGCGATATGATGACGCTGCTCGTCAATTTGCTTTTTCGGCATCCGCTTGAGCGGTATCGTCTCTTCCCCAGTCCTTGAAAGCTGCGTTTCTGTTTGCATCTCGATCTCGATCGCCTTTTCCACGCCTAGTCCCTCAAGGACGATTGGTTCAACTTTTTCGCTGCTTGCGCGGTAGCCAAAACTCATTTGCTTCGGCACGCCGCAAGTCGCTTCGGTAAGGCTGTCTGCCGCTGATTCGACAAAAAGCGGTTGCTCGACAAAATATGCTTGGAGCGCATCCAACGCCGTCTGGAGCGCCTCCTCGTGGGAAAAAGGGACGGTCTTCCGGTAAACGCGCGTCTTCTTTCGTCGGTCAGTCGCAGGTTGGTTTTCTGAAACGTCTTTTCCGGCATCGATGGCTGCCTGAACCTGAGCCGCGAGCATTTCATCTCTGGCTCCGAGCTTTCGCATTAGGGTTTCAAGGGCTTGCTGCGGGTTGTATAGGTGGGCTGTCATCGCGCTGGTCCTATCTAGCATTTGCCGTCTATTTCAAACACCCGGTATTTGAGCCACTTGGCGATTCCATCCAGGTCCGGGAAGAGTTGTTTGTCGAAAACGCCATATTGGTCGAGGCGACGGCGGATGTCATCGTGTGCTTCGTGCTTGATCACGATTTCCAGATAATCTGCCTCTTCCAGCGGCTCCATCGGCTGGTGGCACGCCATCAGCACGCCATCTTGCGCGCGGATGCGCGGCGAAACATGTGGCGGATCGTAAATTACATTTTCGCTGATCTCGAATGGTGAAGGAAAAGCAGGTGGCTGCAACTGAGGCTGCTCAAGGTCTTCATCTTTTCCCACGACCCTTTCGGGCATCGTTTTAGTCTTTGCCGTCTCCAAGCTTGGTTCATCTAACACCTCAAACTGGGAGAACGGATCGGACTCGATATCTTGCACTGCCAGTCTCGTCGCGGAGTCTGACACAGGCGTGATCGCGTCCTCCTTGGCTCGCCCGAGATCGCTGAATCGCACCGGCTCACTCGTCAGCACGTACACGGCGCTGTTTAACGGATTATCATTGTCGTCTGCCTTCGTCTCCCGGGCGGCGAAGTATAGGGCGACCAGCGGGTTCGTCGTCCAGTCCATGAAGCGCGTGGGTAGGCCATGATGCTGGGCGATAGCCAGCGCCTCCCAATCATTTCGCGGCAGATGATGGACATAGGTCAGGAGATGGTTGGTGAAGACGCCGAGCACCTCGCGCTCCATCTGGTCGCGCTCGAAGAGCGTGACGGATTCGAGCTTCTTGTAGCGCCCGATGGAGGACTTGAGCGGGTAGCCTTCGCTTACGAGTTTGCTCTGGCCGCGAAAGTAGATGCGGCCTTTCGGCAGCTCTTCGCGGACGGTTGTCAGGTATTTCTCAAAGTTATCAATGATAAATGGCGTGCTCATCACAGCTTCAGCTCCCACAACAGCGCATTCGACAGCGTTTCATAGCCGACCTGAGAGACACCTTGATGCTGCTTGGCGAGGTGCCTTAAGAAATCTTCGGCTTCGTTAAGCGAGGTTGCGACTTCAACAGTTGAATGCACCGCAGCGGCGATGACGCTGGAGTTGGAGAGCGGAGAATGTCCCTTCATCATTTCGTGAAAGCCAGCTTCCAATCGCCTGATCTTTTGGTGACGGGGTGTCGGGCGTTCGATTTTCTTCAACGCGAATCTAACGTGAAGGTGGAGGAGCCTTAGCCAAAGATTTTCCGAACTGTCGGCCAATGTGGCGACCGTTGGCAGAACGAGCACAGGGTTCGCGAGAAGCTGGCTCACGAGCCAATCTGACGGCAGATGATGCTCGCCCGGCGCCGGCGGTTTGCGAAAGCGCGCCCAGCGGTGGACGATTTCACGGATGAACTCTTCCTCCGTGCCGGGCGGCGTGGCGATAATTTCCAAGTCGCGCATCGGCGTTTTGTTGACCTTGATGCTAGGAACCGGGAAAGACCAGAGACGGCTTTCGTCGTCGCGCAGCGTTACTGCGTGGGCATCGCAGGACCCGACAACGCATTCAAAATCGAGCCAGAACCCTGACTTTGACTCCAGCCGGAGCCAGCACCTCTTGTCCTTGAACTGAAGAATTCTCCGCGCCTGGTCATTCTGTGAAGCAATCAGTTCAAGAAAGACCGCGCGCGAGGCTTCGATGGTTTCCGACCCGCGCCGGACGTAGGCCGGGCCGGCGAAGTGGGGGCGGTTTTGGCTGAACGGGACGAGGATGACGAGAATCTCAAGCGGCTTGTCTTCGATTTCGACGGTCAGCGCACAAGTCTGGTAGGTGATCTGCGGATAGCAGCGTTGCAAGGCGCCTGCGATTTTCTTTTGCACGTCGTCGGCGTCGGTAACGCCCTTGTGTCGGCCCCTGTTGTCGGCACCGATGAACATGACGGCTGTCTGACCTTCCCCCAGGGAATTTGCGAAGCCGACGACGGTCTTCCTCACGTCGCGTTCGTCGAAAGACTGTTTGCGTTCGACCCACGGGTCTTCCGACTGCGCGAGGCGCGTGAGCAGACGATTGGTTTCGTTGGGATTCATACCACAGCTTGGCGCACGTCAATCTTGCCAGTGACAGCGGCGGTGATGAGGGCGGTGCGGTATTCCTGCAACCGCTCCACCGCCTCCTCCACCTTCCCCACCAGCGCGTCCAACTTCGCCGTCTCCAAGTCCAGATACGCGGCGATGGCGGCTTGTTCGGCGAGGGGTGGAAGAAGGAACGGATTTGTGGATACCTGATTTACTGTGAGCTGCGGGATCGCCGTGCGGTCAAAGTGAAACAGCGTCTTGCGGTGGCCCAACAAGAAGTAAAAAGCATATTTCGGAGCAACCTTCTTGGTCAGGTGCTTGGAGTAAATAGTCGTCTGGGTTGTTGTGCTGCGTTCACGAACCAACTTCACGTGACCGATTGAGTTACCACGGGCCGGAATCACCAAGTCGCCTTCATCCAGCATGACCGCCGCTGAATCGAGATAGCCGAACACTTCGTATTCTTCAGTCGCAGACAGCACTGGTATCAGGCCGGAGTCGGCAACCTGTTCTTTCAATATTGTTTGCCCCATCGAAGAGGTAAACAGGTGGGCATGTTTCCAGACCTCCCAATGTTTCGGGATGTCGCCGAGCCAGTCGATGCCGG
>JANXWY010000146.1 GCA_025350905.1 Verrucomicrobiota bacterium
TCGTCATCGAGGGTTCGAGCTATCGGATGAAAGACCGGGAAAATCAATGAAACCACACCATCAGGAACACGGGACTTTCGCGCCGCCACGACCGGATTTTCAAACCGGCGGTTTTACGCCACTTTCGCGCCGCCGCTCACAGAATGACAGATTAGATTGAACGTCCACTTTCCCAAGCGGCGCGAGCAAACTTTTTTGCCTTGGCCACCAAACGCGGATCCCGATCAAGTTGTTTGATCGTTGGCACTAACCGATGCGACCAATTGGTTGCCGCAACCGAGCCGGGGGTGTTGAAGCGCTCGGTCTGGGCAAAGACATCTTGTATCTGAAACACGACCAACCAGGAAGCCGCTCCCATGACGGCGCGAGTGTAGGCTTCGTGCAGATGGTCATTGAACTCACGCGGTGGCGCTTCGTGCTGCAAGCCGGCGAAGTCGGTCATCAGTCGTAATTCACGGCGGCTAGTCTCCAGATCCTGGTTTGCGTCAATGTTCGCCCAGCATTCCTTCCACATCGCCGCCAAGGGCGGATGATCGTGTGTTGCCGGTTGGGCGAGCGAAAGTCGTGGATAATTCTTCGGATCGGAGTAGGTGCCGTTAGATTCCCGGAAGAGCATTGGGATGCGGAATCCTGGGATTCCCAATTTTTCTAAGGTCGACGGAACATAGTCCGGCACACACCCAAGATCTTCCGCCACCACCGTGGTTTCACCCGAGCTTTCGAGAACCACTCGCAAAAGCGCTTCGCCCTGTGCCTGGTTCGCGGTTCGCTGTTCGTGGGTATCGTCCGGAAACGGTTTAAAGCCGGGCAGCCGCCCGCCGGTTTTTTCCGCCGCTTCGGCTTCAGTGCAGGGAAGAAATTCCGCGTTGCGATCCGGAGTCCACGGGAACGAGTAGATACGGAACAAGCCTAAGACATGGTCGATGCGGTAAAGGTGAAAAACCTTTTGGATATTGCCTACCCGGGTCCGCCACCACTCATGGTTCTGGCGACGCAATTCTTCCCAGCGATAGTTCGGGATGCCCCAGTTTTGGCCCCACTTTTCGGTAAACGGATCCACCTTGAAGGTTTTTTCGGGCGGGGCGCCCCCGCTCCAATCGAGATCGAAGCTCGAACGGTTCGCCCACACATCCGCGCTGTAGCGACTCACGCCAAACGGGATGTCCCCCATGAGATAAACTTTCCGCGCGGTCCCGTGCGCTTTCACCTGCTGCCACTGCGTGAATGCAATCCACTGGACATATGCATAAAAGAGTTGTTGGCGGCCGAATTCTTCCCGTCGGAGTTCCGGCAATCCGAGCAACCAGGTTCGAGCCCGGCGTGGTTCGCGATGTTCGGGCGACCACCGATCCCACGCGGGCGAACCACCATTTTGCTCCATTAAGGCCCGGAAGAGCGTGTAATCGGAGAGCCAGTCCGCGTTCTCCGCCATGAAGTCACCAAACTCCTGCGCGCGCGGCGATTCGCAGTTGAATTCGCGCTTGAGAAAACTCTTGAACGCGACTTCCAGCAAGGCACGTTTGAGCCATTTGACTTTGGGATAATTTACCGGGCCGCTGCGCAATTCGGTGAGCAACTCCGGCGAGGCGATTTCGTGGAATTTCTTGGAAGGCAAATCCGGGAGAAGCCTTGGCGCGAGCGCGATCGTCGTCGGCTCGATGGCGAGGGAACTGATGGCGTTGTAGGGGCTGTTGTCATCGCTGATTTCGTTGATCGGAAGCGTTTGGAGGACGTTCAATTTGTGGCGATGACACCAGTCGATCATCTGACGGACGCCGTCCGTGTCACCCACGCCGAGATCGTTTTCGGTACGCATGGCAAAAACCGGTTCCAGTATGCCGGCGAGCGGTTGGTCGAAACTTAGTTTCATATTTCGGGCAGCGGATGTTGTCACAAGCCGATGTGAGATGGAAAGCGTGCAAATGGAATGTTCGCCGAGCGCGGCGGTTGGTGAACCCGGCCTATCCAGTCAGCGACCCTGCCAAAGACCTAGCCAAGCAAGTGGGCGACACTTGTTACCGCGCTGAATCTCCTCAGGCGCTCGGTGCGCTCAGGCTTGGGTGGCGATGATGTGGGCGAGTTGCTCGCGGAGCTGGCGCAAGCCGGCCGGGGAATCGCCGCCGCCTTGCTCGGTGATCAGATAGCCGGCGTAGCCGACCGCGGTGAAGGCTTTGATGATGCCGGGCCAATTGTTGGCCCCCGCGAGCAACGCCACGTCGAAGCCGGCCCCGACATCATTCTGACGCAGCGCCCGGTCGCGGCTGTATTCCTTGATATGCACGCGATTGATGTGTTTCCCCAGCGCCTGGATCCACACGATGGGATCACCGTAGCGGATCGCATTGCCACAATCGAAATGCCAGCCCACCCACGGGCTGTTGATGGCGGCCAGGTAGCGCACCGCCTGCTCCGGGGTCGTGATGAAATTGTTCCAGACGTTCTCAACCGAAATCTTGACTTGGAGCTCTGCGGCCAGCGGCAGGGCCAGCTGGATTTGTTCAATGGAGCGCTGCCAGCAATCCTCAAAACTGACTTCCTTATTTACGATG
>JANXWY010000162.1 GCA_025350905.1 Verrucomicrobiota bacterium
AGTACTTGCGCTGTTCCCACCGGGCCGTGAGCAGGACAAATTGTTTGCGCTCCCAGTTTTTTGGCGGCGGCCAAAGTTTTGACCCATTGCTCCGAGTCGCCGTCTGCCATGTAGTTGTATGGGCCGTTCACACAGGCGTCGCCCGTGAACAGGATTTTTTCCTTCGGCAACCACGCGAAACCGTCGCCGTGTGTATGCGCCACACCAAAGTACAGCAATTCCACGCGATGATTGCCGTCGTCGAAAATCATGTCCTTGTTGTAAAGCAGCGTCGGCGGTTTCAATTTGCTCGCGGCGACATCCTTCCGACTCTTCGCCGCGTCTTCCCAGCGCCCCGGCGGGCCGCCGTAATGACCGGTTTCGTATTTCTTCAGCTCATCAATGACGCCGACGTGGGCGACTGGCACAGCGCCGTTGTCCACCCAGACCTGATTGCCATAGGCATGATCGCCGTGATGATGCGTGTCGAAGGCAAAACGAATCGGTTTCTCGGTGATGCCCTTGATTTTGGGAATGATCACCTGCGCGCCGGAAGGGAAATTGCCGTCAATGACCAACACGTAATCTTCAAAGACAATCCAGCCATTGTTGCAATGACCGCTGCCCTTGATATCACCTTCGTGAAAATAAACATCCGGCGCGACTTGCTCCGCCTTGTTCACCTCGCCTCGGGAAAGGAGGCCTGATGAACAAATTGCGATGAGGGAAAGAAACCACGTGGTTGATTTGGAGGAGTTCATGACGCGAGCGTCTGAAAACTTTTCGCTGCGGTCAAATCAGAATGTGCTGCATTGTCGATGTGGTCTTGTTTTTCTACCGCGCGGCTCGTAAAAGTTAGTCGTGTCACCCAGACAAACAGCCGATCCAGGATTTTGGATCGTCACCGTCCTTGGAATATTCTTCACGGCATTCGGCATTGTCGTTGGTTGCTCGGGCGGCGGCGTGCATAAGGCGAAGGCTTCCAGTTCCACCGCCGTCGGCGCGATGCATGTGCTCCGGGACAATTGCCTGGCCTGCCACGGTGAGGAGAAGCACAAGGGCGGGCTGAGGCTCGCGTCTCGCAAAGGATTGCTCGCGGGTTCGAGCACGGGACCGGTCGTCTCCGCCAAGAGGCCGGACGAGAGCCTGATTCTAAAAGTGCTGGCGGCCGATGCTGATCCGCACATGCCGCCCAAGAAACAACTCACCCCGAGACAGGTCGGAATCCTGCGCGAGTGGGTTCAAGCCGGGACGCCATGGGATGAAGCGGCCATGCGCCTGGCCCCCGCACTCGCCGAACTCAAGTGGCGTCCGCTCCCGGCTTCGTATCAACCGGTGCTGGCCCTCGCGCTGTCGCCCGACGGCTCGCGGCTCGCGGTGGGCCGGGGTTCGCGGTTGCTGGTTTACGATCTTTCGGTCACCAACTTTCCCGTGCTTTGCGAAACCAACGCACATCGCGATGTCGTTCGCTCGCTGGCCTGGAGTCCTGAGGGACACCGGCTGGCGAGTGGGAGTCATGGCGAGCTTCAGGTGCGCGATACCACCGGCCTCACGCTCGTCTGGCAGACGGATAGCAACCTCACGGGGCGCGTGACCGCGCTGGCGTTCTCACCGTTTGGTGGAGCGTTGGTCGCGGCGGAAAGTCCGCCGGCCGGTGCCGCCTGGGTCAAGGTCTTTGCCGCGGATAAGGGCAGCCCGATCAGCTCGTGGCCTGCGCACGGAGATGCGATCAACGCGCTGGCCATTACACCCGAAGGGGGCCGCCTGGCGACGGCGGGTGGTGACAAGCTCATCAAACTTTGGGAACTGGTTTCACAGACGGAGGTCGCGCGTTACGAGGGTCACGTTGGGGCGGTGACGGGAGTCGCCTTCAACCCCGACGCCACCGAACTGTTTTCCCTTGGCGCGGACAAGCAGATCAAACTTTGGGATGTGAAGACGCGCGAGAGCGTGGTCAGCATCGTGGGGCGGAAGCACAGCATGACCGCCGCGGCGTGGTCGGCCGACGGCAAGACCGTGGTGGCAACCGATGCCGATGGCGGGGCGTTTTCCTTCAAGGAATTCAAACGTCACAGTGGCGCGCAGAGTTCCGAGACGGCAAACGAGAAGCAGCTCGGGAGTTGGGGAGAGGCGCTGCACGCCGTGGCAGTCAACACCAACGGCAACCGCATCGTCGTCGGCGGCCAGGACGGTGTGGTGCGCGTTTTGGATAACGAGGGCAAGTTGCTGGCGAGTTTGGGGACAACGAATCAAACTTCTGCGGACAACAATTCGGGAGTAACCGTTGCGGCGATGGAAAGAGTACCTTCGTTTCTTCACGACGTTCTGCCCGCGCTGGCCCGGGCGGGCTGCACGGCTGGCTCGTGTCACGCCAAACCGGAAGGACAGAATGGTTTCAAGTTATCGGTGTTCAGCTATGATCCACGCAGCGACCACGCGCAGATTGTGAAAGCAGTCCGCGGTCGGCGCGTTTCGCCCGCGTCACCCGAGGCGAGCCTGGTCTTGCTCAAGCCGACGCTGGCAATTGATCATGAGGGCGGGCAACGATTTGAACCCGATTCGCCGACTTACCGGATGCTGGTGGATTGGATCGCTGGCGGCATGCCGTATCAACGGACGAATGAACCGTCGTTGGTGGGCTTGCGCGTGTCGCCCGCTGCCGGCACTTATCGGCACGGCGCGAAGGCGGCGCTGACGGCCACGGCACTTTACGATGACCACTCGGAACGAGTTGTGACGGCGCTCGCCGAGTTTGTGTCGCAGGACAAGGAACTCGTCACCGTTGATGAGGCGGGCGAAATGCGGTTGGGGGATCGCAATGGCGAAAGCGTCGTGGTTGTCCGGTTCATGGGGCAGGTGGCGTCGGCGCGCGTGACGGTGCCGGCGGATGCGCGCCTGCCGACCAGCCGCTATGAGACGTTGCCCGTGGCCAACTTCATAGACGAACTCGGCTATGCGCACTTTCAGAAGCTCGGCCTCTTTCCTTCCGCCCGGAGTTCGGATGCGGAATTCCTGCGCCGCTCCACGCTGGACACCATCGGCCGGCTGCCGACCGTCGCGGAGGCCCGCAGTTTTCTCGCGGACAATGCGACGGATAAACGGCAACGCTGGGTCGAGCAGTTGCTGGCCGATCCAGCGTGGGCCGATTACTGGGCGAACAAGTGGGCCGACTTGTTGCGCCCCAATCCAGATCGAGTCGGGGTGAAGAGCGTTTACCTTTTGGACCATTGGTTGCGGACGGCATTTCGGGAGAACCTGCGTTACGACGAATTTGCCCGCGCGCTCCTGACTGTCGAGGGCAGCAATCATCACGACGGTCCGGCGGTGGTATATCGCGACCGCCGCGAACCGGCCGACCTGACCACGATCTTCAGCCAGGTGCTCCTGGGAGTGCGGATCGAATGCGCCCGCTGTCACCATCACCCGAGTGAAAAGTGGAGTCAGGACGACTTCTATCAGTTCGCCGCCTTCTTCGGTCCGGTGAAACAAAAGGGGGACGGGCTTTCGCCGCCCATCTCTGCGGGGAGGGAAACTTTCTATTACGGCCCGGGCGGCACGGTGAAACATCCGGTCACGGATGCGGTGCTCGCGCCGCGTCCGTTGGACGGCCCGAAAGTGGACGCCAAGGATGCGGCCGATCCACGGTTGGCGCTCGCCGCGTGGTTGACCGGCCCGGAGAATCCCTACTTCGCCCGCGCGGCGGTGAACCGCATCTGGGCTAGTTTCTTCGGGCGCGGTTTCGTGG
>JANXWY010000178.1 GCA_025350905.1 Verrucomicrobiota bacterium
GGGCTGGCGACATTCGTCGCCACGGGGGTCCAGGTTTGAAAATCCGTCGTGGCTTCAAATACGGTTGGGCGTGTGGCCGGGCCCGAGACATTGGCCGTGAAGGTTTGGTTCGTCGCTCCGGCGGACAAAATCTTGGTGTAACCGGTCTGGGATTTCCAGTAGCGCAACAGATCTTGCAGCGCGGCGGGGGCATTGGTTGGCAGCGCGCCGCCGTTCTGATTCTGGGTGTTCAAGCCATGACAGACGGCACAGGTGCGGATTTCGCCCGGTTGATATGTGATCCAATAACGCTCGCGGACGGCTTGGAGTCCATTCGTCTGAATGGTCTGATGAGTCAGGGCGCGGCGGGCAGGGACGAAGGTGGCTTGCGAGCCGTCCGGGCCAAGCCGCGTTGCCCCAGCGAGATGGTTGGTAGCGGGGATGTTGAAATTCGTGGCGGCGAAATCGTGCATCGGTATCGCAAGCACGCGCCGGCCGGGGACCGGGCTGGTTGTGCCTTGGGTCAGCCCGCGCAACTGATCCGCCTGCAAGAACTGAATGTAGCTGATGTCGTAAATCTTGCCCGTGTTCGTGCCGAGGGTTTGCGCACCGCCGGGAACTGGGATGCGCAGGTTGAACGGTTGCTCACGATCCGCGCGGTCGCGCATCGTGACGTTGCGACTTACAATCAGAGCGAGGTTGTTCGTGCGCAGCCAATTTTGCATCACCGGAATATCCACGCCTTCCGCCGCGAACACTGCCGCCTCAATCGCCGCGACGGCGCTGGACTGGCGATTGGGTACAGGGTGGCTGATGACTTCGACGGGTTGCAATTCCCAAAAGCCATTCGTCTGAGTGACGCGCGTTCCCCGGTCCCAATACGTCACCGTGCCAGCGAACCCGCTCGTAAGATTGGTCGCCGCCGACCAAGTTCCGTTGTTGTTGGTCAGCGCCACGAGCCGGAAGTTTGCGTACGCCGACTTCGGAAACGTCGCCGCCCCGAGATTCGTATCCAGTCCTGTTGCGGTGGGCGTGTAACTGGCCACCAACGTGCCGTTGGCCATCGGTAGGGGATTGCGATAGAGACCCTGGGCATTCGGGGCTTTGCCGGACGGGGACGTGACGCTGGTGAGAGTCATGGCCTCGGCATTGATGCCGGGCGGTCCGTAGAGCTTCATGATTTGTCCGGCGGTGTGCGTGCCGAAGTCCGGCGCGTCCACGCCGAAATAACTGCCGGGCACGAGCGGGTCCTCACGCATCGTGTAAAAATTATTGATAAAATTAGTGCCAGGCGTAACGCGATTGGCGAGGGCAAAGGTCTGGCGCAGATTTGAATCGTTGGTGAAACTGGAGCCGCGAAAGCCAACCAGCAGCTCGTGGCGTCCGATGTGATTGATGAATTCCAGGCCGGTGCCGTCTTCATTTTGCATCCAGGGAAAAAATGAATTCATCGTGTTGCCTTGCACCTGGGTGAGGGCGAGTTGCGGGCCGTCGAAGGAGCGCGGCTCCGGGAAGGTTTCCGCCGGCGGCGCGGCCAGACTGTAATTGGTGGTGGCTTCGTCGAAGTAATTAAACGTGCCGTTGGTCGAGTTGCCGAGGCGGTCGTTGGTGGTGGTGCTGTCCTGCACCAGATGATCCCACCGGGTGAAGATCAGGCGTCCGAAACTGTCGATCAAGGGATGAAAATCTCCGCTCGGCGAATGGTCGAGCTGAAACAAATCCGCATTCGTCGGGTTCAGACTCCAGAGGCCGGTGTTGGAGGGGATGCTGTTGTATTCGTCCAATTGCGGATAAAGATGCGTCGAGCCGTCCCGGGGGCGGTCGCAGACGAAGATGATCCGCTCGTCCGTGCCGTAGCAGGGCATCACGTTGTTGTAGTTTGTCGGTTGACCTGCAACCTTGGTGATGGTCGGGGCGGCTCCTGGTGTTACGAAATTTGTGATTTCATAAAGCTGCCAGAAGAATTTGGTAGGATCGGTCGCATTGGTTGGCGAACCGACCACCATGCTGAAAATTGCCTTCTGGCCGCTCCAATGCAGGGACGGATCCCGCACGGCAATCCCCGGTCCGTCCTGATTGCCGCTTACGCCATAGCCTGCGAGCCGCGTGAGATTGGAAATCGCGCCGCTCGGATAGCGCACCCACAAGTCACCCCCGCGCCCAGCGTGGGCCGGGTCGGCGAGATGGTTGCCCGTGGGCGAAACGATCGACACGGCCACGTTGGAAGAGGTGAGGCTGTTGTGCTCATCCGGCATCGGCACTTGGGTGACGAAGAGAATCGGGTTGGTAATCGCGGCCGGCAGGGACACCGCACCGAGGGTTGTCAGCCACCCGACGGTGAACAGGATTCGAGCAGTGTAAGGTGTGTTGCGCATGATTCGGTGCATGATCAGCCGCCAACCAGCAGGACCGATACCGCCCCCAAGTCAATTCGGCCCCGCCGTTGCTCACGCCAACGCTTCAATCCAGTAGCAAATCTGGCGTTGGCAAACCTGGTGCGGCGGACTTAAGTTCGCGTGGTGGAAGTTTTCGAGACAATCCAATGTCCGTTCTGCGGGCAGGCGTTCGAGTTGGGAGTGGATACCAGTTCCAGTTATCAACGATTCACGACCGACTGCGAAATCTGCTGCCGACCGTTCGAAGTTGTCGCCGAATGTGTGCCGGGGGAAATTCTGAGCTTGGACGTGCAGGGCGGATGAGGCAAGCTGCCGCGGCATGCATAAACAAGTGATCTGGGTTTATATCTTCCTGTTGCTCGTCGGCGGGCTCTTCGGCTTCTTCAAGGGGAAAAGCAAAGTCTCACTGATCATGTCGGCAACTTTCGCCGCCGCGCTGATCCTCTGTGCGATCGGAGTCATCTTCCAACCGAATGTGGCGGATATTCTCATGGCCGTGCTGCTGGTCGTATTCGCACTACGGCTGGCCAAGACGAAAAAATTCATGCCGGCGGGCCTGATGCTCATCGTCACCGTCGCCGCCCTGGCCTTGCGGAACATTCGGTTCTAACGGCCGCCGCCAGTTGACGATGAATCTCCTGCCCTTCGCGAATTTGCCGGCATACCGGCCGCGGCGTTTCGTCCCGACGAACCTTGAGCTCGGGGACTGGGCGCAACTGGCGCCCTTGTTTGACAAGCTGGAGAGTCGCTCCCGCCAGCTCACGACCGTCGCCCAGTTGGAGGACTGGTTGGTGGATTGGAGTGAGCTGAGCGCCGCGCTGGAGGAAGAGGCGAGCCGACGTTACATCGCCATGACGTGCCACACGGACAACCCCGACGCCGAGTCGGCTTATCTACAATTTGTCGAGGAGATTGAGCCACAGACCAAGCCGCGTCAGTTTCGGCTGGAGACGATTCTTATCGGGCATCAGCTCCGGTCGCAGTTGCCGCTTCCTCGCTACGAAATCCTCCTGCGCGACGCGCAGAATCACGTCGCACTGTTCCGCGAGGAAAATGTCCAGCTGGAAACCGAGGAGGCCAAACTCACTCAGCAATATCAGAAGCTCAGCGGCTCGCTCACGGTGCAATTCCGCGGGGAGGAAAAAACTTTGGTGCAGATGGGCAAATTGCTCGAAGAGCCGGACCGCGCCTTGCGCCAGGAGGTGTGGGAACTCGTGGCCCAGCGGCGTTTGTCGGAGCGGGAGACGTTCGAAGCTCAGTTTGAAACGTTATTGGAGCTGCGCGAGCGCATCGCGAAGAACGCCGGTTTTGATAACTACCGCGACTACGCCTTCCGCCGCCTTGGACGGTTTGATTACACCCCGGCCGATTGTGTGAAATTCCATGACGCCGTCGCCGCGGAAGTGATGCCCTTGGTGCGCGAATTGCAGGCGCAACGCCGACGCGATCTGGGGCTGGAACGATTGCGTCCCTGGGACGCGAGCGTGGATCCACAGAGTCGTGGACCGCTCAAACCTTTTGCGCAAGTCGGGGAGTTGGTCTCCCGCACGCAAGACATTTTTGACCAATTGGACGGCGAACTCGCCGCTGGCTTTCGTCAGATGCAGGATTTGCACCTGCTCGATCTCGACAACCGGAAAGGCAAGGCGCCCGGCGGCTATCAATCGACGCTCCCGGAATCGCGCTTGCCGTTCATCTTCATGAACGCGGTCGGCCAGCAGCGCGACGTGGAAACGATTTTGCACGAGGCCGGTCACGCCTTTCATGCGCTGGCGGCGCGCGCGGAGGATTTGCTGCCGTATCGCAACAATCCACCCATTGAGTTTTGCGAAGTGGCGTCGATGAGCATGGAATTGATCGGCGCGGAATTTCTGGAAAAGTTTTATCCTCCGGCTGAAGCGAACCGCGCCCGCCGCGCGCATCTGGAGGACATCATCAAGGTGCTCGGCTGGATCGCCACGGTGGATGCGTTTCAACACTGGATTTACACACATCCCGGCCACACGCGCCCCGAGCGCGCGGCGGCGTGGAATTCTTTGATGGATCGTTTTGCCGGCGACATCGACTGGAGCGGTCACGAATCGGCGAGGTCGCATCTCTGGCATCGGCAGCTGCACATCTTCCTCTATCCGTTTTATTATATCGAATATGGTATCGCGCAGCTGGGGGCGCTGCAGGTTTGGGCGAACTCGAAGCGCGACAAAGCCAAGGCGCTCGCCGACTACAAAACGGCGCTCGCCCTCGGCGGCTCGCGTCCGTTACCGGAACTCTTCCGGGCCGCGGGCTGCCCGTTTGAATTCAGCGCGGCGACGATCTCGCCCCTCATGGAATTGCTGCGTCGCGAATTGGCCCGGCTGGGCTAAACTTGCCGACAGTTCACGCGGTGGGTCCGGGCGGTCCGGGGCGGTAGCTACGGGCGGGACAACCGCCCTTGCGGCGTCGTTGAAGCTCAGTGCGGCGCGGTCCCGCGTATTGCTTTCGACCCCCGAACCGTCAGGATATCCCGTCGCTCGTTATTCCGCTGGTGGCGGGAGCGTGCCGGTCGGGGCATCTGTTGCGCTGAGGAAGCCATTGTCGGCCAACCAATCGGCCATGCGTTGCGGCCAACTGTGGATGGAAGCCAGCTTGGAGCGGTTGCCCAGGTTGAAACCGTGACCGCCGCGAGCGTAGAGATGAACTTCCACCGGGCGCTTTGCTTCCCGGTATTTCTCGAGCTGGGCGAGGACCGGGCCGACGTGGCTGGTGTCGTCGTTGGCCACGAGGAAAAAGGCCGGAGGCGCATCGGCCGGAACGGGGCCGGTCGGCACGCCCAACGGGCCGGGATAGATCACGATTTGGAAATCCGCGCGGCAATTCATCCGATCAATTGCGTCCGCCGCGTCTGGGTCGCCCGCGTTCGGACCATAGACGAGCAGCGCGGCGACTTCGCCCCCGGCGGAAAAGCCCACGACGCCAATGCGTTTCGGATCCAGCTTCCAATCCGCCGCGCGACTCCGAATCAAGCGCATGGCGCGTTGGGCATCCTGACGCGGATGCAGCGGCAAGGCGTACGGCGAATTGGTTTCGCGCGCGAGGCGATGCTTCAAGACGAACGCCGTCACGCCGAGCTCGTTGAAAAATCTTGCCGGTTCGACACCTTCCGCCTTGAACACCAACTCCCGGTGACCGCCGCCGGGGACAATCAACACCGCCGCGCCATTGGCCTTTTCTTTAGGCGCGGGAAAAACGGTGAGGGAAGGGTTGTGAATGTTGCGCACCCAGTAATCCTTGGCCAGCTCCGGCTCGTGGCGCCGCGCCTCAAACCCGGGCGCGCCGTTTTCCCAGAGCGGAATAACTTGGGGATCCTCGGTCGCGATCGCGGACCGCGCCGCGAACAACACGATGCCCAAGGCAAAGGCAAGCTGCCGCGCAGGAAGCATGGCTCAGATATTCGTGAGCCGGGCGCTGGAATCACCAAAGCGTTCCAAGCCGGTCACGCCCATGCGGTCCGCGAGGCTAAGGAACAAATTGCTGACGGGCTTGGCCCCATGCTTGATGTAACGCCCCGGCACCAAAGTGCCCCCGCCGCCGCCGGCCAGGATCACAGGCAAATTGACATGCGTGTGCCGGTTGCCGTCGGCGTTGCCGCTGCCGTAAAGGATCATCGAGTTCTGCAGCAGCGAATTCCCGTCCACGTCCTTCGTGTCCCGCATTCGTTCGATGAACCGCGTCAACTGTTTCACATACCAGAGATCAATATCGGAAATCTTCTGGATCTTTTCCTGGTTGTCGCTGTGATGCGACAAATCGTGGTGGCCTTCGGGAATTCCGATCTCGGCGAACGAGCGATTGCTGCCGTCGTGGGCCAGCAACATCGTCGCGACGCGCGTGGAGTCGGTCTGAAAGGCCAGCAGCAAGGTGTCGAACATGAGCTGGATGTGTTCGGCGTAGGTGGGAGGAATGCCCGACGGCGCGGCCTGGGTCGGGTCCTTCGGGTCGCCCAATTTCTCCGACCGCTGAATCCGGGTTTCGAGTTCGCGCACACTGGTGAGGTATTGATCCAGTTTGGCTTGGTCGTGCCCGTTGAGCTGGCGTTGCAAGTCGCGCGCATCCTGGACGATGAAATCGAGGATGGAACGCTGTTCTTCGCGCCGACGCTTCAATTGTTCCGCCCGTTCCCCCGCCGCCCCGGCGCCAAACAAGCGTTCGAACACCAGCCGGGGATTGGCCTCCGGCGTCATCGGGGTGGTTGGCGAGCTCCAGGACACATTGTATTGGTAGGCGCAAGAATAACCGGAATCGCACGCGCCGGTGTTGCGGCCGGCGTCGCAGGTCAATTCCAGGGACGGCAGCCGGGTCAGGTGCCCGACTTCCCGTGCCATGGCCTGATCGATCGAGATACCCGCCCGAATATCGGTGGCGCTCTTCTTCATGCGCACGCCGGTCAAGAAAGTGCCATTGGCGCGGGCGTGGTCACCGGCGCCGTCGGGGCCCGCCGTGGCGTTCAAGTGTTCCAGCCCGCCCAGTATCTGAGTGTGCGGCCGCACCGCCTCCAGCGGCTGCGTGGTGCGGTTCCATTGAAAATCTGCGCCCTCGCCGGTGGGCCACCAGGCGGATGGAATGGCACCATTGGGAAAATAAATGAAGGCGGTGCGCAGCGGTGCGCCGGTGGCCGTGGTCGCGAGCTGGTCGCCGGCAGCGCCGGAGGCGGCCCGCAAGCGCATGGGTCCGAAAGATTCAAATGCCGGCAGGGCAATGCAGGCGCCCAGTCCGCGCAAGAAGTGTCGCCGAGTGAAACCGGCTGCTCGCTGGGCGGCGCGTGCCGCGGCGTGGGACGATTTTGTGTTCATGGTTTCGTTCCGGCGTCCGCCCGTTCCTGGGCGGGTTTGACCGGTTTTCGGGGTGCGGTTTGATCGGCGGCCCGCATTTTCTGGAACGGCGCCGATTCCACGACGCCGGCGATCAACGCCGAAGGCCGGCCGTTCACGGCCTCCAGCCGGGCGACGATTTGGTCACAGGTCTCCACGTCGTAATACTCCAGCCCCCGGCCCAAGGCATAGGTTAGCATCTTGTCCGTCACCGTGCGATAAAAATCCTTATAGTGATTCTTAGCCAGGGTGTGTTTCAACTCGCGGATGCTGGAAAATTCCTCGCCGGAGGTCAAGCGGCCCGCCGGATCAATGGGTTGGTCGAATTCCTGGTCGCGCCACATACCCATGGCGTTAAAATTTTCCAAGGCAAGGCCGAGCGGATCCATCCGGTTATGGCAGGAACTGCATAACGCATTTTCGCGATGCACCGCCAGGGTTTCGCGCAAGGACGGGGCCCGATTGGTTATCCCCTTGGCAGCCTCTTCCAACGGCGGAATATCCGGCGGGGGCGGGGCCGGGGGCGTGCCGAGGATATTATCCAGGATGAACACGCCCCGTTTGACGGGCGAGGTGCGGGTCGGATTCGAAGTGACGCCCAGCATGGTGCCCTGGGTCAGGATGCCGCCGCGCGGGCTGTCGGCCGACAACGGCACCCGACGCATCTCGTCGCCCAGGACGTTGGTGATGCCGTAGTGTTTTGCCAGCCGTTCGTTAAGGAACGTGTAATCACTCTCCAGCAGCTCGAGCAAACTCCGGTCCTCGCGCAGGAGATAGTCAAAAGACTGCTCCGTCTCCCGCCGCATGGCGAGCCGCAGGTCGGCATTCATTTCCGCCCGCAACGGTTGCCGGAAAGTTTTGCGGAAGGTGCCGCGCAGCTGCTTTAATTCCTCCTTTTCTTCCGGCGTCAGTTGGTCATCCGCTTTTTCGTTGAGCCCGCGAAAGCGTTTGCGATTGCGCTCTACTTCGGGGTCGAATTTTTCTTCGCGCGCCAGGACGACCCGGGCTTCGATAGGGATGCTTTCAATGTCGCGGGTTCGCAGCCATTGTCCGATGAAATCCTTGACCAACGCCTCCGCGCGCTTGTCCTTGAGCATGCGATCCACTTGGGGGGTCAGTTGCTTGCGCAGGTCGCCCGCGGCGGCCAGGCGCAGGAGTTCCTCATCCGGCATGGACGACCACAGAAAATACGAGAGGCGTGAGGCCAGCGAGAATTCATCCACGTACGGAAAAGCTTTCCCGTCCGGCGATGGCAGCGCCTGTTCCGTGCGGAATAGAAATCGCGGCGACGCCAGCACCGCCACCATGCCCTGCGACACCCCTGCCTCGAACGATTTTCCGGGCTGGGAGTAAATGCTTTCCGCCAGGCCCACGAGGCGATCCAACGTCTTCTCCTCCGGTGGCCGGCGAAACGCGCGCCGCGCGAATTCCCCCAGTAACTCCCGCGCGTACGCCCGGCGATCCTTGGCGTCGTCCGGAACTTTGCGGGGAAAGAACTTCCCGTAATCCTTTGGCCGTACCCAATGTTCCTTGGCCAGCGGCCCGCTCACTTTCACCGACGTGATCTGCAGGGCGAGCGTGCGGGTTTGGGGTTCATTCGGCGTGAGTGGTTGCAACTCGAACGTCAGCTCGTGATCGCCGGCCGGCCAGTCCACATCGTAACTGTAGTGATACGGCTTGCCGCCTTCCCAACTGTACTCGTGCCGCAACAATTCCTTTCCGTCCACGCGAAACAGCAAGCGGCACTGGTTGTAATCAAAAACGTTGTCCACGAATTTTTCATTGATCATCAGCGCCACGGCCAATTGATACTGACCGGCCTGGTCCACCTTGAACGTATTCGAGACAGCTGCCGGCTGGTAATACGACAACTGCAATCCGTCGCGTTTACCGGGCCGGGCCGGGCGATCCTCAGCCGGCGCCTCGCCCCCGCTTTGGAATTGCTTCCCGGCCACCACCTGCTCCCTCACCACCGCGGCGACTGCGGGGACGGCTTCGCTGATGATCTGATTTGCCGCCACGAAATATTTCTCCAGCAACATGGGCGGCAACGTCAGGACGTCGCCAATGTTATCGAAGCCGTGGCCGGTGTCGTCGGGCGGGAATGCGGTCTGCGAATCAAACGTCACTCCCACTAAATCGCGGATCGTATTGCGGTACTCGACCCGGTTGAGCCGGCGAATCGTGACGCGGCCCGGATCGGGATTCTGCGGATCAATCTGGAACACCGCCGACTTGATCCACTGTTCGATGCGTTCTTTCTCGGCTTTCGTCGGCTGATCCTGCTTGGGCGGCGGCATCAGATTCGCGCGAAGATTCTTGAGTACATGCAGCCAAAGCTCCCGGTCCTCGAGCGCCGCTTGATCGGTCTTGAACTGGTCAAACGCAACATTCCCTTTGTGCTTTCCATCACCATGGCAGTCGTAACAATACTGCGAGAGGAGGGGTTGAATTTCGTTTTGGAACTGCTTGGCTGGGGCGGCCACCGTGCTGGTCAACGGCCGGACCAAGTTCAGGATCGCGAGGATTACCAGGCCGCGCGGAACCCGGCCGCGAGGGCCAGCCAACTTGGCTGCGACACGCAAAATCCGCGGTTCTAAGTGGGAACTCATTGGCACTACGTTCTTCGACGAACAAACAGACGATTAACCGGTTGCTTTCCATCAATAATACTCACGTAGCAGCCAAGAAGTCCATCCCCGCCTCGCCTCTTCGCCGCAGTTACGCGTCCTTCCGCGAGTTTCCTGGCAATCATCTTCATCCCGATACCGCAACGCTGGGGCTCTTTTGATGGCTCGACGAACCCGGCGGTGGTTTATCCCGTTGGCTCCTATGCGGGCGGCGACATGACGATTCGCTTTCAAATCTGGATCGGCGGCGACGTTGTCGGTTCATTCAACTGGCAGATGCCGTTATCGGCCGGGGCAACGGTTACATTCCAAACGTCCACCAATCTGACGGATTGGATTTCGCTGACGACGTTGAGCAACCAAGGCACGGTAGTTGAGTGGCAGCATTCCGCTTCGCCGGTGCAACGGTTCTTCCGGGTACTCCCGCTGTAGCCAGGCTGTCGTGGCTGGGCTGGATCGCGGTTCCAGAAAATCGAGATATTTGAGGCTCGTCACCTCGGCTGCTCCGATGGGCAACGTGATTTCAAATCGGCCGGTCTCCTCCGGCGCGGTCATGGTAAATGCATACCAGCAGAAACTCCTTGCCGCCGCGGGCGGACTTCACATGCTCCTGCCATGATTTGTTTTCGAGCTTTGATCCGGCTGACCTTTGCCTTGTTCGCCTCGCGTTTCCTGGCGATCGCCGGCCCTGTGCCAGATGTTCCGTTTGCCCAGGACGTTTCCGTACGCATCACGTTGAATGCGGAGCTGGAAGGGGCTGCCCTGCGCAAACTAATCTTCAACCGCGATGGCATCGTGTATGTCCTCACCGATCGTGGCGTGGCGCGGTTGTTCGACAATATGCTGGCCCTCGACCACAGCTTTCGGCCGCTCGCCGGGTTGCGCCCACGCGATCTCGCCTTGCGTTCGGGGGAAGCCATGTATCTTTACGAAGATCGGTTCCTGGCCAATGGCTGGGCCGGCAAAGTGCAAGCACAGCTGCCGGCTGGTCGGTTCGAGAAGTTTGCCGTGGCGGAAGACGGCGCCGCCTTGCTGCTGGGTGGAACGAATCTGGCCGTTCAACGTGAGGGCAATTTATTGAGCCTGCCACTGCCGTCCTCGGTATCCGATGCCAAGCCGTATGCGTGGCACAACGACTTCTTCCTCGCCAGTGGCCGTCAAGTGTATCGCTTGCGTGGGGAACATTGGGACTTGGTCCATGAGGGCGAGGACATCACTGCGCTTGCCTTCCGCAACGACGAGCTGATCATTGGCACGGCTCATGGCTTTTATGGGATTAATCTCACGAACGGACGCGAAACCATCGCGCGGCAGATCCGTCTGCCGGTGACCCACATCACTGGTTTGGCCCCCGCCGCAGACGGCATCTGGGCGGGCACGCCGCGGGGCGTGTTCCATTGGCAGACGAATGGCGAAGTCCGCTATTACGCTTCACGCCGCTGGCTGGCCGACGACGTCGTGCGCGACCTGGCGTTGGACCGTGAGGGGAATGTGTTCGTGCTCACCCAGACCGGGCTGAGCCAGATCGAATTCCGTCGGATGACGCTCGCGGAGAAGGCCGCGCATTACGAACGCAAGATTCGCCAGCGGCACATTCGTTACGGGTTGTGCGCCGAGCTGCGGCTCCAGCGACCAGGCGAAATTTCGAGCGCTGAAATGATCGACACGGACAACGACGGTTCGTGGAGCAGTTATTACATGGCCAGCCAGGCACTGCGTTTCGCGGCGACCGGCGATCCTCAGGCGCACGCCAACGCATGGGAAACTTTCGAAGCACTGGAACGTCTCGAAGCCATTAACGGTCTCAGCGGATTCCCTTCGCGCACGTTTGAGCGGCGGGGATTCAAATTCTCCGACCCGGATCGTTGGCGCCCCGCCCCCGACGCGGATTGGGAGTGGAAGGCCACCACCAGCAGCGATGAATTCACCGACCACACCTTCGGCTATGCGGTGCTCTGGGAATGTGCCGCCACCACCCCGTCGGAGAAGCAGCGCATCGCCGCGCTCTACGACAAAATCATCGGCCACATCGTGCGTAACAACTGGTTTCTGATCGATTGGGATGGTAAACCCACACTCTGGGCGCGCTGGCATCCGGACTATGTCAATTGGTTTCCACCCACCATCGTGGATCGCAAGCTCAACAGCGTGGAGATCATCGCCGGTTTGCAATTCGCCTACAAAATCACCGGCAAGGAACTCTACCGGGAAAAAGCCCTCGCGTTGCTTTATCAACAGGGCTACCTCAGCAACATCGTCAGCAGCATGAAGCTCATCGCCCCGACCAAGGGCTTTATCCATCAAGGCAACGACATGGGCGACGAGTGGAATCATTCGGATGACCAGCTCGCCTTCGACACCTACTGGGTGCTGTACCGCTTCGCCTTCAACGACACGTTGCGCCGCCAGTATGGCGCGGTAGTGCGCGACCACTTTGAGTTGGAGAAATCCGAACGCATTCCGATCTGGAACTTCGTGACCGCCCTGACCGGGGCCCGCGACTTCGACTTGGAAGGCGCCCTGTGGACGCTCCGGCGCTTCCCCTTGGATTTGATCAGTTGGACGGTGCAAAACTCCCACCGCGAAGACATCACCAAGCTGCCGCCGAATTTCCGCGGTCAGGAAATGGTGGAACTCCTCCCGCCCGGTGAGCGGCGCATGTCCCGCTGGAACACACACCCGTTTATCCTGGATGGCGGTGACGGCGGACAGATCGAATACGCCGGCGACGAGTTCCTTCTCCCGTACTGGATGGGCCGGTATCTCAAACTCATTCGCTAATGCTTGGAAAGCGACCGCCGCGCGCGCAAGGTGATCGGCAAAGGCGACTGTCAAGATGGTGGGTAGGGTCAGCGCGCTGCGCTGACCACCGGTCCGTGCAGGGCCGGAACCCTTTTTCGCGATTTCCGCGAACACGCGGTTCCGTTGCACGCCGCGCTCGTCGGCGCAGCAGGCCGACCGTAATTAGTTCATATCCGTCGGTCCTGAGGGCGAATGGGGCAGCGTTGCGCTCACGAATATCGGCTGGCACAATGAGCACCATGGCATGCGTGGTATTTTTCCGAGCGGTCAACGTGGGTGGCCACCAGAAGTTTCAACCGAGCTTGCTCGCCCATGAATTGTCGGAGTTTGGCGTGGTCAACGTGGGGGCGGCGGGCACCTTCGTCGTGCGGGCGACCGTGAGTCACACGAAGTTGCGAGCGGAGATTCTCCGCCGACTTTCCTTCAAAGCGGAACTGATGATCTGTCCCGCCCGTGAGGTGCTGGCCTTGGTGCGTGGTTCATGGTTTCCGGATGCGCCCGGAGGCAAGGGCATCGGCCGTTTCGTGAGCGTGCTGGCGCAGTCGCCGCGTTTGCAGCCGGAGCTGCCCTTTGAACAGCCCGTGGGCCGCAAATGGGAAGTCCGCGTTGTCGCCATCACCGGCCGGTTTGTTTTGAGTATCCGACGGCTGGGGCAGACTTATTCCAACGCGGTGGTGGAGAAACATTTTGGCGGGCCCGCCACCACGCGCAATTGGAACACCATCAAAACCGTCGGCCAGCTTCTGGAATGAAACTCAATGGCGTCCTGAGGGACATCAAATACTTTGAATCCGCGTTCGCCTTCCGTCGCTGGCTGGAAACGCACCATGCCCGCGCGAGAGAATTGTGGGTCGGTTTTTTTAAAAAGGCCTCCGGAAAATCCGGCATTACGTACGCGGAGGCCGTGGATGAGGCGCTTTGTTTTGGCTGGATTGACGGATTGAAGCAGCGCGTGGATGAATGGCGCTATCGGCACCGATTCACCCCACGGAAGCCGAAGAGTAACTGGAGTCGGTTGAACATTTTGCGCGTCGAACGGTTGACGAAATCCGGCCGCATGACGCCCGCCGGACACAAGGTGTTTCGCGAACGCGACCCGGCGAGGTGCGGCGTCTACTCCTTCGAGAATGCTCCGCAAAAACTTGAACCGGCGGAGGAGAAACGATTCAAGGCAGTCAAAAAGGCGTGGGGTTATTTCTGCCAGCAGGCGCCGAGTTATCAACGAACGGCAATTTGGTGGGTGGTGAGCGCCAAGCGGAGCGCCACGCGCTCGCGGCGGCTGGCACAATTGATGGCAGACTCCAGCCATGGGCGGCGACTGCCACATTTGACACTCGCGAAATAAACTTGGGGCGGACGACAAATGGCTTCGGTGGCCGAGGCTTCGGGAGAATTGGGAGAGGGGTGTGCCACAGTCCCCCTCCGGAGGGAGCGGTGTCACGGCGCCACCGGCCGCAAGAGCGCTGAAGGATTTGCGGGTCATCGAACTGGCAACCAACCAACCTTCCGGCTTGAACTATTCTCGACGCCCAAACAAGCTCGCCATCATGAATTCCGGTTGGCTTTCGTCTGCCTTTGTACTCGCCGCCGCATGCTGCGCAACGGCGACGAATATTTACGTCGCGCCCACCGGCGAGGACGCGAATGCCGGCAGCCAAGACCAGCCCTTTGCCACGCTGGTCCGGGCGCAGCAAGCGGCACGGTCGATCGCCGGCAAGGAAGCCGTCACCGTCATCCTGCGGGGCGGAATCTACTATTTGCCGGCAGTGTGGGTGTTCACGGCGGAGGATTCCGGTTCCGCGGAAGCACCCGTGGTGTACCAAGCCGCTGCCGACGAAGTCGTCGTGCTGAGCGGTGGTCGCCGACTGGCGTTGAATTGGGAAACCCACACGAACGGTATCTTCCGGGCCCGAACTCCGCCGGGGTTGCTGTTGGATCAGCTTTTCATCAACGGCGAGCGTCAGCCCATGGCGCGATATCCCAACTTCGACCCTCAGCAACCCGTCATGGGTGGTTATGCCGCCGATGCGTTCAGCCGTGAACGCGCCGGCCGCTGGACGGCGCCAGCGGGCGGTTTCATCCATGCGATGCATGACAGTCTCTGGGGCGGCTTTGCTTATGTCATCACGGGCAAAGACGCCCAGGGCATCGTCACCTTTGAAGGCGGCTGGCAGAACAATCGCCGGGCGCCGATGCACCGGGACTTTCGATACGTGGAAAACATCTTTGAGGAACTGGATGCGCCGGGCGAATGGTTTCACGACCCAAATTCCAACACGCTTTACTTTTATCCGCCCGCGGGATTGGACCTGGCCCACGCCACGATTGAGATCGTCCGGCTGCGGCACTTGATCGAATTCAACGGTCTGCCGGCCAAGCCGGTGAAATTTATCACGCTGCGCGGTTTCACTTTCCGCCACGCCGCCCGCACCTTCATGGATACGAAGGAACCGCTGCTGCGCAGCGATTGGACCATTTATCGCGGCGGGGCGGTCTTAATCCACGGCGCGGAAGACTGTTCCCTCGCCGATTGCACGTTTGATCAGGTGGGCGGAAACGCGATTTTTGTGAACGGCTACAATCGGCGCGTCACCATTCGTGGCAGCCTGATCCGGGACTGCGGCGGCAACGGCATCGCGTTCGTTGGCGATCCAAAAGCGGTGCGCAATCCGCTCTTTGAATACCACCAACGCCAGCGCTACGAGGCCATCGACCAGACGCCCGGCCCGCAAACGGACAACTACCCGGCGGATTGCGGCGTGGAAGATTGCCTCATCACTCGTATCGGGCGCGTCGAGAAGCAGGCGGCGGGCGTGCAAATTTCGATGGCCCGGAACATCACCGTGCGCCACTGCTCCATTTACGAAGTGCCGCGCGCCGGCATCAATATCAGCGAAGGCACCTGGGGCGGGCATCTGATCGAAGGCTGCGATGTCTTCGAGACCGTGCTGGAAACCGGCGACCATGGCAGTTTCAACTCCTGGGGCCGCGACCGCTATTGGGAGCTGGAACACGTGCCCGCCGGCGAATTGGCAAAACTCGCGTTGCTGGATGCGGTCCAGCCCGTCGTCCTGCGCAACAATCGCTGGCGGTGCGATCACGGTTGGGACGTGGATCTCGATGACGGTTCCTCGAACTACGAGATCTACAACAATCTGTTCCTGAACGGCGGGCTCAAGCTCCGCGAAGGTTTCCATCGCAAAGTTTGGAACAACATCATGGTCAACAATTCCTTGCATCCCCATGTTTGGTTTCCCGATAGTGGCGATGTGGTGACGAATAATATTTTCATGGGCGCCCTGCAGCCGGCGGCCATGAGCCGTGACCTCCAGCAATGGGGCCAGGCGGTGGACTACAATCTTTACACCACCAGCGAAGCCGACCGGCGCCAGTTCGCGGATCATGGCTGCGACGCGCATTCCGTGGTTGGCGACCCGCTCTTTTTGGATCCGATTCGTGGTGACTTCCGCGTCAGCGAGCGCTCGCCGGCGCCCAAGCTCGGCTTTAACAATTTCCCGATGGATCAGTTTGGCGTGCAAAAACCGGGCTTAAAAGCCATTGCTCGAACCCCCGTCTTCCCGGTGCTGAAGCTTGATCCTCGAACTACGTTGCCACCCACATCCCCCATCACTTGGAAAGGGGCAAAGCTGAAAGTTCTTACCGGCGAAGAATATTCCGCCGTCGGCGTGGCGCGCGATGCCGGCGGAGTATTGGTGGCTGAGGTGCCAGTCGGTTCCCTGGCCGCGCGGGCTGGCCTTCGCAACCATGACTTCATCCAATCGGTGAATGGCGAACGGGTGAAGACGGTGAATGATTTCCTTAAGGCGGTCGGCGCCGGTCCTCCAGGCCAGGAAATAAAACTGGAAATTAAGCGTGACCAGCAAATTCAGATGCTCGCCCTGGAGCCTGCCGACCGTTGATCGCGTCGCGACTTCGGCTGAGAGTCACCCGCTACAGAACCTCGATCTCCGCATTTCCTGGGTGGATGCCGGAGCTGAAGCCGTGAAGCTTGATCCGGCTGTCGCACCGTGGCTTTTGCTTTCAAGCCCGCAAGCGGATGCCGCGAGAAACCGAGACGGCCGAACCTTCGGCCAGAAATGCGGAAGCCGGTGGCTGGTGCAAACTACCTGCGAATTGCGGGCCATAAAGTTGCGTCGCCTCGCAATCCAAGCGCGCCGATGCCGCACACCACACGCGCCAGCGCGGATGTTCCACGCGATATTCCATCGTCGAGCCATCCCGTTGACGGTTGTAGCCCCAGTAATGTTCCGTGATAAACTCGGCTTCCGAACCTTCCCTCAATGGTTGGGCCTCGCCCTGCACGGTGAGCTTCAAGTTGTTTTCTCGACCGCCAAACCGCCAGGAGTATTCGGCCGCCTGCAACGACCCAGCTCCCATTTCAATCTGGTGCGCCATCGGCAGCGCGACGTAAGGCTCGTTGTAGAGGGTGCGGGCGAGGAACGCGATGGCAGCGCGCGGCACGATTTCCTTGATGAACACCACCCCGCGGCGCCAGCCGTCCTCCGCTCTGCGGCGGACATAAAACCGCAAGTTAACTTCTTCAAAGTTGCGAT
Organism: Verrucomicrobiota bacterium; assembly: GCA_025350905.1. Classification (GTDB taxonomy): domain Bacteria; phylum Verrucomicrobiota; class Verrucomicrobiia; order Limisphaerales; family JADLHS01; genus JADLHS01. The sequence continues at coordinate 17,229 of JANXWY010000178.1, forward strand.
GGCCGGGAATCGGAATTCCCAGTACTCGCGTCTTTAAAAACCGGAAGCCCACCATCGAAACCAAATGCCGGCCGTTCCATAAATCGAGTTCGGTGCCGGCCGGGACGTAGGGCGCGAGCACGGACGGGGCAATCTCGAAGTTCAGCATCGCCAGGTGCCGCCACTCGGCGGTCAGAAATTGCTTGGGCTGGTTGGTCATTTGCTGGCGTCGCCATTGGCGTCTGCGGCTCCGACGCTGCGCTCATATTAGCTTGCGGGCGTGATGTGGCAACCTCGGGTGCGCGTGGGCGTGCGGAAGCAACGCCCACCAACTTTCTGTTGCATATGCAACAAAAAGTTGATCGCCGCCTCCGCGTTGCGATTGGCGGGTGTGAGAGGCCTTTGCCGGCTTCAAATTCACTGCGGTAGCGATTGTGATAAACGGCGGCAAGCGCGCCTCAATCTTTTGGCCGAAAATTCGCTGAGTTACCTTGAGCGCCTCGAGCCGCGAATGCATAGATGTTTTGGTGGAAAAATCCTGGCTCAACCTCAAGCCCGCAATCACGCAGAGTCGTGGATCCCTCGGCATCTCGCTCGACTGCAAATCATTTCCTGCTTTCCTGAGTTCTTGATTCGGCCATCCTTGCTTCATGTTCGCACCCATGCAGCGGAGGATCAGAAATGCCGGCCCAATCGCGCGGTCATGAATTTCCCGCCGAACGATTATTCCCGCCGAGCCTTTCTTAAGGCCAGTTCGGCTGTCGCCGGGGGAGTGGCGCTGGGCGGATTTGTCTGGCCGACACGGGCGGAAGTTGGCGTGAAATCGCCCGCCATGGCGGTGGCCGATCTGCCCAAGGGTGCGGCCCCCAAGCCACTATTGTTATCGCATTTTCCAAGTCGCCTCCATGCCTTCGTCTGGCGCAATTGGCCGCTGGTGACTCCGGAGCGCATGGCCCGGGTCTGCGGTGCCGGGCCGGCGGACATTGTGCGCCTCGGGCGGGCAATGGGCTTGGGGTCACCACCGCGCCTCACCCGCGACCAGCAGGCGCGATCCTATCTCACCGTCATCAAGCGCAACTGGCATCTGCTTCCGTACGATCAACTGCTCGATCTGCTCGGCTGGCCGGCGGAACAACTCGCGTTCACATTACGTGAGGATGACTTTCTGTTCATCAAGCTGGGCAACTTGAAGCCGCAGTGCGAACCCCTGCGCTATCAACCAGCGGATGAGAAAGCGCGGCAGCGGGAGCGCGAAATTGCACGCATTATGCGCGAGGAGTTTTCGGCCACCGCGGACGGGGTCGGGGAGCCGCTCTTTGGGTTCGTCGCCAATCTTGCCACCAAGCCGAGGACGACTTTCAAAGCCATCGACGCCGCCGAGCTAAAGTTTTGCTATTCTTATTTTGCGCTTTATGGCGATCCGTTACTGGACCGACATGCCGACCCCTATCCCGACGGCCTGCTGGCCCGGCTGGCGCAGACGGGCGTCAACGGCGTTTGGCTGCCGGCGGTGCTGCACCAACTGGCGCCGTGTCCCTGGCTGCCGGAACGCAGTGGGCAGTACGCGGAGCGGCTAAAGAATTTGCGCGCGCTGGTGGCGCGCGCGCGCCGGCACGGCATTCGCCTCTTTCTCTATCTCAACGAACCGCGCGCCCTGCCGCTGGCGTTTTTCGCGAGCCACCCGCCACTCAAAGGGGCGGTCGAGGGCGATCACGCCGCGCTGTGCACCAGTGCGCCTGAGGTTCAGTCCTTCCTCGTGGAGTCGATCGCGACGATTTGCCGCGCGGTGCCGGACCTGGGTGGTTTCTTCAGCATCACCGCGTCGGAAAATTTCACCAACTGCTGGTCGCATGGCGGCGGTGCGGGTTGTCCGCGCTGTGGCCAACGTCCGGCCGCGGATGTCATCGCAGAGACGAACCGGCTGTTTGTCGAAGGCATCCGCCACGCCGGCACCGCGGCCCAGTTTATCGCGTGGGATTGGGGCTGGAACGATGCCTGGGCGGCCGAGGTGATCCGGCAGTTGCCGGCGGAAGCTGCGCTGATGAGCGTGAGCGAATGGAGTCTGCCCATCGAACGGAGTGGGGTGAAGAGTGAGGTGGGCGAATATTCGATATCCGCCATCGGTCCGGGCCCGCGCGCGCAGCGACACTGGAAGCTCGCCCGCGCGCGTGGGCTGAAGACGATCGCTAAAATTCAGGCCGGCAATACCTGGGAGCTCTCCGCGGTGCCGTACATTCCCGCGGTCGCCAACGTCGCCCGCCATGCCGAGAATCTACGGAGCGCACGCGTCAACGGCCTGATGCTCGGCTGGACCCTCGGCGGTTATCCATCACCGAATCTCGAAGTCGTGGCGGAAACACTCGCCGGCGGCTCCGCGGACTCCGCCATGCGGCGCGTGGCCGAGCGGCGCTTTGGCCGCGCGCTGGCGCCCGCGGTCGTGACGGCGTGGCGCGGATACAGCGCGGCGTTTCGCGAGTTTCCGTATCACGGCGGTTTGGTCTATTCCGGCCCGCAGCAACTGGGCCCGGCAAATTTGCTGTGGGCTGAACCCACCGGCTAC
>JANXWY010000206.1 GCA_025350905.1 Verrucomicrobiota bacterium
TTGGAGAATCGCGGATTCAGCACCGGTTAGTGGCTTCGGCATGCCCAAGGTGTAGAAAGTCGTCTTGCCGATGTCCAGTCATTTTCCACTAACCTCCTCCTCACCTGCGGCTTGCTTATCCCAGATGAAACACCCCTGCCGGAACGCAGACGGGCTTGCGTTCCGGCAGGGTTCGTCTTCACTCACCATTGCCCTGCCAACGTCGGGGATGCACGAGAACAGGGGGCGGTTTCGCATGCGGTATGCCGAGCCAATCCAGGATGATGGTTTGGAAATCTTTCGCCAGCCTGAATCCCCGATGAAAGGACATTCGCACTTGCGCTTCCTGTCTCTCAGCGTCACGCTCGCCCCATGACCACTGCAGCAAGGACCAGGCTTTGCCTTTCGCCCGGGGTCGAAAGGCAACTCCTGCGTGCGGCCGGCCGCCAACAATTTCCGCAGTGTGGGTTTACCCTCATTGAATTGCTGGTCGTGATCGCCATCATCGCAATCCTGGCCGGCTTGCTGCTCCCCGCCTTGGCTCGATCGAAGGAGAAAGCCAAAACTATTCGCTGCAACAACAATTTGCGTCAGCACGCGCTGGGTTTCGCGATGTATGCCGACGATAATCTGGACCGCTATCCGATTTACGAGGGCTGGGCGACCGTGGGCGGCACCACCGGAAGAATGGACCTCGCCAGTGGCAAAGTGCCGGCCGCTCGCCGCCCGCTGAATGTTTATGTTCCCAGCCCCGAGGCCTGGCATTGCACGTCCGACAAGGGCGACTCGCTGTGGCGGAATCTGTTCGCGACGGAGTATCGGCAAGCCTATCCGAGCGGTCGGGGTGGCAGTTGCTTTGACGCCTATGGCAACAGCTACCTGACCGTCTGGAGTGTGGAAACGCTCCGCATTCAACACGTCACCGGCGATTCCTTGGCTGCCAATGGCGCCCCGGAAGCAAAACCGATGAAGGTGAGTGAGATTGCCAAAAGCGCTTCCAACAAATTGATCTCCGGCGACTGGCCGTGGTGGGCCGATCGTGACAAGAACGATCTCTTCAGCCAATGGCACAATTACAAAGGTCAGTATCGCTTCAATGTTTTGTTCGGCGATGGTCACACGGCCTACTTCAGCTTTCCGCCCGACGCCTACAAGTGGAATTACACCGGGCCCAAACCGGACCCGAGTTTCACCTGGTGGTAATCTGCCGGCGCGCCCTGGGGTCAACACCGGACAGCTCCGACTCCCGGAGTCCCTGCTGCTCCCGGCAACGCATGGTGGACTTGCACTCATCCGCACTCCGGTTAGCATCGCGGACATGCACAGCTCCTTTCCACGAGGCCGGATTTCTATCCCATGAATCCGCGTCTGGGCCTCACAGTAATCGGACTCGTGACGTGTCTGGCGCTGAACTCCACGGCGGCCGAAGCTTCGAACTGGCAACCGTTGCGCGTACCCGGATTCTGGGAGAAAAGTTTCGGCGGCGTGGTGGCCGAGTTCGACGGCTTTGCCTGGTATCGCTGTTTTTTTCAGGTGCCGTCGGATTGGCGGGGGGAAGCGCTGGTGGTGGATCTCGGCCCGATCGATGATTGCGATGAAACGTTTTTCAACGGATCCAAAATTGGCGCCCGGGGCACCATCCAACCGTACCGCAGCGCCTCGGGCGAAGCCCGGCGCTACCCCGTGGCCCCGGACCAATTCCGGGCTGGTGACTGGAATCTATTGGCCGTCCGCGTCTGGGATGGCGGCGGGGCCGGCGGCATCGCTTCCGGACCGTTGCGCCTTAGTTGCGGAAAAGGCGCCCTGAACCTAAGCGGGGTCTGGGAGTTTCGCACCGGCGATGATCCCGCTTGGGCACAATGGCCGAGCGGCCTGGACGGACCGGGTCGCGTTCAACTCGCGCAAAGTTTTGCCGCCAACGCCGGCTCCCGCTTCGGTCAACCGGTCGACACCACGCCTCTCGCCGGCACCCAACCGCTGACGCTGGGTGGTGATATTGCCTCGCAGCTCGTCGCGGGTGTGGACCGGTTCCTCCTGCGCGAAATTGACCGGTCCGTCGAACGTCGGGCCCAGTTCTGGCACCGGGATTTTTCGAGTCCTGAAGCGTATTCGCGTTCCATTGAAACGAATCGCCAACGCCTGGCGCACATGCTTGGAGTCCGGGATGCACGGGCGACTTCCCTCGGCCTCGAGCTGCTGGCGACTGTCGATGTGCCGGCGCGGGTTGGACAGGGAGGCAATTACGAAATCGGCGCGGTCCGTTGGCCCGCCTTTGGAAATGTTCACGGCGAAGGTCTGTTGCTCTCACCCACCGACCGAGCACCGGTGGCCGACATCATTGCGATCCCGGATGCCGCCCAAACCCCCGAACAGATCTGTGGCCTGCAAGCAGGAGTTCCGACCGAATCGCAATATGCGCGTCGCCTGGCCGAGAGCGGATGCCGCGTGCTGATCCCGATGATCATTGATCGGAGCCGGGGCCCTCACATGGGCCGCACCCGTATCAGTGCCCGTCAGTTTCTTTACCAGGCCGCTTTTGAACTCGGCCGCCACCCGATCGGCTATGAGGTCCAGAAAGTATTGGCGGCGGTGGACTGGTTTGACAAGGCGGCCGCCGCCACCGCTGACCGGCGGCGGATCGGAGTTTTCGGTTGGGGTGAAGGTGGTCTCTTGGCGCTCTATGCCGGGGCGCTGGACCCGCGCATTGCCGTGGTCGGCGTGAGCGGCTATTTCGAAGACCGCAACCACCTCTGGGAGGAGCCGATTGACCGCAACGTGTTTGGTCTGCTGGAACAGTTTGGCGATGCCGAACTGGCCAGCATGATTGCTCCGCGGCACCTGATCATTGAGGCGGCGCGCGGGCCCGAACTCACCATGACTTATCAGGACGGCGGCGCCCCCGGGCGACTGGTGACGCCCAAACTGGCCACGGTTGAAACAGAAGTGGCCCGAGCTCGCGCGCTGGTCCAAGGTCTGAAGTCGGCGGCGCCAATCCAGCTGGTCGCCAGTGGGGATGGAACGGGTCCATTCGGCAGCCCGCCGGCGCTCGCCGCGTTTCTGAATGCCGTGGCGACCAATCCGACGCTTGCTCCGAGTGCTCCGCTGCCTACGCCATTGCGGGTCGCCGTGAATGCCGTCGATCGCCAGCTCCGTCAACTGCAGGAGATCGACCAGCATAATCAGCAGCTGTTGGTGAATAGCCCGGAGGTTCGCCGTGAGTTCATGAAGAAATTAGATACGCACTCGCTGGATGCCTACGTCCAGAGCCGCGAATGGTATCGCAATTATTTTGCGGAGGAAGTCGTGGGCCGTTTTGACGAACCGGTGCTCCCGCCCAACGTCCGCTCTCGTAAGGCGTATGATGAGGAAAAATGGGTGGGCTACGAAGTGATGCTGGATGTGTTTCCCGATGTTATCGCCTACGGCATCCTGCTGCTGCCCCGCGATCTCAAGCCGGGCGAGCGACGGCCGGTAGTAGTCTGCCAACACGGATTGGAAGGTCGCCCCCAGGATGTAGTGACCGGAAATCACGAGGCGTACCATGACTTCGCCGCCAAACTGGCCGAACGCGGCTTCATTACGTTCGCGCCCCAGAATCTCTACCTTTTCACCGACCGCTTCCGTTCCTTGCAGCGCAAAAGCAACCCGATCAAAAAAACCCTGTTCGCGACGATCGTTCCCCAGCACCAACAGATCGTGGACTGGCTTAAGTCGCTTCCTTATGTGGACCCTGGGCGCATCGGTTTCTATGGATTGAGTTACGGCGGCAAGTCCGCGATGCGAATTCCGCCGCTGGTGCCCGACTATGTCCTGTCCATTTGCTCGGCCGACTTCAACGAATGGGTGGGCAAGAATGCCGCCACCGCCGGCACGCTCGGTCGCTACAGTTATGTTTGGGGCGGCGAGTATGAGATTTTCGAGTGGGATCTCGGCAGCACCTTCAACTACGCGGAGATGGCGGCCCTGATCGCCCCGCGACCGTTCATGGTCGAACGCGGTCATTTCGACGGCGTGGCCCCGGATGAAAGTGTCGCCTGGGAGTTTGCCAAAGTGAACTTCCTGTATGCCGCCCGACTCGGCCTCGGCGATCGTTGTGAACTGGAAACTTTCGTCGGCCCCCACACGATCAATGGCCAAGGGACCTTCGAATTTCTGCACAAACATCTCCGCTGGCCAAAATGAGGGTGCCCGCCTCGTCAGGCGCCGCTAGGAAATACTGCGCGCCTCACCCATGAATCGCGGCTTGACGCTGAAAGTGGTCCCCGCCAGCTTTGCCGTGTGCCCATCGCCACCAAAGTGATTCTCCGACATTTGCGGAGCGTGAGCCGGCCGAAGCCTTTCGGTGCCGCGGGAAAATTATTTCCCGTCGGGGCCTTCACGTTGATCGAGTTACTGGTGGTGATCGCAATTATTGCGATTCTGGCGGCGCTGCTGTTGCCCGCCCTGGCCACGGCCAAGCAGAAAGCTCACACGATTCGTTGCATGAGCAACCAGAGCCAGATCGGCAAGGCTTACCACATGTACTCCGAGGACAACCGCGATTATTATCCGGAGATTAGCGACTGGGCTTCCACCGGCGGCAAAGATGGGATGTACGATACCTTCGTGGCCGCCAGCAATCGCCCGTTGAATGTTTACGTGGGCAACAGCTACGAAGTTTTTCGTTGCCCGTCGGACAAGGGTGATTTTTGGTCGCTGGCCGCCCGCGGAGTCAACTGCACGAACTGTTATTTGCAATATGGCAACAGCTACCTGACCGAGTTTGCCTTCGATTATTACAAGGTTAAAATGGTCTGTGGCCCCAAGGGCGACGTGAAACGGCCGTCGATCAAAAGCTCCGAAATCAGCCTCAAGCCGGCCACCAAAATCATCCAGGGCGACTGGATCTGGCATGCCAATCGGGACGTCAGCAAGCCGCGCAGCCAATGGCACAATTACAAGGGCAAGAATCGCATGATGATGCTCTTCGGCGACTCGCACACTGAGTACTTTAGGTTTCTTCCCACCGCTCAGATGGAGGCCCTGGCCAGCAATCCGCCCAATGCGCCCGACCGAAATTTCCTTTGGTGGTAGCGATCCGACGCGTCGTCGTTGCTAATTCGCCAGCCTGCTCCGCTGGGTTGGCAACCTGCGGGCTTCGGTGACATCCCGGTATTGAACGGCTTCAGCGAATCCCGGCCGAACTGCCGTCATCAATGCCAGCCCCCCTGGCGACAACTACCGCGGTACAAACTTCGGTGATGATCTGACCGTCATCAGGTTGCGGCTTCGCCGCCGAGCTTCGCAGCGGCGGAGATGCTCGCCGACGGTGCGTTCCAATTCAGCCTCCCCGTTTTGTGTGCTTGGGCTTCACATGTCGGGAGTCACTGACCTCGTCCGCCTGTTGAGCCGGTGGTAAACTCCTGGTTCGCCCCGCGAAATTCCAGCGCAACTGCCGGCCACGGATGTCACCCATTCTTAACCCATCCGCCACGAGTCCGACGTTTGCCTTTTCCACGCTAATCACGCGCCACCCAAAACGGGTGGCGGCAAAGCCAAAGCTCAGCCAGACCAAATCAAACCACGCAAAATATCATGCAAACACGTTTCGAGTTTTTCCTCCAAAAGCCAACTGTCGCCGCCACGATCATCGCGGTGGGACTTGCCCTCCATCCTGCTTCCCTGCACGCCGATGAGCGCGGTGAACGGGATCGCGATGGCGATCGCGACCGGGACGACAGCCGCCGCGACCCGGTTGTGTTTTCGTTTTCGACCGTGGGGGATTCCCGCCAGGATCCCGTGACCGCCGATGCCACCACGCTCCCGCTCTCGGGGCAGGACGCTCATTGGCTGCAAAACACCAAGGCCTGGACGCGGATCAGTCGTTCCATTGAGCACCAACAATCCAGCCTGCTCTTCTTTAACGGCGATATGATCATGGGTTACGGGCACGCGGTGGTTCCGGCAGCCACCACCACCGTTTCCAATGTCGTCAGTTCCGACCTCGTGAAATTCTACACCCAATACGCGTTCTGGCGCGGCATGGTCGCGGGCATGATGGAAGTCGGCACTTGCGTCGTCCCCGTTCCCGGCACTCATGAAACGCAATCCAAGCCCTTGGGCAAAAAGGCCCAGGTGGCCAACGAAAATGCCTGGCGCGCCAACATGGGCGACTTGATTCTCGACTCCTCCCGATTTCTGAACTTGCTGGGCGCGCAACCCACCAATGCGAATGTCCTCAACAATGGGCCGGTGGATGGCCTCACTTCCGATCAGAGCCAGCTCTCCTACAGTTTCGATTTCCAAGGCGCGCATTTCGCGGTCATCAACACGGATCCGGTCGGCAAGGATGCGCACGCACCCGTGAACTGGCTCGCCAGCGATCTCCAAGCGGCCAAGACCCGCGGGCTGAAGCACAGCTTTGTCTTCGGTCACAAGCCTGCCTTCACCTACTATTTCGGGGCCACCACCAATGGATTCCTGCCCGACAAGGCGTCCGGCCTGGACGTTGACATAGTCAGCCGCGACGCTTTTTGGAACGTGATCGAACAATATGGCGCCACTTATTTTTGCGGCCACGAGCACATCTTCAACATGATGCAGCCGACCGCCGTCACGGGTGGAAAATCCTGGCAGGTCCTGGTCGGCTCGGGTGGCTCACCGTTCGACGCCAGCACCACGGATGCGACTTTTGCGCCGGCGAGTGATCGCGCTTACGCTTGGGCGACCGTGAAGATTCACCGAAGCGGGAAGGTCAAAATCACTGCCTACGGCTTTGATGATGAGTTTGGCCCGACTCAAGTTCTGAAGACCGTCACCCTGCACTGATCGGCGAGTTCCCGGTGAGGTCCGGCAGGGCCTCCCGGGCCTCCTCGGGGTTGGAGCTGATGCGGCCGGTCAACCTTCGGTTTTGTCACGGCCAAATCGGCCGCCGAGCCATGGCCGGCCGCCCAGTCGCCCGGAAAGTGCCCGCTAGATCAAGCAGATCAAAACTGCCGCGGTCATGGCTATGGCCGCGAGCCAGTTCACAGAGCGTCGGCCCAGACTGGTGTCGCCGCTCTGGGTCAAGGCGGGCAAGTGGATGTCTGTTTCGCGGGCCAAGGTAGCGGCTAAAAACAGGGCAGTGATGGAGGCCATCAGGGCAAAGGCGATAGTGTTTATATCCATGGCGCAGGATTGAGCAGACCGTATGCCTGTCACCCGCGATTTCGGGACCGGCCGCCGCCCCGATCCGCGATGATGAATGGCGCGCGGCAGTCCGAACCGCTGCGTTGGAATTTCACCAGCAACGGGCAGGACTGGAGTGGTTCGGTCGTGGAATCGTTGCCCAAGCTTCACCTCGCGGTCATGGCCGCATTCAATAATTGCGGTATAAACAGGTATGGAAAAAAGCCTCCTGCTGGTGGACGACGAATTGGAGTTTTTTGAATTACTGCAGTTCCAGCTGCGCGACTGCGGCTACAAGCTGCTTAGTGCCACCAACGGCATGGAGGCGTTGAATCAGGCACGGCAACACTTGCCAGACGTGATCTTGCTTGACCTGTTGTTGCCGGATATGGACGGGCTGACGCTCTGCGAATTGTTTCGGTGGCAGTTGTCAACGCGCGCGGTACCAGTGATCATGATCAGCGCGGTGGCGACGGACGTAACCCGGCATGCCGCCAAAGTTGCCGGGGCCCGCGCTTATTTCACAAAGCCATTGGGGATGGCCGAGTTGAAGGCGGAACTCAAAGCCATCTTCGCGGCGCCCCAATCCGATCCAGGGACCGAAGCGCTGCGTGCCTGACCCAGCCGCCTTCCCGCCTCGATTGAAGATTGTTCCGATCCGGTAACAACTCGGGCACTGGGAGCCTGGCGAGTCACCGAGCCAACGGTCGCTTTCCTTGGTGAATCAATCAATTTTGCAACGGCGCGTTTTGTTGCGAACATTGATTCGCACCTTTTCAAAATCGTAACGCTTTCTCTCTTTGTTCGTCATGCAACCCAGCTACACCTTTGCGCGCAATGGAAATAATTTGCCGGACGATGAAAAATCTACGCGTTCCAATTACCTGTTTACTGGCGGTTTTTTTAACCAACAGTTCCGTCGTTGCGGACGAACCGAAACTCCTCGCAACCCACAACGAATCGGCCGCCGATACCCGGCGCACGGCTCCGGATCAACGCCAGCCCTCTTCCAGGCCCGCCGACTCCAACGTAATGGCGAGCGCGGTGACGACCAATGCCCTGCCGCCGTTGCCGCCGGGTGTGGTGGAGCTCAAGTTTAATCAATTTTTCCGCCAACCGGTAGGGCCGCGCGGGCTGGAATTGACCGAAACCCTCCGCGCGCTCGCCGGGCGGCGCGTGCGGCTGGTCGGTTTCATGGTGCGGGAACACGAACCCAGCCGCGCGGGCGGTTTCCTGCTGACACCGTACCCGCTCACGCTGGACGAGGAAGAGTTTGGTTTGTGCGATGACCTGCCGGCCAGTGTCACCTTGGTTCAAATTCCGCACCGCGCCACCGAAGTCATCCCCCATCAATCGGGTCGCGTCATTGTCACGGGCACGTTGAGCTTGGGGGCTCACGAAGAGGCCAATGGCCGCGTGTTCCTAGTCCGCCTTACGCAGGATGAAGTGCCAGCCGAACGATAGTGGACTCACGTTTTTTCGCGGCGGCCAATGGTGGCCGCCGCGCTACTCCCCACAAACACCTAAACTCAAACCCACAAAACCGAACATGAAATCAATGCTCAATTCCCGATCGCTCACGGCTTCCGCTCTGGTTGCCGCCGCCCTGGCTTTGCCAGGGGTTGCGGCCGCTGCGCCAAAGGTTACCCGGCTCACACCCCCCAGCGCCCTGTTCACTTACCATGACCCAGGCGCACCTTACATCGCGCGCTTTCTAACCGGTCAGCGCTTCGATCTCCAGACCACCGTCCAGCCGGACGGAGGGGAGTCGATCACCGCCGTGCAATTTTTCGTGGACGGCAAGGCCATTCCGCAACCGATCGCTTACGTGCCGGCCACCGTTGCTGGGCTGGCGGTCAACACGACGATTGCCACCGCGCGCGCTTACGCTGATACCGAGCCGGGGGTTCACGTCTTGAAAATCGTGGCCAAGCAATCCGACGGTCAGTCCGTCGTGGCGCAGGGCAATTTCGAAATTGTTGATCTCGAGGAAGAGAACGGTCGCGATCGTGTTGGAAAGACGGAGGGTAACGGCGATGATGATCATCGCGCGCGGGCCAAAAACCTCATCTTCTGCATCGGCGACGGCATGGGCATCGCGCACCGTACCGCCGCGCGCATCATGGCGCATGGTGTGGCCCTGGGCAAAGCCAATGACCGGCTCGCGATGGATACTTTCCCGGTCACCGGTATCGTGATGACGCACTCGCTCAACTCGATCGTTACGGACTCCGCGCCCGGTGCCGCCTGTTATGCCACTGGCAACAAGTTCAACAACAATCAGGAAGGTGTGTTCCCGGATGACACGCTCGATAAGTTCGACAACCCGCGGGTCGAGCTGGTGGGCGAATACTTCTGGCGGACCGAAGGCCGCACGCTCGGCATCGTGACCACGGCGGATGTGTTCGATGCCACCCCCGCCGCGTTTGGCGTCCACACGCAGGATCGCGGCGCGGGCACGGGCATTTGTGATCAGTACCTGGATGAGGGCGTTAACCAGAGCGGATTGCGGGTCTTACTGGGCGGCGGGCGCAAATGGTTTTTGCCGGCCCGCATTCCCGGCTCGCAACGCAGCGCCAGCAGCGATTATGTGCTGCCGGCCGACCTGGTTTCGGGTTGGGGCGTGCCGGTCGGAACCGTGGACACCAATCGCGACCTCATTGCGGACTTTCAACTGGCTGGTTTCGGCTACACGCCCGATGCCGCCACCTTGAACAGTCTGCCCACCAGTGTCGAACGATTGCTCGGTCTGTTCAGCTTCTCGAATATGAACGTGGCCAAGGACAAAATTGACAAGCGCCGCAATCCGGGCGTTCCCGGAGTGGTGGACGATTACGGTTTCCCCGACCAGCCGATGCTGGACGAGATGACCGCAAAGGCCCTCCAGGTGTTGAGCCGAAATAAAAAGGGCTTCACCCTCATGGTGGAAGGCGCTTCGATTGACAAGCAGGCGCACAACATGGACTCCGAACGCTGGATCCTCGACACCCTCGAGTTCGACCGCGCCGTGGCGGCCTGCAAGCAGTTCGCGGAGAAAAACCCCGACACGCTCGTCATTGTGCTGGCCGACCACGAATGTGCCGGCATCAACATCATCGGCGCATCCACCGTGGACAATGCCACCTTGCAGGCGCGGGCGGCCGCCAACACCAATGGCGTGGTTGCGCTGCGCGATCAAGTCGTCGGCCTCTACGACGCCGCCGGTTTCCCGAGCTACCAGATCGCCGCCGATGGTTATCCGGTCAGCACCGATCCCGACCACAAGATGCTCATCGGTTACGCAGCCAACGCGGATCGCTATGAAGACTGGTTGACCAATCCGCGGCCGTTGCGCGACACCCAACAGCCGTTCAACAACGTTACGCCGCTGAATGCGTATCCCACCGGCCCGCTCGATCGCGACGTGGCGGGTGGATTCCGCGTCACGGGCCAGGTGCCTGGCACCAGTGCGGCGCATACGGCCTCGGACATTCCCTTGTCCGCTTTTGGCTTCGGAGCCGAGCGATTCACCGGGGTGATGGATAACACGGACGTGTTTTTCAAAGCGATGCAGGCCGCCGCCGGGAGTGGCGGGCGCCGCTAATTCCCGGGCCCCGCATAGAACCAGTTCGTCCGCCCGCTTCGAGAAACCGAAGCGGGCGGTTTTCGTTCCCACCGAAAGATATTCACAATGTCATGCGTTCTTAACCGCTCCGCCATTCGGTCGTAACCCGAGCTCGCGAGATTCGAGCCAGACAAGCTCGTGAAAAAAATTCTTATTCTAACAGCAGGATTCGGTGACGGCCATAACGCCGCTGCGCGAAATGTACGCGATGCGTTGGAGCAATCCCCGGCGGAAGTCGAGGTGACCGTCGCTGATCTGTATGAACGCAGCTACAAAAAGCTGAACATCATCGCCAAGCAAGCCTATCTGGGTGCGGTGCGCTACGCGCCGCAACTCTGGGGCGGCTTCTTCAAGCTGTTGGATCATGCCCCGTGGCTGGCGGATGGGCGCGGCATGGCCGGCTTGCACCGGTCGCTCAGCCAACTCATCGAGGAGACGCAGCCGGATTGTGTCGTCAGTACCTATCCCGCCTATGGCCAATTGATCCAGTCCCTCTATCGCGATCACTGCGAGCGTCCGTTCCGGTTGGTCACCATTATCACGGATTCGCGTTCAGTGAATTCGTTGTGGTATCGTGCCGGGAGCGATCGGTTCGTGGTGTGTGACCCGGCGACCGCCGAGGTTTTACGGCAGGCGGGTGTGGAGGAAAAAGCGATCGCGGCGCTGGGCTTCCCGGTCAGTCCCGAATTCGCGGTGCCGCCCAAGGAGCTGCCCGAATGCCCCACGCGGGGCCAGCGTTTGCGGGTGTTGTACGTGATCAACACCGGCCAAAAGAAATGTGGCAAGGCGATTGATCGCTTGTTGGAGATTCCGAACGTGGAACTCACGGTCACGGTCGGCCGCTACGCGGAGCTAAAGGAGAAACTCGCGCGGCGCTCCCAGGCGCATGACGGGCGCTTGCATCTCCTCGGCTGGACCAATCAAATGCCCCAATTGCTGATGCGGAGTCACGTCGTCATTGGCAAGGCCGGCGGCGCTTCGGTGCAGGAGGCAATCGCCGCCCGCTGCCCCATGATCATCAACCAGGTCATCCCGGGTCAGGAGGAGGGGAACGCCAACATTATCCGGGACGCCAACATCGGCGTCGTGGCCGATGGCCGAAAGGAGGTCGCGCGTTGGGTGGAACGGCTGGCTCAGGATGGGGGCGAACAATGGCTGCAGTGGCGCCGGCAGATCGAAAAAATCAGCCGGCCGGACGCGGCGCTGCGGATCGCGGCCTTAATCCTTGAGGAATGTGAGGCCGCCAACCAGGTGGGGCGTCCGGAAAAATTTCCCGCCCTGCCCCGGGCCGTCAACGTTCTGCCCACGGCGATTCCGACCCCATCCAAAATGGTCACGCTGGCGATGCGGGCCCAGCTGGCCCGCAACAAGACCGGTCCGCTGCTCTGCGATTTCCACGTCCACACAAATTACTCCGACGGCAAACTGACCGTTTCGGAGGTCGTGGATTTTTACGGGGCCCGCAGTTTTGACTGCATTTGCATCACGGATCACTGGACCGACCCGCGCCGGCTGATTGGCAAGCTCGCGCGGCTGACGCCGCTCACTTTGAGTTACGACCAGGTGGAGGAATACTTCGAGGTGATTGCCCGTGAAGCGAAGCGCGCGTGGCGCCGTTACGGAATGCTCCTACTCACCGGGCTGGAGTTCAATAAGGACGGCCCGACCCGAAAATCCTCCGCTCATCTCCTCGGGGTGGATCTCAAGCTGCCGATCAGTCCCCGCCATGACTTGATGGAAACCATCACGCGCATCCATGCGCAGGGCGGACTGGCCGTGGCGGCGCATCCCCATCTCATGAAGTCCGAATGGGCGAAGGAAACGCTTTATCTGTGGGACAACCAGGACAAGTTTGCCCCGGTGATTGACGCGTGGGAGATCGCCAATCGCAACAACCTGTTCACGCCCGTCAGTCTGCGGCGATTGCCCTTCCTCGCCAACAGCGACTTCCACAAACCGAAACATATTTATTCGTGGAAGACATTGTTGAATTGCGAGAAGGAGGCGGAGGCCATCAAGGCGTGCATCCGTCGCAATGAAAACGTTTCGATCACCCTCTACCGTGGTGAGGAGACCCCTGGTGTGGTTGAAGTTGCCTCGCAAATGCTGGAACAACCGCCGTTGCCATTCAGTCGCGGCGCTTCGGCGGCCAAGCAGCTGGCAAATGCTTTCGGCCCCCGATCCAGCCCGATGGGAGACGGTCTGGCGTCCGGAGTCCGACGGTGAGTGACGATGCGGCGATGACTATCAGGCGACCGACGCGTCGTCCGCAGCGGCCGGGGAGGCAGGCAAAGCGGGAGTTCCAGCGGCTTGGGCCGGCAATGCCGTGGTCACCGCCGCGGCCCGTTTGCGCTGGACGAGTTTTCGCTTCGCCGGGGGTTTGATCCCTCGAATCGAGGATTTGGCCGCGGTTTTTTTCTTGGAGGGCTTTAGCTTTTGGTTCAACGCGGTCAATTGTTCGCGGGCCTGCTTGGCACGTTTGGTCGCGCGTTTGGTGGCCTTGCGCGCCTGTCGCCAGGCCTTCTTGGCGCTCTTGAATTTTATCTTCGCCCCATTTGCACGCCTTTTGGCAGCTTCGGCTTCACGAGCGGTGATGTCCACCGCCAGCCGGGCGGCTTGGGCCTCGGCGGCCTTGGCCGCGAGGGCTTCAGTCGACCTTGCTTTCGGGGATTTCGACGAATCCGCTTTTTTCTTCATGGCGCTTGTGTTGTTGGTCCGTCCAGCGACTTCAGGTGAAATCGAAGCCCGGGTCGGGAGTAGTTTTGGCGAACGAATTCGAGTGTGCCGCCGAAGCGGGAAAAGGCAAGCGTGCAAATGTTACATTTTAGCCGCACCGGATCCGTCATGCGAATCGCCGCTGCTGGTACAGGAGATAGAGACCCCAGGCGAGCGCTAGGGCGATGCCCGAGCCCAACAGCAAACTCAACCAAAGGAATCGTCGATCCCGCCGGCGACGACGCCGGCGGTGGGCGGACAAACGGTGCGGGCGGAAAAATGCTTTGAGTAGTTTCAACGTGTAACTCGGAGTGGTAATTTCGCCGGGCGTGATGTCGAAATCGGGGCGATCCGATTACGATTGAGTGACGGTAAGCCGAATGAAAGGGAACTTGACTCGCGACTAGGCAAACTGGCATCAGATCGTTGCCAAAACTTTGCGTTCCCGTCGTTGTTGCGTCCGCGGCCGTCCGTGAGAATGGGACATGCTAAGAACTGTTTTGGTGGTGGACGATGAATTGGACTTCATCGAATTGGTGCGTTATCGCCTGCAAGTTTTCAATTACAAGATCGTATTCGCTACCAATGGCACCGATGCCCTCAATCAAGTGTGGGAACACGCGCCCGATGTCATTCTCATGGATCTGATGCTCCCCGATCTGGATGGCTTGAGCCTCTGCGAAATCCTTCGGCGGCAACGCGTCACCCGCCAGATTCCCATCTTGATGGTGAGTGCGCTGGCGAACGATGTGACCCGTTATTCCGCGGAGGTTGCCGGCGCACACGAGTTTTTTGCCAAGCCCTTGGATTTTGACAGGTTGCAAACCGTGCTGGCAGCCGTACTTGAACATCCCCAAAGTGACTCGGAAACTGCCCGGCCGCCGAGCACAATCGGTTGATTCGCCTGGTACTGGCCGAAGCCAGACAGCAGACCAGGCGTCCGTCCCCCGTGCGTCGCTCTTGGCTCGAGGTTTTCTTCAACTGCCGCCGGCCCGGTGCTGCCCCCATCTACGCTCGGTCCGCGACCAAGACTCCGGAGGCGGTCAACCATTTCGGATTTGCCGACGCCACCCGAGAACGAGTCGGCCTGAACAAGCCCTGGTGATTGGGAATGGTCATGGCGGGAAAAAGTCGTCGGTTTGTCACCGACTTATCCCCAGGTTATTCGCTGTTTCCACTCCACAACCATGCGTCGGCGGGACGCCATTCACTCCAATTTTTAAGCGGGATCCAGGAGAAATCGCTGTTGAGTTCTGTGCAATTGCGGTGCACCCACCCGAGGTCTGTGAATAGTCGGTAACGCTATTGTAACCTTTTCAGCCTTTCAGAAAGAGGGCACATCGTCCAAGCTCCCGCCCCGGATGACGAGCAGCGTGAACGAAACAACCTTTGGCCCCCGGCATTTTCTCAACCGCGAGTTGAGCTGGCTGGAATTTAACCAACGCGTGCTCGACGAGGCGCGGGATGATTCCAATCCGCTGCTCGAACGCTTGAAGTTTTTCACTATCGTCAGTTCCAACTTCGATGAGTTTTTCGAGGTGCGCGTGGCCGGGCTGAAGCAAGAGATCGAGAGCGGTCAGGCCGAGCGCAGTCCCGACGGTCTGACCCCCACGGAAACCTTGCGGGCGGTCATCCGTCGGGTGCGCCAGATGATTGCCGCGCAATATGCCGCCTGGCGCGAGGATTTGCAGCCGGCCTTGGCCGCGCACCGGATTCGCCTGCTGCCCATGGCGGAGTTGGGCCGGGCGGATCAAGTCTGGCTCGAGGTGTTTTACTGGCAGCAGGTACGGCCGGTCTTGACGCCGTTGGCAATTGATCCCGCCCATCCCTTTCCGCAACTGCTCAACAAGTCGCTCAACCTCATCGTGCGGCTGGAGCTGCGGAAGAACCAGGAGACGCACAAGCACATGGCGGTGGTGCAATTGCCCGCGAACCTGCCGCGCCTGGTCCAGCTGCCCCGGCAGGACGGGCGACGCGACTATGTTTATCTCGGCGACGTGATCGGACATTTTCTCGCGGATCTTTTTCCCGGCACCACGATTCTGGGCTGGTGGCCGTTTCGCGTCACCCGCAACAGCGAGCTGTACATTGACGAGGAGGAGGAAAGCAATCTGCTCAAAGCGGTCGAAGCCGAATTGCACAACCGCCGGCGCGGCGATGCGGTGCGCTTGGAGGTGGATCATCGCTGCCCCGCCCCCATTCGCGACGCCCTGCTGAAGACGCTGCGATTGACCGCGGAGGATCTTTATCTCATCGACGGTCCGCTCAATCCCACCCGGCTGATGATGTTGTATCAGGGCGATCATTCGCCGGAGCTGCGCGATCCGCCGTTTGTGGCGCCGGAGTCGCTGGCCTTACGCGACCGGGAGGATGTGTTTGCCGCCATCCGGGAGCGCGATATTTTGCTCCACCATCCGTACGAACATTTCGACGGCGTGGTGCGGTTTCTGGAAACGGCGGCGCAAGACCGCGACGTGCTGGCGATCAAGATGACCCTTTATCGTACGGGCGGCGACAAACGCATCGTCGGGGCGCTGATGGACGGGGTTAAGAATGGTAAGCAGGTGACAGCGGTGGTCGAATTGCGGGCCCGCTTTGACGAGGCGAACAACATCCAATGGGCGCGCCAACTCGAGGAAAATGGGGTGCATGTCATCTACGGTCTGGTGGGCTACAAGCTGCACGCGAAAGTCACCTTGGTCGTGCGGCGGGAAGGCCCCGAGATCCGGCGCTACGTCCACCTGGCAACGGGCAATTACAACCCCACCACCGCGCGCTTGTATACCGACCTCGGATTATTGACCTGCCGTCCGGATTTCGGCGAGGACGCGACCAACCTGTTCAATCTGCTCACCGGCATCTGTCAGTTTCAGGGCATGCGCCAGTTGGTCGTCGCGCCCTTCGACCTGCACCGGCGGTTGCTGGAACTCATCGAGCGCGAGGCCAAGCATGCCCGGCTCGGGTCGCCGGCGCGCATCATCGCCAAGATTAATTCGCTGGCCGAGCGGGCGCTCATCGAAGCCCTGTATCGCGCGGCGCAAGCGGGGGTAAAGATTGACTTGATCGTGCGGGGAGTTTGTTGCCTGCGCCCCGGGATTCCCGGGGTGAGTGAAAATATTACCGTCCGCAGCATTGTGGATCGATTTCTCGAACACACCCGGGTTTACTATTTTGAAAATGCCTGCCAACCGGAAGTGTTTGTGGGCAGCGCCGACTGGCTGCCGCGCAATTGTTTTCGCCGGATTGAAACCGTCTTTCCGATCGTGGACGGCCTGTTGCGTGATCGCATCATCAATGAAATCCTCGCCACGCCGCTGGCGGACAACACCAAGGCCCGGGTGCTCTTCGCGGATGGGACGTATCAGCGCGCCGCCCGGACGGATCGCGAACCGGCGCGGCGCAGTCAGACGGAATTCATGGCCCTGGCGATTTCTGGCCCGCGGGTGCGGGGCGCGTCCACCAAAAGCCTGGCGAAATACCCTCGCGTGGAACTGGCGCGCCCGCCGTTCGCCGACCCAGTCAAACTGCCAGCTGAAAAATGACCACGCCCCAGCGCCGGCGAACCGCGGGCGACGAACTGGTTTTTGTCTGTTTGATGGTTAATTTTTGATTTGTGGATGTGTTGCGGCATTTGGGCGCGGAGTTGGCGCGGCAATGGCGGCGATATTTCAAACGCCTCCAACATTGCCAGCAAGAGTTTTCCCCGGTGGCGGTTCACGATGCGCGGGTCGCGACGCGGCGATTGCTAGCCACGCTGGAGCTGCTGGCGGCGTTTATCCCCGTGTCCGAATTGAAGAAGCCCCGGCGCGCGTTGAAGAAAAATTTGGATGCGTTTGACCACTTGCGCGACACGCAGATGCAATTGCGGGCCGTAGCCCCATTGCGGCGCACTTATTCGGCGGCCCGAGAATTCCACGCCTGGTTGCGCCTCCGCGAAGTCCGTTTCACGGACGAGGCCCGCCAGGCAGTGAAACGGATTAAAACCCGAACCGTCGAAAAAAAACTGACGGCGTTGGTTGGCGAACTGCATCGCCAGCGAAAAAGCCTCCCGCCGCGATGCGCCTTCACCATGGCCCAGGATGCAGTCGGGCATGCCTTCGCGCGGGTGAACCGCCTTTTTCGCCGAGTGGATGCGACGGCCCCAAAAACAATTCATCGGACGCGCATCGCGTTCAAACGTTTTCGTTACATGGTGGACGCGCTGTCACCGCTGCTGCCCGCCGTGACCGATGCACACCGGGCGGCGATGCACGACTATCAATCCATGATGGGCGACATCCAGGATTTGAAGGTACTGCTCGCCACCTGGGACGAGTTCGTCGCGCCGATGGACCCCGGCCTGGCCCGGCAACGATTGCGAGCCGCGTTCGTGCGTCGGCACGAGCGATTGATTCGCCGGTATGTCAATTCGGCCAATAACCTGAAGTCGTTTTGGCCCCCGAAAAGATTGTCACCTTGTCCCGGCATCAAAAAAATCAAGCGACCATGAACCTCTACTTTTTGCGCCACGGCCTGGCCGCCGAGCGCGACTCGAATCGTTTTCCCGATGACTCGCGTCGTCCACTCCTGCCGAAAGGCCGGGCGCGCATCCGGCAGGGCTGCGACGCGCTGTGCGCGTTGGAAATCTCGTTCGACTGGATTTTGTCGAGCCCGTACCGGCGCGCGTCTCAAACCGCGGAAATCGTCGCGGCGGCATTGAACTTGAAAAAGCGGCTGATCTATCGAGAGGAACTAACACCGGGAGGCGACCCCAAAAGTCTGGTTCGTTACGTGAACGGCCTGTTGCCCGAGCCGCAAGATGTCTTGCTGGTGGGCCACGAACCCGATTTTAGCCAGTTCATCGCGCACTTGATTGCCGGCGGTCCGTCTGCGGCGATTGACATGAAGAAAGGCGGCCTGGCTAAATTGGAGATTCCGTCGGGGTTCCGCTACGCCCGTTGCGCCAGGCTCGCTTGGTTGATCACCCCGAAACAGATGGCGTTATTGGCATGAGGAGACGGGGCAGCGCCAGGTTAGCTTGGGAACAGTGGTTGGGTTTCTGAGGCTCGGCTTCCCGCGACTGGCAATTCGCGGGCGGCTCATTCCATAATCGGCTGGCGGAAACACCCGCCGGCGGTTATCTGCTAGGCAGGCAGATTGCTTTAATTCAACTATGAAGATCACGGATATTTTGCGGGCGGAACATACGGTGTTCCACCATCTGTTTGACCATATCGAATCGAGCGCGCCTCGGCTCAAGACTTTGGCGGAGGTGAAATCACTCGCGCAGCTCGTGGATAAAGTCATGTCTCCCCACTCGCAGACCGAGGATGAGTTGTTCATCGAGCCGTTGGAACATTGCTTTGAGCAGATCGGCCATCGGGAGACCTTTCATAATGAGCATGAATTAATCGAGGCGACGCTGGTCAAGGTGCGCAAGGCCCGCAGTCTAAAGGACGGCAAACAGTTGTTGCTCGGGGTCATCGCCGCGTCCCGGAAGCACTTCGAAAAGGAAGAGCGCATCGTTTTCCCACTCGCGGAGCGGGTTTTGAAGGCGAAGACCTTGACCGATTTGGGGGCTGAGTGGATGAAGCGGCGTGCGGCAGCATTGAAGTGACCGGCGCGCGATGGCGCTGCTTAATTCGGCGATGGGAAATCCGCGATGGGTTCGCGAGCGCCAGCCGCCGCGGGCCGATGCCTAGTTAATTCGGATACTTGGCCATCAAGCGTTCGAGCGCCGCCGCTTCCAGATAAATGGGCTGACCCTCGAAGCGCACGACTCCTCCCGGATCCATTAAAATCGCGTGGGGAATCCCCTTAACTTGCACCGCTGCCCGTGTTCGCGCTTGCGGGTCGGTGCCAACGTAATAATTCACGGGCGGCAACGCCGCCTTGCGCATGTCCTCCGGGGTTTCGTTGCTCAAGCCAATGACGACAAGGCGATCCTTAAATTTCGCCTGCAATGCGTTAAGGTGCGGAATGGCGAGTCGGCACGGCCCGCACCAGGTTGCCCAAAAATCGACGAGCACGAATTTTCCCGTCGCAACCGGCGCCGGGGTGAGCCACTGATCCACGATGATCGGCGGTGGCCGTTGGCCGCGAAAAGTTTGGGCATGGATCTTCGTCACGACCGGATCGCCGTTGTCGTCTGTGACGGGAGGAACGGAGTCGTCTTCGTCGGTAGGTGCGACCGGTTTGGGCGCCGGTTTCCGGGCTGCAATTTCCTGGTGGTAGCGCTGGCTAGCCGCCGTTTGTTGCAGTTCGACCGCGTGGCTCTTCGTCGCGTCGAAACGAAAATGCTTCTGGTCTTCGAGGGCAAGATTCTTGAGTTTGGCGTTGCCCAGGCCCTGCGCATGCTGAAAATAAATGTCCGTGGCGGTGAAACTGGTCACGGTGACGTTGCTGTAAATCTCGCTACCGATTTTGAGGGTGGGCAGGAAATCGCCGGCCCGGAGCCTTGAAGTCACGGCCAGTAGTTGCAGCGCGATGAATCCCGCCCGGGCACGCTTTGCAAGTGGTCGCCATTTCTCCATTCATGAGCTTGAAAGCAACCGACAAGCCAATGCGGCATTTACGCCGTGGACCAAGGCGTTAACCCGAATGGTTAGCGGGAAATCGGAGGGCGCTTCCAGCGTGTAGGACAGTCGTGTCTTGTGGGTGAGCAGCCAGAAGGCTTCGGGCCACTGCGGGCGCGAAAGCGGATCCAGGTTGGGGCGAATGATGCCGCCGCTGGCTGCGCGGCCCTCAATCATGGCGGATTGGTCAATCGGACAAACCTTGACCACGCCTGCAATGATGGCTTCGGCGAGCGAAGGCTGGCGATCGGGATTCAATTCGTAGACGTAGAAGCCGTGCGCTTCCCAATCCTCATGCAGGCAGAGGCAAAGCTCGAACAGCGGCTGCTGCGCCAGCCACGCGGTATGGGCGCGGACTTCGGCGGACTGCAAATCCAAATAATCACGATTGAGGTCAATGCCCTGGCCATTATCCCGGCGGTTGAGCGAAAATCCGGTCGGGTTCAGACAGGGATGCAGGATGATTTCGGCGTTCGCCGGCCACTGGTTCGCCTGCATCAGCCGCAATGCCGCCAGTGGTCCGGCGGGTTCATCCCCGTGGATGCCGGTGCTGATGTAAATGCGATGAGCGATGGGTCGCGCGTCGGCGACAAGGGGCCGCCGCCGGAGCGCGAGGAAATTGAATTTTGCCGTTTGATGAAAGTGTTCCACCCGCCAGTCAAAATCCCGGCCGGCTTGAGCGAGGTCGCGCCAAAACCGATCCAGCTCCAGAGTCTCGCCGAAATAGCCGCCGTGGTTTTTATTGAGTCGTTGCATGTCCGTTTAAATGGCCATAGGGAAATGCCCCCATGGCTCGCCGTCAAGCATCACCCGGCGCCGCTTCGTCAGCCCGCCAGGCGTGGCTCGATGAACTGGTTTTCTGCTGGCGGAAAAGTTGCGCCCACGTTATCCCTCCCGAACATGCAAGCTCGATTCCTCGGTCTCGCCTTCGCCTTGGTCGCGCTCAGCAATTCGTCGGCCCAGCTGCCCGAGAATCTGGTGGCGGAAGGGGTGACACCGATTTTGCCCGAATCACGAGTCGCGGTGGGCCGTTATCTCGAATTTCGCGCCGCCGGCTTCAACGACTGGGCGCCGACCAAACGCGAGCTGCTCCTTACCACCCGATTCGCGGATGTGACCCAGTTGCACCTGGTGAAAATGCCGGGCGGGGCGCGGCGGCAATTGACTTTTCTTTCCGAGCCGGTCTTGGCGGGATCATTCGATCCGAAGCAAGGCGCATTCGTGGTCTTCAGCCAGGATAGCGGCGGTGGCGAGTTTTATCAGTTGCACCGTTACGATCTGGCCGATGGCCGCATCACCCTGTTAACGGATGGCAAGGCGCGCAACACGGGCCCGCGCTGGTCAAATTCCGGCGACTGGCTGGCTTACGCTTCCACGAGACGCACCGGGCGCGACACGGACATTTTTGTGATGAATCCGAGACAACCCGACAGTGACCAATTGGTCTTGCAACGGCAGGGTGGCGGATGGAGCGTTTTGGATTGGTCACCGAGGGATGAGCATTTGCTACTGGGTGAATATCTTTCAATCAACGAGAGCCGGCTCCACCTCTGGAATCGCAAATCCGGCGACGTTCACCTGCTCACCCCGGTCGGCGGCGAGAAAATTTCATGGAGTGGCGCGCGATTCGCCAAGGATGGCAAATCCATTTTCGTCGTGACGGACCAGGGATCCGAGTATCAGCGTTTATGTCGCCTGGAGCTGGCCACGAAACAACTCACGCCGCTCGGTGCGGAAGCTCGAGGTAATGTGGAATCCTTTGATTTGTCGTCGGACGGACAAAAACTCGCCTTCGTCAGCAATCACGAGGGCGCGAGCGTTCTGCGCTTACTGGAGACGCGCTCCGGCAAGGAGCTGCGGTCGCCCAAGCTCCCGTTGGGCGTCATCACGGGCGTGAAATGGCACGCGAACAATCGTGAACTGGCGTTCACGCTCAGCGCGGCCCAATCACCCAGCGATGTCTATGTACTCGATGCACAGAGGGGCAAGCTCGAGCGCTGGACCGAAAGCGAAACCGGGGGGCTGGACCCGGCGAACTTCGTCGAGCCGGAGTTAATTCACACCAAGAGTTTCGATGGCTTGGAGATTTCCGCCTTTCTCTATCGGCCCGATCCCCGGAAATTCCCCGGTCCCCGACCCGTGCTGGTAAATATTCATGGCGGGCCGGAAGGGCAAGCGCGACCCATTTTTCAGGCGCGCAACAATTATTATCTCAACGAGCTCGGGGTGGCGGTGCTGTACCCCAACGTGCGCGGTTCCACGGGTTATGGCAAAACGTTTCTGACGCTGGATAACGGTTTCAAGCGCGAGGACGCGGTGAAGGACATCGGCGCGTTTCTCGACCGGATCGAACGGGATGCGGGCCTGGATGCGAAGCGCGTGGCCGTGATCGGTGGGAGCTATGGTGGCTACATGGTCTTGGCCAGCCTGGTGCATTACGGTCACCGGCTGCGTTGTGGCGTGGATGCGGTCGGGATTTCAAATTTCCTGACCTTTCTCACGCACACGCAGGATTATCGCCGTGACCTGCGCCGCGTGGAATACGGCGATGAACGCGACCCGGCGATGGCGGAATTTCTGGGCAGGATTTCCCCGGCAAACCAGGCAGACAAAATTCCACAGCCCCTCTTCGTGATTCAAGGATTGAATGACCCGCGCGTACCCGTTTCCGAGTCCGAGCAGATGGTCAAGGCGATCCGCGACCACGGCGGCAAGGTCTGGTATTTAATGGCGAAAGATGAAGGGCACGGTTTCCAGAAGAAGCCCAATGTGGACTTCATGTTCCAAAGCACCGTGCGGTTTCTCCAGGAATCCTTGCTCAACTGAGGGCGGGGGGCGGACTATTTTGTGGTCACCAGTGCGCCCTCGGTTTCGGTGGCACCGCCGCCCCCACCGCAGGCACTAGCTTCCGCTTGATCGCTGAAATCGTGGCGATCCCAATTCGGATCGAGGCCAAGATCCTTGATCATCTGCAAGTCTTTTTCGACGGGCTGATTTAGCGTGGTGAGATAATTTCCAACCATCAAGGCGCTCGCGCCGGCCATAAAGACCATACTTTGCGCGTCGCGCAGGTTCACCGTGCGGCCGCCCGCGATCATGATCTCCTGCCGCGGCAAAATGAACCGGAAGCACGCGATGGTTTTCAGAATTTCCAGCACCGGCAGCGGGGCGATCTTTTCAAACGGCGTGCCGGGGATGGGATTGAGGATGTTGATCGGTACGACGTGAGCGCCGATCGCCTTTAGCTCAAACGCCAGTTCACAGCGATCCGCGCGCGTTTCGCCCATGCCGATGATACCGCCGGAACAAATCTTGATGCCGGCTTTTTTCAGATAGCCGATGGTTTCGAGGCGGTCGTCGAACGTGTGGGTGGTGCAGGTTTGCGGGAAGAAGCGGCGCGAGCTTTCCAGGTTGTGCCCGTAACATTCGAGTCCCGCCGCCTTCAAGCGGTCGGCCACTTCCTGTTTTTTGATAAGACCGAGCGACGCATCGGGGCGCGTCTTGCCACCGGCTTTCAATTCCCGAATGCGATCGCAAACTTCATCCAGCATCGGCCCTTCATTCAAGCCTTTCCACGCGGCGACCAGGCCGACCGCGGTCACCTGGTTTTGGCGGGCTTCCTCCGCGGCTGCCACCACCGGCTCGGGCTCCACGAAACCGTATTTAGGCGCGCCGGTTTGATGAAAAGCGGACTGGGCGCAGAAGCTGCAATTCTCGGAACAGGCGCCCGCCTTGGCGTTGACAATTGAACAGAGATGAATCTTGTTGCCCTTGAAGTGTTCCCGAATGCGGTTCGCCCAGGAGAGGAGATCGAGTACGTCCGCCGAAGTCTCCAGCTGGAACAACCAGGTTGCCTCGTCGCGCGTGATCTGGCCGCCACCGAGGACGCGTTGGCCAATATCCCCGATTCGGGTGTGGTGGGTAGCGTCAACAGTGATTGCAGTCATCCTTGACAGATTAGCGACCCAGCCAACGGACGCAAGTTTACTCCGGGACGGGTGCGGGAAATTTGCTCTACTTCAAACACGGCGTCGCGAAGCTCCGGCCGCGGGCGGTTCAGGCGGCGTGGGCGGGGCGAGCGTGATGGTGCCGCCGTTGCATAATCATCGGCAAGATGATGTCGAAGTGCTGCTCGTCAAACCGGAGCACGATTTGCATTCCGTTGAGCTTGCGAATGGCACAGAACTCAATGGCTCGGGAAGAACTGAGGAAATCCATCGCGTCCATCGTGTCTTGAGTCGTGACACCAATTTCTTTCAGGTAGAGCCCCGATTCTTTGTCCTGCAGCAAAACTTTCATCGGCGCGGCGTTGTTTCACGGTTGACAGCCTCCACCCGAACGACACCCGAGCCCAACTAATTGTGGTTCAGACCGGTTGGTATTGGGTCTAATAGTGCCAATTGATGGTCATCGCACAATGACTTTTTTTGGCTATTTTTCTCCGCGCTGGCCCGGCGGACTTGGCAGAGTAAGATACCCACCAGTGCCGCGCCAACGGTGTCAAGCCGGCGCGCGAGCGATTCAAGTGACCTTTCCGCCGGTTTTGGATGAGACGCCGCCAAGTCCGTCGGGCTGACAAGGAGCCGAGCGGAAAGAATTCTTTAAACGACAAATTCCAGTTCTTGCCGGTGCGGAATCAGTCCCTCCTCGAACGCCCGCCCCAGAAACCGGCGGATCGATTCGCGTCCGCGCTCGCCGTAATCCAGCGTCCAGTGATTGACATACATCCCCACGAACCGGTCCGCGAGGTCGCGGCCCATGTCCCGCGCATAGGCCAAAGCGTGTTGTACGGCCTCGGCTCGATGGTCGAGACTGAATTGGATGCTCGCGGTCAATAGATCCGAAACTTGCCGACGCATTTTTGGGGCATGCCGCTTGTGGATTACGTTGCCTCCCAGCGGCAAGGGCAGACCCTCGTTCTCCCGGCCCCACCACACGCCAAGGTCTTCACACACGACCAATCCCTCGTTTTGATACGTCAACTGGCCTTCGTGAATGATCAACCCCACCTCGGCCCGCCCGTCTCGAACCGCTTGAAAAACCTGGTCAAACGGCACCACCAGATAGCTCAACTGCGCAGCGGGTTTTTGCAGCCAGAGTTGCAACGCCAGGAAGGCACTGGTCAACGTGCCCGGCACAGCGATGGTTTTGCGGGCCACCGAAGCGCGCGAAAACTTTGATTTCGCCACCAGCATTGGCCCATAACCGTCGCCCATGCTGGCGCCGCTGGGCAGCAGCGCATATTGGTCGCTGACATAGGCATAGGCATGAATACTCACCGCCGAGATGTCGAGTTCGCCGCGTGTCGCTCGTTCATTGAGTGTCTGGATATCTTGCAGGATATGCTGGAACCGAAAGCCGGGGGTGGGAATCAACTCCTTCGCCAGCCCGTAAAACATGAAAGCATCATCCGGGTCGGGAGAGTGGCCAAGGGTCAAGGTCCGTGTCTGCATTAGCCCCATGTTTCCGGTTGATAAAATGTCTGTCGACCAAAATCTTTGGCCGGCCATTTGCTACTAGACCCCGTACGTGAACAGCTTTCCGGATGGTTTCCATGGCGAAATCGTGCGCCAACCGCAAGGTTGGCGGCGGCTTTTCCAGCGTTCGCTGCCGTCACGGCGGCCGGGCCAGCCAGCGGCGACGAAAGCGCCCGCTGGCGCGCCCACGCCAAAACGGGGAGCCCGGAAGAGTATTTTTTCCAGTTTACGAATGCGGCTGGTCGGGACGATTTTCGTCGCCATCGCGCCGCCGCTGGCGTTCTTGTATTACTTCCATCTGGAGGACTGGGCGGGTTTCCTCGTCGGCCTCGTCGCCTTGGCGGCGGCCTGGTATGGCGGGGAACGGTTTGTCATGCGCCAGCTTCGCATCTTGCTCCGCACGAGCCAACGCCTGGCGACGGGCGACCTCAGTACGCGTACCGGGATTCGCGAAGTCAAAGGTGAGCTCGCCCAGCTCGCACACATTTTCGATGCCATGGCGGATTCATTGCAACAGCGCGAGCGAGACCGCGTGGAAACCGAAAAGCTCCTGCTCAGCCGCGCGCAACAGCAGACCGTTGTGGCGGCGCTCGGCCAATTCGCCATGGTGAGCCAGGATTTCAATGCCCTGCTCACGCAAGCGGTCCAATTTATTTCTCAAATCCTGGAAGCACCTTTTGTTCATGTGCTGGAACTGCAACCGGACAAAAGCTCCCTCTGGCTGCGGGCCGGTCTGGGTTGGCAAACGGGCCGCGTGGGGGTAGATCTCGTGGAAGCCCACGGCCGCTCTCAAGCCGGCTTCATACTCAACAGCGGTGAACCCCTCGTCATCCCGGATATGCGCGTTGAGAACCGTTTCATCGCGCCGCCCTTGCTCCTCGAGCATAATGTCATGAGTGGGCTCTGCGTCGTCATCGCCACGCGCCAACAGCCCTATGGGGTGCTGGGGGCCTACACCCAAAAACCACGGCAGTACACCGAGGATGAAGTTCAATTCCTACTCGCCGTCGCTAACGCGCTCGGCACCGCGGCCGATCGTCGGCGGACCGAAACCGAGTTGCAGAAGCTCGCCGCCTTTGCCCAACTCAATCCCAACCCCGCGATGGAACTCACGCCCGATGGTGTCATCACCTATTTCAACGACACCGCGCTCCAACTCGCCCTCTCGGTAAATCAACTGCATCCGTCCGGGATTCTGCCAGCGAACGTTCCCGACCTGGTGACCGCGTGCCTCGCGGAAGGGCAATCCCTAGTGAACCACGAGACCAAACTCGCCGGACGCACGCTGGAGTGGTCCTTCCACCCGGTGCCCGCCAGTCGCGTCGTCCATTGTTATGTCGGCGATATCACCGAGCGGTTGAGCCTCGAAAGTCAGTTACGGCAATCGCAAAAGATGGAATCCATCGGCCAGCTTGCCGCCGGCGTGGCCCATGATTTCAACAACATGCTCACGATTATCCAAGGTCATATCGGGATGTTGATGGCCCGCCCCGGCATGGCGCCGCAGGCGCTCGATTCCGCGCAGGCGGTCTTCTTCGCCGCCGAACGCGCGGCGAGTCTGACGCGGCAACTGCTCATGTTTAGCCGCAAGAACGTCATGCAGCTAAAGCTATTGGATCTGAGCGAGGTCGTTTTGAACTTGAGCAAGATGCTGCACCGCCTCCTGGGCGAAACCATCACGCTCAATTTTACGCCTCCGGCCCGGCTCCCGTTCATTCGCGGGGACAGCGGAATGATTGAACAAGTGATCATGAATTTGTGTGTGAACGCCCGCGACGCGATGGACAAAGGCGGCACGCTCACCGTAAGCCTCAGTGGCATTGACATCGCCGAAGATTACCGCCCGGTCCATCCGGAATCCCACCCCGGCCCCCATGTCCGGCTGTGTGTCAGCGACACCGGCTGCGGCATGGACACCTATGTCATCGGCCGCATCTTTGAACCGTTCTTTACCACCAAGGAAGTCGGCAAAGGGACGGGTCTGGGCTTGGCGACGGTTTATGGCATCGTCAAACAGCACGGCGGGTGGGTGGAGGTTTCCAGCAAATCCGGTTGCGGCACCACCTTCAATGTTTTCCTCCCGGCCAGCGCCGAAACCGCCAAGCCCGCCAACGAAGACACCGCCCCCAACGCGCCGGTCACCGGGGGCAAGGAAACCATTCTCGTCGTCGAGGATGAACCCGTGTTGCGCGAAATGGCCCAGCTCATCCTCGAAGACTGTGGCTACCAGGTTTTTGTCGCGGCCAATGGCCGCGATGCCTGCGACCTTTGGGACCGCCACCCGAACAGTGTGGACCTGTTGTTCACAGATATGGTCATGCCGGCGGGGGTTTCGGGAGTGGAACTGGCCAGCAAACTTCTCGGGCAACGCCCGCCGCTGCGGGTCGTTTTCGCCAGTGGTTACACCGTGGATGACATCAGCACGGATTTTCTTGAGCGCCATAACGACGCCCGGTTCCTCCAAAAACCCTATACCCGAGTCTCCCTGGCGCGCGCCGTCCGGGAGTCCCTCGACCACGTGGCCAGCCGGCAAAAGACCGTTCATTCAGTCCCGACTTGAAAGCGGCAGCACCCCTGCAGGCCAAAGGTGGTCCGCACTCACTGGCCCAGCCTGGACCCGCTCTATTTGGAGCCACCCTCTACGAGCCGCAGGACTTGGCTGACGACTTCGTCGGTTTTGATCAAAACCACGGCCCCGCCGCGCGGCTTGATTTCCACTTCCCCATTGGCCAGCGACTTTTCACCGATGCTGACGCGGATTGGAAAGCCAACCAGGTCCGCGTCCTTGAATTTCACGCCCGGACGCTCGTCGCGGTCGTCGAGAATCACGTCCACGCCACGCGCCGTGAGTTCGGCGTAGATCGATTCCGCCAACTTCATGCAGCCGTTGTCCACCGCCACGTTTAACGGCGTCAGGCACACCGGATAGGGCGCCACGCTCAATGGCCAGATGATGCCATCCTTGTCATTGCATTGCTCGATGATCGCCTGCAACGTGCGCGTCACGCCGATGCCGTAGCAACCCATCACGCACGGATTCCGCACGCCCGCTTCGTCGAGGTAATACGACCCGAGCTTCTCGCTGTATTTCGTCCCGAGTTTGAACACATGACCCACCTCAATGGCGCGACGAATTTTCAGCGACTTGCCGCATTTACCGCACGGCTCGCCAGCGGTGACCGTGCGCAGATCAAACCAATCCGTGACCTTGAGGTCGCGCTCGATGGAGACATTCTTGTAGTGGAATCTATCGTCATTCGCCCCCGTGGTCATGTCGTTCGCACCGCGAATGCGTTCATCGGCCAAAATTCTCACTCCCGCCGGAACCTTGACCACCGCGCCCAGCGATCCCGGTTTTGCGCCGAGCGTGGCAAAACACTCTTCCGGCGTGGCCGGTCGCGCCGCCCCGGCACCGGTTCGGGCCAGCAACTTGGTTTCATTTAACTGGTCATCGCCACGAATCAGAATCAGCACCGGCTGGCTGTCAGCGAGGTAAACGAGCGTCTTGATCTGGCGATTTGCTGCCACGCTGTAAGGCGCTTTGCTCAGCGCTTCGATCGTAACGATGCCGGGCGTGGCAAACTTCTCCAGCGCCGCGCCGATTTCGCGCGCCGCGGTCTTGGGAATGCCACTCGTGGCTTTTTCGATGTTCGCGGCGTAACCGCACGCCTCACAGAATACCACGTCGTTCTCGCCCGTGTCCGCGGGCACCATGAATTCATGCGAATGACTGCCGCCAATGACACCGGTGTCCGCTTCGACCGGGAAATTCTGCACGCCGCATCGGTCGAAAATGCGTTTATAGGCGTCATACATTTTCTGATAGCTTACCATCGCGTTTTCGTCCGTGGTGTCAAAGGAATACGCGTCCTTCATAATGAACTCCTTGGCCCGCATCAAACCAAAGCGCGGGCGGATTTCATCCCGGAACTTGCTGCTGACCTGGTAAAAGTTCTTGGGCAACTGGCGATACGAGTTGATCTCGC
>JANXWY010000235.1 GCA_025350905.1 Verrucomicrobiota bacterium
GGCGGGCGCTTGCTCCAACCAATTAAGAAGTTGATTCTCGGAGGCGGAAAGATTCTGGTAAGCGGCTCGCCATCCTCTGAGCGAGGGCCGGTTTGGGGCGCAATGGCAAATGAATTCCTGAAAATCATCCCGGACAGCGGATTCATCCCCAGCCAGGTACTCAACCGAAAATCCTAATGCCGCAAAGATTTTTCCCAAGCCGATCACATAATTACTGCCCGCTTCGCCACGAGAGAAAGTAAAATTACCAGCTATTAGGATCCTAGCTTTCCGCTCCTCGCTCATGATGATGTTCGTCTCGGCAATTGCGGCTGCCTCAAGATCATGCCGTAACTTGCGATGCTGGTGACACCCTGGTTCCTAGAACTGGCTGGCTGGTAGCTCGCAGAGGTTTTTGATGGCGCGGGAACGGCGATCGACCGGCCGTTTTGGTCAGGGAGAAAGCCCGCCCTGCCAAGAGGATAACTGCAAAATTTTGCGGATTCAGAGTAATAGCATGGTATATTGCGACGCCAAGCCCCGCGAGCGTCCAAAAAACGAAGATAACGCCAATCAGCCGTTGTTGCTTAGATCCCGCTATAATGAGGAGGTGCAACCCGGGCCAAATCGCGATCGCGCTGTAGCCCAACAACACCGGCAGGCCGAATTTGAAAAGGATGAAGAGAAACTGGTTGTCAATATAGTCATAATTTGCCCGGTCATTGTAGGTGTACGTGGCTTTTGGTCCGAGCCCAAGAATGAGGCTTTCCACCGGCACCTGTTGAAAGAATTGAGTGTATTGGGAGCTGCGTGTATCCTCATTTAGCCTTTCCTTCAACGCCAACACTCGTTCCGGTGCAGCCATTGACAAGAGCCACCAGCCGAGCCCGAGGACCAACGCACTCAATACGCCAAGGACGAAGACCCTTGTCACCAAAAGACGAAAATAGCGCTGCAGCGGCACCAACAGGCCAGTTACCAATCCCAAGGCTGCAAGCAGTGTGAAGCTTCTACTGATTGCGATAATGGCCATAGGAATGCATAAAGCGATCGGAATGAGGGCGGGTAAACAGTCGCGCCAGCGTGAGGATTTGTGCAGTACCAAGCCAGTGAGGCCAAACCAGAAAGCTGTCTGCAGGTGCTCAACCGTTGGGTTTGAGCCTGCAAAAGTGCCCTTCATCGTCAGACTGACCGTGTAATACGCGCCGAGTGCAACCGAACTCCAAGCTATCGCGAGTGCCACTGAGCGCAACGGGCGCCATAAGGTAGGGTCAAAGCCAGCGAAGACTCCCAGGCACATCGCGAAAATCAATGGACTGGTATTACCTATCAGCAGAGTCCACTCATCTGAGGGTTTGTAGCTGACCAGACACCAAAACGCGCAGTACATTATCATTGTCGCAAGCAGGACAGCGACCAAACCGGGCAACCGCGACCGCCGGGATTTCACCGCACCCAAAAAGCCTGCCGTGAGGAAGAGCATGAGAGCGAAGCCACGCAAAATCCTCTCGAACCTTGAGTCGTCGGCCACGACGTGATAAAGCGTCGCTTCGGAACTTAGATCCACAGAAATGGAATATTGGTGCCACCTAGCCACCATGGCCAGCCATGCCGCAATAAGCGCAAGAATTGCCAAGCCCGCGACGAGAGAGAGAGAAGGATCAGGGGCTGAAGCGCCCGCGAATGGTCGTCGAATTGGCCTGGGGAAATTGAAACTGAATTTCTTGAGCTGAAACTTTTGCAAGGGAGAGTTTCCGCCGTTGCCGTACCCTTGGCTTGAGTTGCGAGTACCGGTGACTGCAGTTTGCGAAACGGCAGAGTCTCCTAGAAACTCGTGCTGGCTGGTTCCTATGGCAATGGAGCGCAATTGTGTTAAACGTGGCGGATTCCAAAATGGTTTTTGAGCCATGCTGCCTTCTTCTGCGCGTCAAGGTGGCCGACGTGCAGGGACTTTCGCTGAAGTCCGGCTAGGTATTCATCGGCAGTCTTTATCACCTTCGCCGGATTTCCCGCGACGACGGAATTCGAAGGCACCGAACGTGTCACCACCGCACACGCTCCTATGATGCAGCGGTCGCCGATAGTGACTCCAGGCATTATTGTAGCTCGATAGCCTATGAACACGTCGTTTCCCACCTTAATCGGTGCCGTCCACTCTAAATCCGGTTCGTCTTTTCGAAATGGCAGCGTGCCTCCGTCGTGCGTAATAAACTGAACCTCGCCAGTAATGAAAACGTTATTTCCAATCGTTATCAACCAAGGCTCGGACCCAAACATATCCCTGCTGATTCCGTAGCATCGACCGCCATGGCCTAATTTAACTCCGATCGATCGGGCGAAGCTAGCCGGATCGCGGCGAGCCGTATTGCGCTCTTTTACTGATTTCAGCACGTGAAGAAGGTATCCAAGCATTTGGGCAATTTTGAATCAATCCAAGCAAACCTGCTGGCTACTTGGAGCTTCGTTTAGTAATGATCGGGACAGATTCATCTCCACACTACGCAGGGTGTGAACCAGCTGTCTTCGTCGCGATTATTGTCAATTTGGTTTCGTGCCGGAGAACATCGCGGCAAAGTATTACCACGGCGGGGAGAACAATCACCGCGTAACAAGCAGCATTTGCAAAGGAAATTCCAGTGGGGCCGAACCATTTGCCAAAAAAAATCTTTGCAACTAACACTACGGGCGTGAATACAAGGAAGATTTTTACTTGCGGGGCAATAATGCCGGCCCCATTCAAGACAACAAAGTACGGCGCAGAAGCTGATACAAGGACGGCGGAAGCTCCCAATCCTAGAAGCAGCCAGCGAGAGACTATAAACTCGTTGCCAAGCCAGAGACGAAGCACCGGAGGGCCAACAATTACCAAGCAAATAGTTCCAAAAGCTGTAAACATTACCGACGCCTTGATAAGACGTGCGGTATTCTTGCGAACCCAATCCACGTCCCCTCGCGCTAAAGCCTCACCATTGGCAACCCACATCGGAGCGCAAATCATATTTATTATTGCACCCAACATGAGTGCCATGCGGGCCGGCACCGAATAAATTGTCACTGTTTTTAGGTCGCATACTTGAGCTATAATTAAGTTATCCGCATACATCCCTACAGCAGAAAGAATGGACAACATAAAAAATGCAATCCCGACGCGTATCAGGACACCGCTTTCTTCCCAGGAAAAGTACTCAAACCTGGGCCGCAATGTGGGTTGGGCTTTGTGAAAAAACCACCACCAGTTCGTAGCAGTTATGATGAGCGGCATCGCCGAGATTCCAAAGACTAGGAGCGCTGGGGCGAGCTTTGCCCTTACCCCGAGCAGCAAGACCGCCATCCCGCAGAAGCTCCCGACACACTGCCAGAGACTCGTCAAATACCCTTCTTGTAGGGCCATCTGACTACGCTGCACGGTAGTTAGAGGCAGGTTGAGCAGAAAGCAAAATGCAATAACAGCCACTACACCTTTAACCGTAGATGCTGCCGCAGGGGTTCTAGCATTTAGTATGTCTGCCCAAGGAAGAAACGGCAATAATACAATGAAGACGATGCCGAGCAACAGCGCGCTTCCAGCCAACAGGCATGACGTGGTCGAAATAAGTCGCTGTTGTGCCTTGACATCCCCTCGGCCGGTAGCGCGACTGAGTGCGGTCAACAGCCCGTTTCCGAGGCCTAAATCGGCGAACACGAACATTCCAATAAACGAGCTAACTGCGACCCAAAGTCCATAAATTTCGTGTCCCAAGTAGTTGAGTGCAATCGGAATCGTGATGACGGGTAATGCCATGCCAATCATTCGCGAGATCGCCGAGGTTGTTGCAGTCAGTGCGGCCCTCCTGAGCCGCTCTTTTGCCCTCCCTTGGGCTGTGGAAACGTCGTGCGATTTCAGACGAACGAGCCTGACCAAGGACCGACCTTTAGTCAGCAAATTAGTCGCCGTATTCCAAGCTGATCGTGCGTATGAGGTAGTCAAGGCTTAATGGTTTGATTCCGGGGTTCTGGATCGAAGCTGATGACAAGAGAATCCGGTTTAATGTTGCTGATGGCTTTTGCTCCGCTCGGTGACTTCGGCCACGACGCGCGCCGGGTTGCCAGCGGCGATCATGAGGGCCTGCACATCAGAGGTAACCACGGCGCCGGCACCGATTACGGCCCCGGGACCAATGCGGACACCTTTCAAGATGATCGCCCGGGCCCCGATAAACACGTCATTTGCAATTTCGATCGGTGCGTTTCTGGGTGAGGCGCCCCGAAGGCGATCCTCTGGGTGAAGCGGGTGGGCGTCCGAATCGATGATCAAGACTCCGGCCCCGATCAATACGCGGTTACCAATCGACACGCGATGCAGCGCGGTAATGCTGCAGCCGCTGATCCCGACATCATCGCCAATCTCAATGACGCTTTCCCTGCCCCACGCGGTTAGAATGACCGGTTGGAATACGCCGATGGAGTTGCCTTCACTCTTGCTCCGAGCGGAGAAGCGCTTCCCAATCGCGATCCGTCCGCCGCCGCGTTGCCGAAAAACCGGGCGACCGCTCAGTCGCCAGCCGTAATGCCATTGAACCCCTTGCGAAGCGCACCAGCACCATTGCAGTGGGATGGAAATCCAGTACGGAATCTGCCGCAAGTACCCGCGAATGGGTTTGGGTATCAGGTGGTGCGGTTTCAAGCGGCGGATTTGTCCCGGAGGAACGAGCTGATAATAGCCCAATGCTTTAGCACTGGGAATGTGATGCGAGGGATCAACCGAGTCCCAAAGGGACGATTGAAATCAAATCAATTCGGGTGGATTTGGCCGCAGAAATCTTCAACTGTCGCTTCGCGATTTAACTCTCTGCAATCGACGAACCCAACCCTGAAGTGTTAGGCTTTTCTCGGTTGTCCCTTGGGGACATTAAAAACCACAACTGGCCGTGGTTGGCTTTTCGAGTAGGGATTAGAGACCGCGACGAGCTTTAGAGCCTGTTTGAAAAGTGGGTTTAGGTCCTGGCCAGGCGCGTGAGCATGAGGCGAATCATCGCCAGGTAGAGCATGGTTTCGCCAGTCTGGGCTTGCCGTTCGTAATCCCGATTGAGGCGGCGGTAGCGACCCAACCAAC
>JANXWY010000258.1 GCA_025350905.1 Verrucomicrobiota bacterium
GCTTGTTCGTGGCCGGCGCCACAGCGCGATCGCACCAAGCCATCCTGCGCGTCCGGCAATTGTGTGATACGGAACTGAAAGGGGCCGGCAAACTGGAAGTGATCGACATCTATCAACAGCCCAAACTGGCGCGCACCAACCAGATCGTTGCGACCCCGACCCTCATCATCGAATTTCCCAAACCCGTGCGCCGGTTCATAGGCAATCTGGTGAACTTCACCGGTTTGTTTGTCGAATTGGACGTGAATTCAACTGGTAAAATCGCGCTTTGAAAGTCTTCCAGCCCAAGGCCGCCCGACCCATGCCCCCCGTCGCCATCGCCCGACGGTCGCAGCCGCTCGCGGTCGCGCGGCCGCGCGCACCGCGGCGGAATAAATCCGGAGGTGCGCGAGCCAGGCCCACCCGGCTCCGCGCCCGCCTGGCCGACGCCGAGGCGACGCTCCGCGCGATCCGCACCGGCGAGGTGGATACGGTGATGGTCGCGGGCAAGGAAGGTTCCCAAGTATTCACGCTGGACGGCGCCGAGCACGCCTACCGTGTGCTCATCGAATGCATGAATGAAGGGGCGTTGACGCTGACGGCCGACAAGACGATTCTTTACGCCAACCAGTGTTTCGCCCGCATGGTCAAATGTCCGCTGGAGCAGGTGACGGGCAGTTCCTTTCGCCGTTTTCTTTCCGCCGAAGACGGGGCCACGCTGCGCCCGCTCATGCAACGCGCCGGCAAATTCGGCGCTAAAATCCAGGTGCGGTTGATTGCCCGCGATGGTTCGCAAATGCCGGCGCAAATCTCGATTCGGCCCCTGGCGGGGAATGGCAGCCGCCCGGCGACCATCGGCATGGTGGTGACGGACACGACGGAGGGCCAGCGGAACGAGGATCGGCTGCGGGCCTTGACCCAACGCGTGGTGGAGGCGCAGGAAGCCGAGCGCGGCCGCGTGGCGCTCGAGCTGCATGATCATATTACCCAGTTGCTCTGCGCCGTCCTGGTTCGTAGCCAGACGTTGGCGGACAAACTTTCGGCCGGCGACGGCGCCGCGAAGCGGGAAGCGGTCAAACTCCGCGAACTACTCGGCCAAACCGCCGAGGAAGTGGAGCGCATCTCGCGCGAATTGCGGCCCAGCGTCTTGGACGAACTGGGTCTGGTCGCGGTCCTGCGCGAGGCCACGGCGGAGTTCGCCGAGCGGACGGGCGTGACCGTCCAGTTGAACTGCGGGCCATTGACCGCGGAGTTGCCCGCCGAGGCCCGGTTGGCGCTCTACCGGATTTTTCAGGAAGCGATGAAAAACATCGAACACCATGCGCAGGCCCGCCACGTCACCCTGTGGCTGAGCCGCCCGGGGACCTTCATGAAGTTGATCATCCAGGACGACGGGATCGGCCTGGTCTTGGCCCCGCCTTCGGCCCGACGAAAAAACCGCACCAGATTTGGGATGCTCAGCATG
Organism: Verrucomicrobiota bacterium; assembly: GCA_025350905.1. Taxonomy (GTDB): domain Bacteria; phylum Verrucomicrobiota; class Verrucomicrobiia; order Limisphaerales; family JADLHS01; genus JADLHS01. The sequence continues at coordinate 1,445 of JANXWY010000258.1, forward strand.
CGCGAGCGTGCGAACTATGTGGGGGGCACGCTCAAGATCAAGCCGGCTCGCCGCGGCGGCACGGAAATCGAAGTCCGCATTCCCTTTGGCCCGTCGCCCCGGGGAGCGAGTCATCGCGCGGCAGCCCAGAAACCAGGTCTCCGGCCGCGGCTCAAGAAACACCTATGAGCAAGTTTAGTTACCAACCGCGACCGGTTTCCCCGTTGATTCTTTTTCCAACACGGGCGCGGAATGTCGCGCGCGGGCCCGAATCTTTATGAAACAAATCACCATCCTCCTGGCCGAAGACCACATGATTGTCCGCGAGGGCTTTCGCAAAATGCTCGATCTCGAGGCCGACTTCAAGGTGGTCGGCGAAGCGCAGGACGGCCGGCAGGCGGTGACTCTGGCCAAGAAACTCCTGCCGACGGTGCTCCTGATGGACATCGCGATGCCCTTGCTCAATGGGTTGGAGGCCACGCGCCAGGTCCTCAAGCTACTCCCCGACACCAAGGTGATCATTCTGTCGGCGCACAGTGACGAGGCCTATGTCCACAGCGCCACCGAGTCCGGGGCGATGGGATTTCTGGTCAAGCAAACGTCCGCCCACGAAGTGTGCCGGGCGATTCGGGAAGTCCTGAAGGGAAATGTTTTTTTCAGTCCCGCCATTGCCCGGCGGCTCCATCGTCGGGAGTTTGGCGCCCTGCACGCGGCCGGCGCCGCCAGCGGCAAGCCCGCGCGCTTGACCTCCCGGGAAATGGAAGTGCTCCAACTCATCGCGGAAGGCAAGGCCAACAAAGAAACCGCGGCGGAACTTGGCATCGGCATGAAGACGGTCGAAAAACATCGCGAGCATCTCATGGAGAAGCTCGACATCCACGACACCGCCGGACTCACCCGTTATGCTATTCGCACCGGGGTCATCGAGAGCAGTGTCCAGATGACCATTACTTAAAAACTCAATGAACCGGGCGATTCCAATCCACCCCACTGTTCATGAGTGATTCTCCAAGCCCTCCGGCTTCCTGCGTCATCGCCATGGCGGCGTCGGCCGGCGGCTTGAACGCTTTGTCCGTCATTCTCGGCGGCTTGCCAGGGGATTTTCCGGCGGCCATCGCCGTCGTCATGCACCTGGCGCCTGATCACAAAAGTCTCCTGGCCGAAATTCTGGAATGCCGCACGGCGTTGGCGGTCCGGCAGGCGCAGTCGGGTGACGTCCTCTGTCATGCCAAGGTATTTGTGGCCCCGCCCAACCACCACCTTTCGGTAGCCGAAGGCGGCCGCCTGGAGCTCTCCTCCTCTACCTCGGAAAAAGTTCATCACGCCCGCCCGTCCGCCGAGCCGCTGTTTGCTTCAGTGGCCGAGGTCTACCGGGCGAAGGCCATAGCCGTCGTCCTCACCGGGGGCGACGGGGATGGCTCCACCGGGGTGCAGATCATCAAGGAGAAAGGCGGCCAGGTCATCGCGCAAGACCGGCCCACGTCGCAGGATTTTAGCATGCCGGAAACTTCGATCAGGACCGGCGATGTCGATTTCATCCTGCCCTTGAACGAGATTGCGGCCAAGCTGATGGCATTGGTCGGAAACGGTCGGTGACAAGCGAAGGCGGCGACGATCCCCGTCGCCAACGCGGAATTCCAGCCGACCCAATGAACGTTACTCCGATTAAGCGATCCGGCGGAAGGAGACTTTTTTATTGAGACAATTGCAGCAATGGAACAGGATGAGCCGGATGCCTACGGAAACGAAATTCCAGTTGCATCAACCCAGCCAACGGCGGCCACAACCCGGCTGCCGCTCGGGCGAATCGCCGCTCCCACCCGACCCGAGGCTGGGCGTGCTGGAAACCGATCCCCGCGCAACGCCGCGTGGCGGCGACTCCGCTTGGCGGTCCTTTCGCCCGAACGATGCGACCCGCGGAAAATAAATGCATGAAAAAAAGATCTACGGCTCGACTTCGGCGGAACAAGACTGGTCACGCAGTGCCCCGAAAAATCAAGAAATCAAAAGCCACGCAAGCCACGCAAGCCACGCAAGCCACGCAAGCCACGCAAGCCACGCAAGCCACGCAAGCCACGCAAGCCACGCAAGCCACGCAAGCCACGCAAGCCACGCAAGCCACGCAAGCCACGC
>JANXWY010000263.1 GCA_025350905.1 Verrucomicrobiota bacterium
CCGAGAGTATAAACCTTTCCACTTTCAACTGCCGGTGTGGCCCGCGGTCCCGACGCATAGCTGACCGTGTATGCGCAATCGTATTCGTACTGCCACACAATTTTGCCGTCGGCTTCGTTGAGGCACAATACACGTTCGCGGCCGGGAATTTCACCGCGCGCAAAGGGATTCGCTGGATTGCTCGCGCCCGTGGCCAACAGCCGGTCCGTGACATAAACTCTTCCCTTGGCCACCGCAGGACCGGCGTAGCCGCCGCCAATCGGTACGCGCCAGCGAAACTTCAGCCCTTCGGTCGGAAACTTTTCGATGATGCCCGTCTCGCGCCAGACCGCGTCCCGTTGGGGCCCGAGCCATTGGGGCCAGTCCTCGGCGTGCAGCGCGGCGAGGGACAGCGCCAAGAATCCGAGCACATGCGCGCGCTGCCAGCCCGAAGCATGTTGGAAAGTTTTCCGGTTTGGGCGAGTCAGCATGCACGACAGCTAAACAGTTGGCACCGCTTCCGTCAAACGGTTCGCCGCGGCAAATCGCGCGGACTAGCGCGAGTTATCTCACCGGCCGTTGGTTCGGGGCGTTGGTAGGTTCCACGGGCGTTTCCTGGAGAAAGCTATTCAAGAGCTCGAGATAGCCATCGAGCGAATCGGCGTCGTCGGCGCCGAGTTCACGCTTGAGCTCCTCCAACTGAGCCACCGACGATTTGGCTTCCCGACGCAGGTCGTTCAGCGACAGCTTACCGCTCATCAAGCCCGCCACCATCGCGTCATACTTACCCGCCGCCGCGGGGCTGCCGGCGAGCAACTGCTCTCGGACTTGCCGCATAACGTCGTTGGTCCCAGCGTTGGTTTTCGCCGAGACAATCAAGGCCGCGGCGGCGGGCAGATTGGTCGGCACGGACAAGCGGGTATGATCGCTGGCTGCGACCCAGGCGACGGAATTGGTACCGAACGCCAGCCTCAACACTTTTTTGCGGGGCACCGTGATTTTCCCCAACACTTCGTTTTCGAGGACCACGGCGTCGGCGGATACCGACACAACGTGGCCGGAGAGACGATCGCCATTTTGCAGTTCCAACTGATCGGCCGGCAATAAGCGCGCGGCGCCGACGAGGAACCCAAGCCCGCAGAGGATGGAAGGAAGTCTGGTACTCATGGCGGGAGCGTAGTTCACAGGAAGCGGCTGCGCAAATGGAGTCAACGCTGGCCCCACGCTGAAACGTACTCAATGCGGATCCAACCAGCCACGGCCCTTCATCCAATCCGTCACGCGGTCCGGCCAAGTGGTGACCGTCGCCGACGTGCGGCGGAGTCCATAGCCGTGGCCCCCGGTGGGGTAGACGTGAAGTTCGACCGGCACTTTCGACTGCTGCAACGCCAACGCGTAGGCGAACGCATTTTCCACTCGAACCGGATCGTCCGCCGCCATGGCAATAAAGGTCGGCGGGGTATTCGTGTTCACGGCCAGTTGGGGGGCGATTTTTGCGGAGGCATCTTTTTGAATCAAGCCGCCGGGATAGATCAGAATCTGGAAATCGGGCCGGCAACTGACGCCATCGGCAGCGTCCACGGCGAGGTAAGCGCGTGCGGCGTAATTGGCGCACAGCTCCGCGGACAGGTGGCCGCCCGCCGAGAAACCGAGCACGCCGATGCGCCGCGGATCCAGGCCCCACTCTGACGCTCGGTGACGCACGAGACCGACGGCGCGCTGGACATCCTGCAGCGGCCCATTCGCCCGCTTCGGCACCCGATACTTGAGCAGCACGCCAGTGACGCCAATGGAATTGAGCCAGTCGCACACTTCCGTACCTTCCAAGTCCCACGCGAGAATGGAGTAGCCGCCCCCGGGACAAATGATCACGGCAGCACCCGTGTCCTTCCCGGCGGCGGGACGATAGATCGTGAGGCTCGGCCGCGACACGTTGCCGAGGCGGATGACGGGTTTGCCCGCGATCTGTCCGTCGCCAGGCTTGCTCGTATCGTGTTCGGTCGAGACCAAATTGGTCTCGCCCGGGGCGCGGTCCGGCCACAGCGGGATGGGAGTTGGCTCCGCCGCCGCAGTGTGCGCGGTAAAAATGATTCCGCAAACCAGGGCGAACCAGCGCCGCGCAGTGAATTTCATGGGCGCAGTAAATCGAATTTCCCGACGGACGTCGAACGATTTTCGACGTCGCCGCCGCCCCTTCCCTATCCCTCAAAGACAATTGTGAATCCGCCGTCGTGGTTTGCGACGGCGATGATTTTTCACCCGCTGGGGTTGGGGATTTTGGCGGGCGGGTTTGCTAAAATGATTCTGCTCCAAACCGAGCTACCAGGCGCGGAGCGGCGGCTCATTTCGCCGGTGCCGGACCAGGAGCGGACCGAAAGCAGGAGAATGCGCACGCCGCCAGCGTGCGCGGGTGGCCCGAGATCAGCCCTTTACCAAGGGCGCGCGCCTTTGAAGCGCTTTCGCGCGCGCGGATTTTTCTCCAGCACATTTCCAGCCCGCACTCGCAGGCTGAACGGCGGTTCGATTTCCGGCGGGAGCAGCGCCGCCGGCGGCAATGGTTCGGCGGCGGCCGGACCGGCGGCCAAGGTCGCGCCAATCACGGCCAGCAATTCGCTCCGGCCCTGACCGGTCGTCGAGGAACACTGGAAAATCTCCGGCAACAGCTCGAACCATCCGGCAATACTCGCGGTGAACGCTGCGATATTGGCGGCCACCGCTTCGGGTGTTCCCCGGTCGGTTTTGGTGAAGACCAGGACGAACGGAACGGCGTTGCGAACCAGCCATTCCACGAAATTCAGATCGAGTTCTTGGGGCGGGAGCCCGGAGTCGAGCAGAGCGAAGACACAACAAAGATTCGGCCGATGCAACAGGTAATCGTTCACCGCCTGGTTAAACAAGGTCCGGTCTGCCCGCGCCACTTGGGCGAAGCCGAAGCCCGGCAGATCCACCAACCGCCAGGTCTTGTTCATGGTGAAAATGTTGATGAGCTTGGTAAACCCGGGCGTGGGCGAGACGCGAGCCAGACCCCGCTGGCCGGCGAGCAGGTTTAACAACGACGACTTGCCAACGTTCGAACGACCGATGAAAGCGAATTCCGGCAGCGACTCGTCCGGACACGAAGCCAGGTCCGGCGCACTGCGATCAAAGATGGCGGATGAAATGTTCACGCTGGGAAACCGTCTGCCCAGTGTTGCAGCAATTCCGTCCCACCGATACAACCATTTTCCGAGTGTGATCCCGGTAGCACCCCAGGGTCGCAAACGCGACGGCGCCGATCAGCCAACCGCAGTGAGCGGCCGGTTGAAGGCCGGTGATAATTGAGCACCGCGGCGCGATTCGTACGAAAGGGGCCGTTAGCCAACACCAATTTGCGCCTAGCATTTAGCAATATCCGGAGCGACACCCTGCCAGGAGGGCATAAAATAAAAGCTCGTGCGGACGACGCAGCCGAAAAGTTTCCCGGGATCGAACGGCGGCAACGGGAAAATTTCGCGCCGCAAAACCAATCGGTAAGAAATAGAATAAACATGAAACGAACATTAAACCTCCTGGCTTTGTCGCTTGCCTTGGCAACGCCAAGCCGGGCCAGCACCAACATTTTTGATTTTAACGCGGATCCGACCCTCACCGGGTCCTTCACGAATTACGGTAACGCCACCTGGTTTCCCTATGACGGGGTTGGCTACGCGACGAATACCAGCGACGGTTTCCTCGAGATCACGGCCAACTTGGGCAGCCAGCGCAGCGCCATCATCTTTCAGGATTTTGACAGTGGGGCGGTCGTCCAGGGCTTCACATTTGAATGCGATCTGCGGATCGGCAACGGCTCGGCCGACCCGGCCGATGGCTTCAGCCTCAGCTACGCGCGCGCGGGCGACCCGGCGTTGGTCGCGGGCGACAACTTTCCGGCCCAAAATCCGGCCACCGATGGTGGCATCTTCGCCGCGAACCCCGGCTGTGAAGACAATCTGCCCGAGGAAGGTACCAAGACCGGGATCGCCATTGGCTTTGACGCCTGGGACAGCGGCACCGGCACCGGTTGCAGCACCATCGGCAAGGACATCATCGGGCTGAGCATTCGCATCGACAACACCCTGGTGAGCCAGTTTGCCACCCCAACCAAGAATGGCTCTTGCACCGATGCAACGTCATTGCAGACGGGCCCCATCGACGCCTCCAGCCAGTATGGTTCGCTTTGCTGGGCGCACCTGAAAGTAGATCTGGCGGCCAACGGGATTCTAAATGTCTATTGGAAAGGCAAACAGATCCTGACCAACTACCTTGCGGCCGGCTATTTCCCGAGTCCGGGGCGGTTGGTGTTCGCGGGCCGCACCGGTGGCAACAACCAGAACCAGCATGTCGATAACATCAAGATCATCACCATCCCGGCGGCGCTGGCCCAGGTGGGCAATGCCACGAGCTTTCCGGACGGCTTCACCCTTATGATCAACGACTCGGGCTCGAGTGTGGTGAACCCAGGCAGCATCACCGCCACCCTGAACGGCACGGCGGCAATTCCCCTCGCGGTGACCAAAGCCGGGGCAGCGACTACGGTGATCTATCATGGTTTCCCGACGCTGCTGCCCGCGGGCTCAACCAACACGATTGTCCTGGCCGTACGCGACACCAATAACAACGACGTCGGCGCGACGCGGACGTTTGTCGTGGGGCCCTATAAAACGATTCCGGCCGGCGATGCGATCACGGGCGTAGATACGACGAAGACGGGTTTCCGGCTGCTGCCCTGGCAATCCGGCAACGAACCGAACCAGCTCTATTGGACCGAGGAGCAGCTGATCGGTTTGCACGGGGCAAACGACGCGGATCTCACCCTGGCGACCGACGGTGGCTACATTGATTTTACGGGGGTCTTGAATTTCAACATCACCCCGGCCGTGAATGGCGGTGGCGACGCTGGGAGTTTTCGGACCGGGGCCGGTTATCCTGACAGCTTGTTCCCAGGCATCCCAGGGGCGAACGCGCTCAACGGCAACAGCGCCCTCGAAGCTCTCATGTTCTTGAAATTCCCCGCCGCCGGCCTGTATACCCTGGTCGTGAACAGCGATGACGGTTTCCGCGTGACCGAAGGCAAGAATCCGAAGGATCGTTTTGCGCTCCGCTTGGGAGAATACAATGGCGGCAAAGGGGACTCGGATGTTGCTTTCCCGGTGGCCGTGGTGAGCGCGGGCATTTACCCCGTACGTTTGATTTGGGAAAATGGCAATGGCGAAGCCGGAAACGGAGCCAACCTCGAATGGTTTTCCATCAAGGACGGCGTGAAGTACCTGATCAATGATCCGGATCCAACCAACACCACCGGCGTCGCGGCCTACTATGTCGGACCACAACTGCCCGCTTATGTGTCGCACCTGTTTCCGTACGACGGGGCGACCGGCGCCCGGGCGGATAAACTTGTGGCGCAACTCACCGCCGGGATCACCACGGTGAACAACGGGACGATCCGACTGTTGCTCGATGGCGTTCAATTGGCCAGCACCGTCAGCACGGTCGGCCCCACGACGCAGCAGTTCTCATTTTATCGCCGGGTGAGGCGGGAGGGTGAGTGATCTGATGGTGGCGGTGATGGCTGAAGATGCCCGACACCTCTTCGTCACCGTTTGTCACACAACTGTAACTTGTACTTTTGCCCGCGTACCGGCATC
>JANXWY010000264.1 GCA_025350905.1 Verrucomicrobiota bacterium
ATCGGCCCCTACGCCGTTCAAAAAAGTTAAACCGGACGGACCGGAAGAAGACACGCCCTCAACGCGTGCGGCCGCGCATTGTCCGTCTTAGATTTCGCGGCGCAACATTGACTCCAGCCGCCATGCTTTTCCGTCCGCTCCGCATTTTCGCCTGCTCCCACCCCACGCCGCTTTCCCTCAAAATTACAATTGCTGTATCATCAGGCTTTATCTCTCCGCGATGCACCCAGCTCTGAGCTTTCATCTGGACGGCTGGGGAACTGCGCCCAATCTGCCATCGCATTCGACAATCGGATTTCGCTTCCGCGCCACAACAAATCATGACTAAAAAACCCGTTGCATTCGGGCCAGAAGACCTGTAAATGTGGCCACCGAAACCCACTGACTTGAAATTGGCCAAAAGCCTTTGGAACGATCAATTTCTCAAGCAAAACGTAAAATCGCCGTGAATGCGGCCAAACCGAAACGAAATCTATGAAAAACAGAATCTCATTGGCCGGAGCCGTGACCCTGGCCGTGATCACCATTGCCCAATTTGAAACTTTCGGCCAAACCAATGGGGTAATCCTCATCAGCACGCGCAAGGCGCAGGATCTTTCTTACGCCACTACGGACGCAACCGATCAGAAAGGTCCGGGGCAGGCCTCGCAGGGTGATGTGGCGATGGCGGAATTGCTGGGAGACCATGGCTATTCCTCGCGCATCATCGCGGACGCCCAGCTTAATACAAACCTCGGCGGCGATCCGATGCCGTTCCTGACGCCAGCGAACCCCGATTTTAATGCCAACCTGGTAATCCTTTCCGGGAGCAGCGGCTCGGCGGATGTCCCGGGTATGGCCGGAAACGGCATCCCGATCATCATTGGCGAGCACTCCTGCATCGGCGACCGCCCCCTTGTCTGCTCCTGCCTCATGTACACCAACGGAACTCAAAGCGGCAACATCACCGATACCACGGGGGCGCCCTTTGGGCCAGGCGGCCAATACATGAAGGTGCTTCAACCCAACCATCCAATCCTGCAGGGCATCCCGCTCGACACGTTCGGCCGCATCAAAATCTTTCGCGACAGATATCCCGAAGAGAACAGTCACGTTCCGCCGAGCGGGAAGCCAAACTACGAATACAGCTGGACCGCCATTCACGCCACTAACGCGGCCGCGGGTACCACGATCCTCGGGATCCTGGATCCAACGACGACCTCCTACACCAATGAGAACCAGCGCGCAGTTTTTGCCGTGAACGACATTGGTGGCATCCTGGGCGATGGATCGGTAAATCCCGTTCGCTTGGTTCACTGGATCGTCTGTGAGGACGGCTCGGGCGGCTCGCGACGAATGTTCAATGCGCTGACGGATATTGGCCGCGTACTTTTTGTGCGGACCGTAAAGTGGGCGTTGGGCCAGCCGCTCACTCCCTATCAGCCATTGAACATCAAAGTTTCGGCGTTGAGCAATACCAGCATCCGACTTTCGTGGACCGCTTCGGCCGACAAGAACTACAAGATTCTGGGCAGCGGAAACCTGGCCACCCCGCGCTTCAACTGGGAAACCTTGTCGCAAGATATTCCCGGAATCAACGGCACGATTCAGAAATCCCTCGACCTTTCAGCCGCGCCTCAGGTCGCATTCCTGCAAGTTGCGTCCGTGCCATAAGCCGCAATTGGCCAGATTGTCGGTCAGCCGTTCGCTTGATAAAATCGCCGGGCGGAATAACTCGAATAAGCTGGTCGGCCTAGAATGCCAAATCCACCCGATCAACGTGGATTGGTAGGCAAAGGCCAGCTGTGATCGGACAGATGGCTTTGAGCGGAGCGCGCAATGGGTCCGGGTCGTATTCCTTTTGGGCCGCCCAATCACAAACGGCGCGGCCATCACGGGCCGTGCTGGTAGCACCCGGATGGCCGCCTCAAGGTGGTAGGCGAAAAATTCGACCCATTCGTTGATGATTTTGGTTTGGCATTCCTTGCCCAGCCCGGGCGTAACAATCACGCTGCTTGGCCAGCACTTCGGTTCGTTTTGTTTAATCATTTGGGTGTCCATAGCTCGGTAACACCCTGTTTGAGTCAGCCTATCGTTCCTTCAATCCCTTTCACCCCGCCTTCGGTTACTTTCTTGTTGAGTCAATTCGGCGTGCGACTGCTGCACGACTTCTGCTTGCCCGCCCGCCCGCCTCGGTCATCATGGGCCGGTATGCGCGTGTTGGTGGTCGAAGATGACAAGAAGATCGCGTCGTTCGTGGTCAAGGGCCTCAAGCAAAACGGCTTTGCCGCTGACCACGCCGCCGACGGCGAGGAGGGCCTGTTCCTGACGCGCAGCGTGAACTATGATGCCGCGATCGTGGATCTCATGCTGCCCAAGCTCGACGGTTTAAGCCTCATTCAAAAGATCCGCACCAGTGGCAGCCGGGTACCCGTACTGATCCTCAGCGCGAAAGCGTCGGTGGAGGATCGCGTGAAAGGCTTGCAAGCCGGGGGCGATGATTACCTGACCAAGCCCTTCGCCTTCTCGGAATTGCTGGCGCGCGTGCAGGCGCTGATCCGCCGCGCGACCCAGACCGTGGAACCGACCAAGCTGGTGGTCGGCGATCTGACCATGGATTTGCTGGCCCACGACGTGCAACGCGCCGGCGAAAAAATCGAATTGCAGCCGCGCGAATTTGCCTTGCTCGAATACCTCATGCGCAGCGCCGGACGCACGGTCACCAAGACCATGATCCTCGAACACATCTTTGATTACAGTTTCGATCCCCAAACGAATGTCGTGGACGTGCTCGTTCACCGCCTGCGCAGCAAGGTGGACCAGGACCGGGCCATGATCCAAACCATCCGGGGAATTGGCTATGTCCTTCAGCGTGCTTGAGCGCCTGCGCCGGCGGGTTGGTTTCCGACTCAGCCTGTGGTTTGTGTTGCTTTTCCTGCTAAGCAGCGCGGCGCTCTTCGGGCTCACCTACTACCTGCTCGCGGCCGCCATCCAAAACCGGGAACGCATTCTGTTGGAGGCCCGGTTGAAGGATGCGGGCCGACTTTATGCCACCGGCGGCATTCGTGCCCTAAAGGATTGGGTGCAAACCCAGCCGCCGAAGTTGCAGAAAATGTTTTTCGTCCGGCTGGTCTCGGGCGGCAACAGCGTCACCCTGCTCAACGAGCCGGAAGATTGGGTCACGTTTCGGGACACGGTCACCGATTGGGAGACCTACCGCCAGCATGAGGGCGACCTTTTCCGCCGCCCCATGGACGAAGAAAAAGATCTGGTGCTCGACTCCGCGCTGCTGCCCGATGGCGTCCTCCTGCAAATCGGGCGGGCCACCAACAACCGCGAGACGCTGTTGCATTTGTTGCGCGAAAGCTTTGTGCTGGTCGGGGGCGTGACCGTGGTGCTCAGCTTTCTCGCCGGCAATTTATTCGCCTATCGGGCGATGCGACCGGTCCGCCAGATCGTGGCCACGGCGCAAGCCATCCTCCGCACCGGCCAGCTGGATGCCCGCGTACCGGCGCGCACTTCCAACGATGAATTCGACGAACTAGTCCGCCTGTTCAACACGCTGCTCGATCGCAACGAGGCCCTCATCCGCGCCATGCGCGAGGCGCTCGACAATGTTGCCCATGACTTGCGCACGCCGCTCACGCGTCTGCGCGGCATGGCCGAGCTGGCGCTATCGCCCCGCGCGGATCCCGCGGCGGCGCCCGAGGCGCTGGCCGATTGTGTCGAGGAATCCGAGCGCGTGTTGGCCATGCTGAACACGCTCATGGACATTACCGAAGCCGAGGCCGGCATGATGAAGCTCGCCCGCGAACCCGTGGACCTCGGCCAGCTCGCCCGCGAAGTGGTGGAGCTTTATCAATACGTGGCGGAGGAGAAAAAAATCACCCTCCATTCGGAACTGGGCGGCCCGTGCGAAGTCAATGTGGACCGCAATCGTATCCGGCAGGTCTTCGCGAACCTGCTGGACAACGCGATCAAGTACACGCCTGCGAACGGCAGCGTGACCATTACGGTGCGCAACGAACCGAGCCAAGCCGTGGCGATCTTCCGCGACACCGGCATGGGCATTCCCGCGGCGGAACAGGAGAAGATTTGGGCCCGCCTCTATCGTGGCGACAAGAGCCGTTCCCAGCGCGGCCTCGGACTCGGCTTGAGTCTGGTGAAAGCCGTGGTGGAGGCGCACGGCGGCAAGGTCACGGTTGCGAGCAAACCCAACGAAGGCTCGGAGTTCACCGTGCGTCTGCCGAAAACCAGCCCGACCCTGTAGGTCTTCAAATGAACTCAATCGGAGATTCTGCGACGCGGTGCGCGCCACCGGGAGACTGGGAGTTGCACTCAGCCAATCACCCGCTGTAGCCGGCGAAGGCAAACGGCTGAACGCTGCGCCAGTTCACACTCCCAAATCCGGACCACGCGCCAGCCGGCTTTGCGCAAGGTGTGATTCACGAGTTGATCCCGCGCTTTGTTTCCCACCAGTTTCTTTCGCCAGAAGGCGCGATTGTTCCTCGGCTTCGTCGCGTGCCGCGGGCAGCCGTGCCAGAAACATCCATCCACGAACACCGCAAGTTTTAATTTTTGGAAAACGAAATCAGCCCTCATTCGTAGCCGCCGAGGTGACGAGGCTCTGACTGATTTTAATCGCGAGGTTTCAGGATGAGCCTCCTTACGTCGGCTGCTACGAACAGTAACGACGATTTGCCGTCGCCAGCCGGTGATGTGATGCACGCGGAAAAGTTTGGCCAACGCCAGTTCCGTGGCCTTGTTCCCGCGGGAGCGGATGCGCGACATCACTTCTGACCGCTTGGCCTTGGTGAAAACGTCAGGCATTTTTTCTTAACTACGAAACACACGAAAATCCATCATCCACAAAAGAGCACAAGGAGCGCGATAGATTTTTCCCTCTCCGCCTCGAACGGTCGGCGTCCGACGCCACCCTCGCCCATCGGATGAGAGAAGGGCTGGGAGTGAGGGCTTCGGGTGAGGCGCCAAAATCTTCCCTGCGTTCTTTGTGTTCCTTCGCGGCGATTCATTCCGTAAATCCCTCGCCAAAATCTGCCGCCAGCACCAGCCGCCGTTCCATTTCATCCGGCTCGTGCGAGTGCATCCGGTCGTAAAGGCCAGCCCAAGGCGAGCCACGTTTTTGATTCCCGGATTGCGGACTCCTCGCTCCATGCCGCTAATGTAGGTTTGATCGAGATTTGTTTTCTCGGCCAACCCTTCTTGTGTCAGGTCTTTTGCTTCCCGATAACGACGGACATTGAGCCCAAGAGTTACCAGAACGGAATCACGTTTTCGCACGACTCATAGTCCAAGCTGGAATGTGCAGAAGTCTATGGACGATGAGTTCTAATGCGGTAAGTTGCCTGTGATTTTCCAAAGCTGAAGCTCAGCGCCGTAGGCGCGACATCTTTGTAGAAACATCAGCAGCCAGCCAACCAAGCTCCGTAGGAGCGGCATATCTCCGGCGGAAATTCCCGAGCCTGTCGCTCGTACGGAGCTTGTGATTTGGGGTGACGGGCGGGCTACAACTATGTCGCTCCTCCGGCGCTGGCGAGGCGGGGATTATTCATGGAGTGGTTTGAATATGTAGCGCGGGTCGTATTCCACGCCGAATTTCTCCAATAACGCAACGTATTCCTCGCGGAATGATTTCTTCGCGTGGTGTTTTTGCTGGTTCTCGATGTAGTGAATCACCGTGCCAAGCTGGGAGCGGGAATAGGAAAATGCACCGAAGCCTTCCTGCCACGAAAATCTTCCGACCACCCAATGCTGCTCGTTGATGAATTTAGACGATCCCGCTTTCACATCGCGGACCAAATCTGAAAGTGCCATATCCGGTTTGAAGCCGACGAGCATGTGTGAGTGATCCGGCATGTTGTTTATTGCAATCAGCTTTTGCTGCTGCCCGGAGACAATACCGGTGATGTACTTTTGAAGCTCGTTGTTGTGTTCCGGCTTGATGAGATTCTGCCTGCCTTCGACGGCGAACACGACGTGGAGATAGATTTGCGTGTAGGTATTGGCCATGAGCCGAAGATGCCGCTCCTGACGGAGCTTGAAAATCTTTTTTGTCCGGGTGCTACAACGATGTCGCACCTACGGTGCTGCCAGCGGCGATGCGTTAATTCCACAGCTGATCGGTGAGCGTGTATTTCTCCGGTCCATTGTCTTCGAGAATGGATTCGCGCTTCGGCCTTTCCGTCGGGAATTCCGGGAATTCAAACCCGCGCCGCTCCTTGAAGCCGAAGCTCAGTTCGACACCTCATCCGGCCTGCGGCCACCTTTTCCCCGGTCGAGGCGGAGAAGGGATTTCGCGGTGTTGCGGCACGACGCTCCGCGCGTCAATGACCTGGTAATAGCCGGTGTAGCCGAGCGCCTTGGTCAGCGGGTCGTGAATGACCTGAAACGTGCGGCCCTGGTCGTGGCCGCGTAGGCTCCGCCTCTCTCAACCTTTCAGAACTGTAATGCTCCGGTAAGCGCCCCGTAAGCGGCGCGTGGTCTGTTATGGCGTGAACGAGAGCCACCCGATGATCGCTCTCCCAACGTAACTACCACCAAAAGTCTATGAGCAATTCAAATTGGAACCAAACAGCGGCCGCCCACCCCAGCCGGCCGGATCACTCCGGCGCGTTCGCCGGCGTCGCCCCGACGGCTGCGGCGACGGACCCCGAACTGGAAGCCCTCCGTTATCGCGGCACTCCGCTGCCGCGATCGACGCCGCCGGTCGTGCCGCAGCACCCGTACGCCAGTTCGGTGGTGGCCGGCGGACCGAACGAGCGCATTCAGGCCATCCATGAAGCGGTGCGCCAGAACTCCGCCTGGGTCGCGCCGCTGCGCCAGGAAATCGCGCGCGTCCTCGTCGGCCAGAAAAATCTCGTCGACCGGCTGCTCGTCGGCCTCGTTACCAATGGCCATATCCTGCTCGAAGGCGTGCCCGGCCTGGCGAAGACGCTCGCCTTGAAGACGCTGGCCGCCACCACGGAGTTAAAATTTCAGCGGCTGCAATTCACGCCGGACATGCTGCCCGCCGACATCGTCGGCACGCTGATTTACAACCCGCGCGACGGCACGTTCCACACCAAGCACGGCCCGATCTTCAGCAACTTCATTCTCGCGGACGAAATCAATCGCGCGCCCGCCAAGGTGCAAAGCGCGTTGCTCGAAGCGATGCAGGAACGCCAGGTCACGCTCGGCGACCAGACCTACGCATTACCGCAGCCGTTCCTGGTGATGGCCACGCAAAATCCGCTCGAACAGGAAGGCACTTATCCCCTGCCCGAAGCGCAGGTCGACCGCTTCATGCTCAAGGTCGTCGTGAATTATCCGAACCGCCTCGAGGAGCGCGCCATCCTGGATGCGATGGCGACCAGCGAGCCGGACCTGCGGGTGCAGCCGGTGGTGTCCGGCGCGGAAATCCTGGCGGCGCGCCGCGTCGTGAACTCGGTTTACGTGGATGACAAGCTGCGGGATTACATCGTGGACCTCGTGCTGGCGACGCGCGAACCGAAGCGCTACGGCTTGGATCTCAACGGTTACGTCCGCTACGGCGCTTCGCCGCGCGCCACCCTTGCGCTCACCATGGCGGCCCGGGCCTGGGCCTTCCTCAACGGACGCGGCTACGTCACGCCGCAAGACATAAAGACCTTCGCCCTCGACGTGCTGCGCCACCGCGTCGCCGTCAGCTACGAGGCCGAGGCGGAAAACATTTCTCCCGAAGTCATCATCACCAAAGTGCTGGAGACCTTGCCCGTTCCGTGAGCCGCGCCGAGGAGCAACTTTGAAGGCAACCTCCATGAATACTGAGCAAGCCCGGGAAATCCTCAAGAAGGTGCGCGCGATCGAAATCCGCACCCACCGGCTCGTGAACGATTCGCTCGCGGGACAGTATCACTCGGTCTTCAAAGGCCGCGGGATGGATTTCGACGAGGTGCGGGAATACTCGCCGGGCGACGAGGTGCGCACGATTGACTGGAACGTGACCGCGCGCACCGGCCACGCCTTCGTGAAAAAATTCACCGAGGAGCGCGAGTTGACGATCCTGCTCCTGGTGGATGTGAGCGCCTCCGGCAACTTTGGCTCCGGCACGCAAAGCAAACGGCAGCTGGCCGCGGAACTCGCGAGCGTGCTGGCGTTCTCCGCCATCCGGAACCGTGATAAAGTGGGACTGATCCTGTTTAGCGATCGGATCGAGCAATACCTCCCGCCGAAGCAGGGCCGCCAGCACGTGCTGCGGGTCATCCGGGAAGTGCTTTGCTGCGAACCGCACTCGCGCGGCACGGACATCGTTCGCGCGCTCGACTTTGCCAATCAAATCACGAACCGCCGCGCCATCCTGTTCCTGGTGTCTGACTTCGAATTGCCGAATCAGGACCAGGCGCTCGCCGCCGTGCGCCGCGCGGTCCGCCTGGCGAGCCGTCGGCATGATGTGGTGGCGGTGCAGGTACATGACCAACACGAGTCCGAGTTGCCCGAGGTGGGCCAGCTCGTCCTGGAGGACGCCGAGACCGGCGAACTGGTTGAACTCAACACCACGGATGCGGGCGTGCGCCGCCGGTTCGCGGAACTGGCCCAGGCGCGCACGGATAATTTGCGCCGCACACTCGTCAGCGAAGGGGTGGATTCCCTGAACCTCAACACGCGCACGGCCTACGAACCAGCCCTGCGCACGTTTTTCAAAAACCGCGCCCGAAGGATGCAATCGGTATGAGAACACCCAACCTCAGTGCTTCCGTTTTCCCAAGTATGGTGGCGCTCACGGTGCTGTTCGCTGTCACCAACGCCACCGCGCTTACGAAAGCCGCGCCGGACGAAACGAACGTCGCGGCCCCCACTGCCGGCGCGCCCGGCGCGAAAACGGCTTTCGCCAACTCCAATTTGACATCGGCTGCAACCGTGTCGGTTCCGACCTCCCGGGTCTTAGGGGACATCCGGGATATTCGGCAACCCAGACACTTCCCCACTCCGTGGCTCTGGGTGGGGATAGCAGCCGGTGTCGTTACTTTCTTCACCGCCTCGTACGCCGCGTGGCGGTGGCGGAAACGCGGCAAACGCCTGGGACTCCGGCCGAGTGAAATCGCACTGCAACACCTCGCTGAAGCCCAACGCCTCCTGGCGGCCGACCACGCGCGGGAATACGGCTTCGCCGTGTCCCAAATTATCCGCCGCTACCTCGAAGCCGCGTGGCAACTGCACGCGCCCCGGCTCACCACGGAAGAGTTTCTGCGCGAACTCGTCGAAGGCAGTGACCTCATCGCCGCCCCGCACCGCGCCAATCTCAGCGACTTTCTCCACCACTGCGATCGGGCGAAATTCGGCGGCTGGCGCTATTCCCTGCCGGCCCTCACCGCCCTGCACGCTGACGCGGTTACTTTTGTGACTCAATCCTCCCGGTCCCCGGCGGAGGCGGCAACCATCCCGGCCCCGCCCAAACCCGAACGCACCTTGGTCCACCAGGCATGAATCCTCACCCCTCGCACCCGGATAAACTTATGAAACCCACACTCCCCACTCCGATTTGCGCCGTGCAATCCATCACCTACACCCCGGAACGGCGCGTCATAACTTTCTCGCGCATCGCGCCGCACCCGGACTACGCCGACCGACCGGTCAAGCGCCGCAAGGCGCCGTTCCGGTTGAAGCTCCAGTTGGCGCCGGAGACACCGGTGAGTTTTGCGCCCGCCATTCAAGTGCGGTCACCGGCCAAATCCTGAACCTTCAACTCCGCCCCCGCCATGATCCGCCTGCTCAATCCCGAATGCCTCTGGCTGCTCGCGCTGCTCCCGCTGCTCGCCCTCTGGCGCGGACGCAAAGGCCGCGTGGCGGCCATCGAATACTCGAACGTCGAAATCGCCCGCACCGTAGCGCGCGAAACCCGCAGCCGCCCGGCCCGTTGGTCAACCCTGCTGCGGCTGCTCGTGGCAACGTTGCTCATCCTCGGGCTCGCCCGGCCGCAGTACGGTCGCGGCCGCGCGGAAGTCCAGGCCAGCGGCGTGGATCTGATGCTCGCGGTGGACGTGTCCGGCTCGATGGAGGCGCTCGACTTCACGCTCGACGGTCAGCCCGCCAACCGGCTCGATTGCGTCAAAGCGGTGGTGGCCAAATTCATTGAGGCCCGGCCCAACGACCGGATCGGGCTCGTGGCGTTTGCCGGCGCACCGTATCTCGTCAGCCCACTCACGCTCGATCACGAATGGCTCCAACAGAATCTCGAGCGCGTCCGCATCGGTCTCGTTGAAGACAGCACCGCCATCGGCTCGGCCCTCGCCACGTCCGTCAACCGGCTGCGCGACCAACCCTCCAAATCGAAGCTCGTGGTTCTGCTCACCGACGGCATGAACAACGCCGGTACAGTCGCGCCGCAGACCGCCGCCGAAGCCGCGAAGGCGATGGGCGTCAAAGTTTATACCATCGGCGCCGGCGCCCAGGGCGAAGCGCCCGTGCCCGTGAAGGATCAGTTCGGCAACCAGCGCATCGTCATGGCCAAAGTGGACGTGGACGAAGCGGCCTTGCAAAAGATCGCCGCTGAAACCGGCGGCAAATTCTTTCGCGCCACCGATACGGACTCGCTGCAGAAAATCTACGCCGAGATTGATCGGATGGAGAAGACCACGCACGCGGTGAAGAAGTTTGCGAAGTATCAGGAATTGTTCGCCCTCGCGGTGGTCCCCGGTTTGATGTTGCTCGGCCTGACACTGGGCCTCGACCAAACCCGCTTCCGTCGCCTGCCCGGCACCTGATCGCGGAAACGAAAATTAACTGCCCGGAGCCATGCTCAACCAAACTACAAATGGAAGTCGCCGTCGCCCCGTAGCCGGCAAAGTAGGGCAGGCGTCTCGCCTGCTCCGCGAGCGCGCCAGCGCGCGCATTCCCGGCTGCTGCGCCGCCGGAGGCAGGCGAGACGCCTGCCCTACTTTGAAAGTCGGCGGCTACCGCCCCAACCAAGTAATTATATGAAATTCGCCCAACCGCTCTGGTTACTCGTTGGATTGCTGGCCTGCGCCGCGCTCGTGTGGCGCTACCGCCGGTTCGACGCCCGACAGCGCGCCGAGCTGGCGAAGTTCGCCGCCCGCAGCCTGATCGCACAGCTCACCGCGTCGGTCAGCCCGGCGCGGCGTCGGTTCAAGCGCGGGCTGGTCATCGCCGGCGTGGCCTGCCTGGCCCTCGCGCTGGCCCGGCCGCTGGTCGGCTTCCGCTGGGAAGAGACCAAACGCCAGGGCCTCGATGTGATGTTCGCCGTGGACACCTCGAAGAGCATGCTGGCGCAGGACGTGAAGCCCGACCGGCTCACGCGCGCCAAAATGGCCGTGGAGGATTTGCTCGGGAAGCTGGACGGCGACCGGGTCGGCCTCGTGGCGTTCGCCGGGAATTCCTTTCTGCAATGCCCGCTCACGCTCGACTACGACGCTTTCCGCCAGTCGCTGGACGCGCTCGACACGAAAATCATTCCGCGCGGCGGGACGGATCTGGCGGCGGCGATTCGTGAAACCGAGGCCGCCCTCGCCGGCAACGGCAACCATGAGCGCATCCTCGTGTTGCTCACCGACGGCGAAGACCTGGAAGGCAATGCGCTCGCCGCGACCCGGGCGGCGGCCCAGCAGGGTTTGAAAATTTTTACGGTCGGCGTCGGCAGCACGAGCGGCGAACTCATCCCCGCCGGGGATGAAACGGGCGGAACGCAATTCACCAAAGACGCGTCCGGCCAGTTCGTGAAGTCGCGCCTCGACGAGACGATGCTCCAGCAGATTGCCGAAGCGACCGGCGCGATGTATCAACCGCTCGGTCAGCAGGGGCAGGGATTGGAGGCAATCTACACCCAGGGACTGGCGCCGTTCACCCGGCGCGAAGTCGCGTCGCGGATGCAACCGGTGGGTATCGAACGTTTCCAATGGCCGCTCGCACTTGGTTTGCTGCTGCTCGTCCTGGAGCCGCTCTTCGGGATTCGCCGGTACCAGCGCGTGACGAAATCCGCCGCCGCGCCGCGTCCCGCGCTGGCCGCCGCGTGGAATCGCATGGCCCGTCCAACCGCGGCCGTTGCCGCCCTCGGGTTGCTCGCCGCCACCGGTTCCGCGCCCGCCTCGGTTGGCATGGCGGAGCAGGCGTTTCAAAAAGGCGATTACTCCAAGGCCGAGCAGGAATACCGACAGGCCGCAGCGAAAAATCCGGATCAACCGGTACTGGCGTTCAACCACGGCGCCGCCGCCTATAAGTCGGGTGGTTTCGATCAAGCCGCCGAGTCCTTCGCCCAGGCGATGAAGACCGACGACCTGACCTTGCAGCAGGACAATTACTACAACCTCGGCAACACGCAGTATCGCCTCGGTCAGAAAACCGAAAAGGCCAACGCTCAGGCCACGATCAAGACCTGGGAACAATCCGTCCAATCCTACGAAGCCGCACTGCAACTCAAGAGCGACGATGCCGACGCGAAATACAATCGCGACCTGGTGAAGCGCAAGCTCGAGGAGTTGAAGCAACAAGAGCAGCAAAAAAAGGAGCCGCAAGACCAGAAAAACCAGGATCAAAAAGATCAGAGCCCGAAGCCGGTGGACAAACCAGACCGGGGCAAACCCGGCGAAAAGAAAGACCAGTCGGACCAGCAGAATGGTAATTCCGGCCAGCCGGACCAACCAGACGCGAAGAACGAAAAAGACCAGAACCAGAAAGATGACCAGCCAGGAAAGTCTGGCGCGGACAAAAATCAGAACCAGCCAGACGCGCAAAAGGAATCACCGGACAAGGAAAAGAACAGCCCGAGTCAACCAGCCAAGCAAGACGGAAAGCCGCAGGACAAACCTGACCAAGGCAATGGACAGCCGAACCAAAGGCCGGAACCGAAAAATCCAAACGCCCAGGCAGGGCAAAAGCAAGACGGCCAGCCGCAGCCCCGAAATCCGCAACCCAAGGACTACGGCGAAGAGCAGGCTGATGCGCGGCCGGCGCCCGGTAAAATGTCGCGCGAAGAAGCGAAACAGCTACTCGACTCGCTCAAGAGCGGCGACCGCAGGATGCCGCTGTCGCCCGCCACGCGGGGCACCGAAAGCGCGAAGAACGATGCGCCGGTGAAGGATTGGTAAATCGGAGGACGAGGACTGAGGTATGCAACCCATTTTGAAACGAACGGCCAGCATCACCCTGGCGATTCTGGCCACCCTCTCGCTGGCACGGGCCAAACCGCCGAGCTTAACCGCCACCTTGGCGCCGACGGAGATCGCTATGGGCGAGACAACACAACTCACCGTGGCCATTCAGGGTCGCAGCGCGGACGAGCCGCAGCCGCCGGACGTGGACGGATTGGAATTCCAAGCCACGGGCCAATCGAGCCAGATTCAAGTCATTAACGGCGCGATGTCCGCGAACCTGAATTACACCTACCTCGTCACGCCCACCCGGCCCGGCGCTTTCACGATTCCCGCAATAAAAGTTGGGAGGGGCGCGGAGATCGCCGCGTCGCGTCCCCTTGTCTTGCAGGTGAGCCTGGGCGCGGGAAGCGCCCCCGCTGCGAAGCGCTCGAATCAGACTCCTTTGCCCGCCCCCACCGTCAACGGCAACGCCGAACCGATCAGTGCCGATGAACAAAGGAGCTTCGGTTTTCTGCGGCTGGTGCTGCCCAAGAAAGAATTCTTCGTGGGCGAAATGGCACCGGTGGAGTTAAAAGCCTATTTCCGGGATGGCGTGGAATTGCGGGTGGACGGTCCCCCCAAATTTAACAGCGACGCTTTCACGATGAACCGGCTCGGCGACCAGCCGGCTTCAAGCCGGCAAGTGATCCATGGCATCCGTTACGCCGTTTACACCTGGCCGACCGCCATCACCGCCGTGAAGGCCGGCGATTATGCCATGAGCGTCGAAATTTCCACCACCGTCACCGTGCGTCAGCCCGCGCAACGGTCCCGTTCGCGCCGGGACAACCCGTTTGGCGACGGCTTCTTCGATGAGGTGTTCAGCAATTTTTTTGGCGCGGCGACGCAAAAACAAATTTCCCTGAGTAGCGAACCGGCCGCGGTAAAAATTCTTACGCTGCCGAACGAGAATCGGCCGGCCGGCTTCGCAGGGGCGGTGGGGCAATTCGACCTTGCCGCCGAAGTTACCCCCGGCCAAACCCAGGTCGGCGATCCCGTGACACTTACGCTCAAGATCAGCGGCGCGGGCAACTTTGATCGCGTGACCGCGCCGGCAGTCGAAAAAAGTGAGGCGTGGAAAACCTACAAGCCCAGCGCGCAATTTGCCGCCGGGGACACCGCTGCGTACTCCGGCACCAAGCACTTCGAGCAGGCGCTGGTGCCGCTGCGGGCGGGCCCATTGGAAATTCCCCCGGTCGCCTTCAGTTACTTTGACCCGGAGCAACGGCGGTACGTCACGCGCACGGCGGACTTGGCGAACATTGCCGTCGCTCCCAGTCCGTCCGCTGCGGCCACGGCGCCTCCACGTCCGCCCGCCACGGCCACGCCCGCCGACGCCAGCCGCGCCGACGCAGACTTGGCCCCGAACAAACTCACGACTGGCCATTTCACCGCCACGCTGCGCCCGTGGTTCACGAACCCCTGGCTGGCGGTGGGCGCGCTGTTGCCTTCGGTTGTGGCCTTGGTCGCGTACGGTCGGCTACTTCGCCGGCAAGAGTTGACCCAGGATCCGCGAGCGGACAGGGTCGCGAATGCCCGGCGCGCTTTGCGTTTGCAGCTGGAGACGATGAAACGGGCCACCGGCTACGGCGACTCGGGCAATTTTTTCGCCTCCGCCTGCGCCGCGTTTCAGATCCGGCTGGGCCTGCGTTGGCGGCTGCCGCCTCGGACCATCACGCTGGCCGAGATCAATGCCCGGCTGAACGGCGAGGCCGACGGCCTGCGCCACATTTTTGGTCTGGCGGACGAAGCCATTTACTCGGGCCGCGCCTTCGCCCCCGACGAGCTGCGCCAATTGCAAACGCTCGTGGACCAAGAACTGAAAAAACTGGAAGCCCTATGAACTCAATCACCCGCCTGATCTTGCGCCGCGTAGTTTCTGGGAACATCAAGTTGACCCCGCGCCTGCTCCAAGTCTTGAAAGAATTCGACGCAGAGCCAACCCCTGCCGAACCACCGGTGCAAGCGACGAACGAAACGGCCCCGCCGCCGCCGCCGCCGCCCGCCACGGACATTACCAGCGCCGAAGAAAAGAAAATGACCTTCGTGAATCCGCTCCCGGGCCGATGGATTCGCCGGACGGAATGCGGATTGGGCGCCGTGCTGCTGCTGGCCGCCAGCCTGGCGCCCGCCGCCCTGAATCCCGCTCCCTTGGCCGCGGCCAACGAGGCCTTCGCCCGGGGCGAATACGCGGCGGCGGTGCGGGGTTACGAAACCATCCTCGCGCAGCAAGGCTATTCCGTCCCCGTGTTATTCAATCTCGCGAATGCCCAACAGCGCGCCGGTCAACTCGGCCCGGCCATTCTCAACTACGAACGTGCCCGGCTGCTCGACCCCAATGACGCAGACCTCGCCACGAACCTGAACACCGCCCGCCGGAAAGCCGGCGTCGAATCCGAACGTCCTTCGCCCGCTCAGAAAGCTGCAGAGGCATTGACCCTGAGCCACTGGTTTGGTCTGACCGCAGCGGCGACGTTCCTGATCGCGGTGGCGCTGCCGCTCCGGCACCTGATCCCGCGCGCCCGCACCGGATTGAATTTTGGGAGCGTGCTGGCGGCCTTCGCGCTCGTCATGGCCATCGCCGCCCTGGGGCTGCGCCGGTCCGATTTGACCCGGGCCGTGGTCACGGCGCCCGAAGCCGTTGCGGGCATTGCACCCGTGACAATGGCCCAATCGCTGTTCAAGCTCCGGGCCGGGGAAACCGTTACCCTGCAACAAACGCATGGCGCCTTCGCCCGGGTCCGGAATCAAGCCGGGCAGCAGGGCTGGGTCAAGACAGATGATGTTGCGCGTGTCATTCCCGCCCGCGTAAGCTTTCCCGGAAGCTGAGCCAGCGGATGCCATCGCCCGCGGCTGCGGGACAAGTCGCGCCCGGATATTCGCACTCTTGATTCTGAAATTGACGCATTGTTAGACCCGACGTAGAGTCGCCCAATTAACGCGCGTCAAGCTGCCGCTGTTCCGCGAGGACTGACTTCCGGTCAATATAACCGTTCGACATCATGAGCCTTCTAACTCCAGAGGTGGTTCATAGGACCCTGAAGCGGTTCTTCCCTGCGAAGAATGACGATTACCCGAGTAACTATGTCGAGGAGTTGGCTGAGCTTCGCGCCTTCGGCATCGCCACGGAGGAGCAACTTGAAGAGCTGCTCCACCGAAAGGCAGACGAGGTCATGGAGATTGACCGCAGCCCGATGAGCGAATCCGATATTCGGATGCACAGCGAGTCATCTGGGGAGGAGTTTGTGGCGATAAGATTGCGGGATGGATTCTGGTTCTCATACCCGGGGTTGCTTCGGATCGCTCTCGAGTTGGAGTTTGGCAGCTCGTATGAAGCCTACACTGAGAGGCGGGATAAAAATGTCGAGACAGGCGCTGCACCGAATGGAGTCCCCGCCACGCTGCCTGACGATTTGGACCCCACCAAGGGGCCGCCATCGGTAGGTCGTTAGGCGTGTCTGTGTATGTCGCCGTTCATGGCCATCATTTTCCTCGCCGTGCTGATAGGCGTGGTGGTGTTCGTTGTTGGCCTCGTCATCCGCAAGCGCAAGATCGTACGCGTTGGCGCACCGGCGGCGCTGTTTCTTGTCATCTGGTTTTTCTTGGCGAGTTCCCGCCCCAATCCACAGAAGGAGTTTGACCGGCTATTTGGAGCAGGCAATCGAGGTCTGGCGTCAGACATCCAGACCATCAAGCCGACTTTCATGGATGGTCATTTCATCTCATTTAATGTGGCAGCGGTGTCAGGTGCACGAAAACCATTTTGTAACGATTAACGACGCTCGGATCGAAAAGCTCTATTTCTTTACACGCTGAACCGGATTTCCACCGGAACATCGCCACCCCCAGCGCGTTTCATTGGCACGACGAGCATGGCATGAATCGCTCGAACCAGGTCTGGCCGATGCGGGAGGTGCGCCTCTGAGAACTCCACTTCTCCTCGACTCCGCAAGCAGGGGCTTAAGGAGTGACAAATCGGAAACGTGACCCGTCATACACGCACTCCTGTTTCCCAAGCAGGAACCGGATCGTCTTGGTCTTTACATCCACAACGACTGACGCCGCTCGAATCTCGTCTTTCGTCACAATCGGAATGCCAACAGCGCCTGACTGAGGCTCACGGTCCACATTTGCCAGTAGTTCCATCGAACTCATACTCCATCCGTGCCACACGCGCCCGTAGAGGGTATCTCGCAAAACCCACAGTTCCGCACGGACCAATTCCCCGTCAGCTTCGATGGTCCCGCTCACACGAAGGATCGAATTGGTGCGCCCACTCAAAAGTTGCTGCTGTTCGGATAGAAATGCTGCCCAGGTAGATTCGGATATCGTTCTCCTTTCCCCACCAACGAATATGACTGTATGTCCACGACGCGAAAGCCGCTCTCCGTTGTGGCCCAACCCAACCTTGTCCCAGAAGATGGCCAATCCGTAATCGTCATCGACTCGCAGTCCTTCGACGTAGTGCCAACCGCACGACTCAGCTCCAAGTCTCCCCTCCCGCTTGAGCGCCTCCCGGGCAAAGGATCCCGACACGGTTTTTCCTCGCAGGAGGTCTGGCGACACCCAGTCGACGTTGCTGTAGAGCATGCTCAGCGAGGCCTCCGGCGTTGGCCCCCCGGCTGGAAAGGCGCCCTCATGGGTTTCTGCGTACTCTTCCAATGCCCGGAGCAGGAGCAAGTCACAGCAGTGGTTGTAGCCGTACGGGTAGGTGTGGCGATAAAAGGCGTAGAGTCCCAGAGCCACAACCATCAATGTGATGGCTCCGCCGAGCAGGTAGCGACTGATATGTCCTAGCTTCTTCGTCGGGGCTGGACTTTCTGGACTTCCCTTAATTTCATCAGATTCGTTCATCAGAACCGGACTTTCGTCAACATCCTCCCAATTTAGGTAATCGGGCTTGCGTCTTCCGTACGTGGTTATGGTGTCCAATTCGGTAATGAGCGGCAAATTGTTTCAGCCTGCGTGCTCCTTGCGCCATTGGTTGGCAAACTTAGTCTGGCGCACTTCGGATTGACCATCCGCGTGATCTGGCGTTGAATAACGCAGAGACAGGATTGAAGTAATCATGAACAAAGCCACAGCAGAAGAAAAAGAAGTTGTCACCCGTTTCTCACACGTTGTTATTTTTTGGACCGACCCGGCGCAGCCCAACGCGACCGAAGAGTTGATTGCCGGGGCCAACCACTATCTCAAACCCATCCCCGGGCTGTTGCTTTTTCACGTGGGCAAAATGGCCAGCAGCCCGCGGCCTGTCGTGGATCAAAGTTATCAGGTCGCGCTGAACTTTGTCTTTCCGACCAAGCAGGCGCAGGACGATTACCAGGTGCATCCCTTGCACGTCGAGTTCGTCGAGAAGGTCTTCAAACGCGTCTGCGTGAAGGTCGTGATTTACGATTTCGAGTAAACTCGAAACTGGCCGGCCGGCCCGGCCGCGCGCATTTTTACGTCATGCGAATCGTTCGTTCCACCGGCGCCATGCAACGGCTCGCCCGCCAATGGCAACGCCGCCATCGCCGCGTCGGTTTCGTGCCCACGATGGGCTATTTGCATGCCGGGCACCTGAGCCTCGTCCAGGCGGCGCGGCGGCGCGTCGGCAAAACCGGCCAGGTCGTCGTCAGCATTTACGTCAACCCGACGCAATTCGGACCGCAGGAGGATTTGTCCCGCTATCCCCGCGATCTGGCGCGTGATCTGAAACTGTGCCGGGCGGCCGGCGCGAATGTTGTGTTCACGCCCTCCGATGCCGAAATGTATCCGCCCGCGGTCGGGTCAGCGTGCGGCGATGACCGGACGGCGGAGCGCACCGTTCCCAACTCGAGATTCTCCACTTACATCGTGGAGGAACAGCTATCGCAAGCCATGGAAGGCGCGGCGCGGCCCACCCATTTTCGCGGCGTGACGACGGTGGTGGCGAAGTTGTTCCACCTCGTATTACCGGACGTCGCGGTGTTCGGCGCGAAAGACTGGCAACAGGCGGCCATCGTCAAGCGCATGACGTGGGATCTTAATTTCCCCGTGAAGATCATCGTGGCCCCGACGGTGCGCGCCGCGGATGGTCTCGCCTTGAGTTCACGCAACAAGTATCTCAACGCCGCGCAACGGACGCAGGCGGTGATCCTACATCACACTTTGCAACGGGCCCGTGCAGCCGTGCGGCGAAAAAGCATTCCAGCGGCGCGGTTGAAAGCTGATCTGGAAAAATTTATCGCTTCCGCACCGTTGGCCCGCCTCGATTACCTGGAGCTATTCGATCCCGACACCCTGACGCCCGTGCTCACGGCGAAGCGCGGGACGCAACTGGCGCTGGCGGTTTATTTGGGTCCGACCCGATTGATTGACAATGGGCAGTTGTGAGGCGCGCGACCGGTCGCCGCTGGTGGAAATTGGAAGCCGCCTGAGACAGTCTCGGACCGCTTCTGACCCGCGGACCCGCTGCGACCGAGGGACCGGTCGCGGTCCGCTCGGGGGTGCATCTTGACACCGCCCCCGGAGCGCCGGTCACCGACCCGGCAGGTATCGAAAAGCGCCGAGCAACGCGCCGGATCGGAGATCGGCGCTCCGCAACGCCCGTCGAGTCGGGCGCAGTGTCAAGCTGCGCCCGTCTGCTCAGCTGAGGCTGAAAAAGATTGGTTTACGCAGCCTTAACCGGGCAAGATTAACGGCGATGAAACGTTTCGGAAACATCGCGCTGCTCCTTTTGGCCGGCGCACTCCTGGTCGGCTGCGGTAAACCCGCGGCGCCCGCGCCGGCGGCCGCGCCGCGCTCGGACATTGATCCCACGCACGGCCATCTGCTGCACGCGCAACCGAAGTTGCCGACCGTGAAGGTCTGGTTGGGGCACGAAGAAATGATGGCCGAGATCGCGCGCGCGCCGCTGGAGATTGCCACCGGCATGATGTATCGGACCAACATGCCGGAGGACGCGGCCATGCTCTTTGTGTTTTCAGATGCGAACATCGGGCCCAAGAATTTCTATATGCGCAATTGTGTCGTGCCGTTGTCCGCCGCGTACATTACGCCGGATGGCACCATCGCAGAAATCATTGAGCTACAGCCGGGGGACGAACGCGGGGTGCAATCGCAGTCGAGCAATCTGCAGTTCGTCCTGGAAGTGCCGCAAGGCTGGTTCACGCGGCATAATGTGCGCCCCGGCATGGCTGTGCGCACCGAACGCGGGTCGTTGCGGGCAACTTTCATCGGGCCGTGAAACCGGAAGGCTGGTTGCCCAACCAGGACCTGCGGTTCCCGGCTTAGTTGCGCCGCTCAACGCGGCGCTGGTCGTCGCAGCGCGACGACCCTACCGCGGCATGGCCGTACGCACCGAACGCGGGTCATTGCGGGCAACTTTCATCGGGCAGTGAAGCCGGAAGGCTGGTTTCTGAACCGGGACCTGCGGCTTCCGGCGTCGTTGCGCCGCTCAACGCGGCGCGGGTCGACGCAGCGCGACGACCCTACCAAGGCGGGACAACCAATTTTGAACGGAAGCCGTTCTTGACGGGCACACGCGGCTTACCTACTCTCCCCGGCCCGTGGAACCGGGAAAACCCGACACGGATTTTCCCTTTCACCGGTCGAAAACACTTTTATGAACGTCACAGTCGAAAATTTGGCCCCCTGCAAGAAGTTGGTGCGGGTGGAATTGGATGCCGCCGCCGTCGATGCCGCCTTTGCCGCCACGGAAAAGGATTTCCAGAAGCAGGCCAACCTGCCCGGCTTCCGGCCGGGCAAGGCGCCGATCCCCATGGTCGTGCGCAAATACGATTCCGAGATCAAGGACGAGGTCAAACGCAAATTGATCGGCGATTCGTACCGTAAGGCCTTGGAGGAAAATAAGCTTGATGTGCTGGGCTATCCGGACATCGAGGAGATTCAATTTGGCCGGGGTCAGGCGTTGCAATTCGCCGCCACGCTGGAAACGCCGCCCGAGTTTCAAATGCCGGAATACAAGGGGCTGCCCCTCAAACGCGAGGCCAAGGAAGTGTCGGAGGCCGACGTGGTGCGGGCCCTCGATTTGCTCCGCGAACGCCAGACCGAGTTCAAGCCGGTCGCGCGCGCGCTGGCCACCGGCGACGTCGCGGTGGTGAACTACACCGGCACGAGCGAAGGCCAGCCGCTGACCGAAATTGCGCCCACGGCCAAGGGCTTGACGCAGCAGCAGGGATTCTGGGTGGAGATGAAGGGGGATGCGTTCATCCCCGGCTTCGCGGATCAATTGCTCGGAGCGCAGGTCGGCGACAAGCGCACGGTGAACGTGGATTTCCCGCCGGACTTCGTGAACAAGGAGTTGTCCGGGCGCAAAGGCGTCTATGAAGTTGAGGTGGTGGAGGTGCGCGAAAAAGTTCTGCCCGCGCTGGATGACGCGTTTGCCAAGAGTTTCGAGGCGGAGAATCTGGAGAAGCTCCGCGAAGGCGTGCGGCGCGACCTGGAGAGCGAATTGAAGTTCAAGCAAAACAAGGACACGCGGGCCCAGCTCGTCCGCGCGTTGCTCGACAAGGTGAATTTTGAACTGCCGGAGAGCACCGTCGCGAATACGACGCGCAACATCGTCTATAATCTGGTGCAAGAAAATGCCAAGCGCGGCGTGTCCCGCGACATCATCGAGAAGGAAAAGGATGCGATCTACACTGCGGCGTCGGGCAATGCCAAGGAACAGGTGAAATTGTCCTTTCTCGTGCAACGCATCGCCGAGAAGGAAGAAATCAAAGTGGCCCAGGAGGAGGTGTTGCGTCGCATCCAGACGCTGGCGGGCATGTATCAGATTCCGGCGGAAAAGTTCATCAAGGATTTGCAGAAACGCAATGGGGTCGTGGAAATTTACGACCAACTGGCCCACGAAAAAGTCATGGAATTTTTGGAGAACAACGCCAAAGTCGAGACCGTGCCGGCCACCACTTAAACCGGGCGATCCATGTTGAAAGCAGCTCCCAGAACCCGCGTCCGGAAAACCGGCGCTGCCTTCGCCATCGTGGCGTCGCGCTACAACGCCCGTTATGTGGACTCCATGGTGCGCGCCGCGCAGACGGAACTGAAGCGCGCCGGAGCGAGCGTGCAAGTCGTGCGGGTACCGGGCGCCTATGAAATCCCGGTGGTGGTCGCGCAACTGACCACGATTCACCCGCGACCGGCGGCCATCCTCTGCCTCGGCGTCATTTTACGAGGCGAAACCACCCATGCGGCCCATATCGGTGAAGCCGTGACCCGCGCGCTCATGGAGATCCAGGTGGCGAGCGGCGTGCCGGTGGTGCACGAAGTGTTGCTCTTGGAGAACGAAGCGCAAGCCCAGGCGCGCTGCCTCGATCCGAAGCATAATCGGGGTCAGGAAGCGGCGCAGACGGCCCTCCAAATGGCGCAGGTGATGGCGGATTTGGTCGCCGTGCCGTTTTGAAGAAATACCATAAGTGGGCGTCAAAGCCTCAATGAGCGGGCATGAATTTTCGGATGGAAGCTTGCTCAGCGGGCACGGATTGCTAACCTAGTTTAACTTTTTACAACCAAAAAAATAAAAACCATGAAACTGAATCAAACGCTGGCACTGGTCGCCGGCTTTACCGTCGCCCTGCAAGTGGCGACCGCGGGCAATATCACCGGCAAAGTCACCTTGAAAGGCACACCGCCGGCCGAAAAGGAAATCACCGGTATTACCGATGCCGCCTGCAGCGCCGGCCATACGACGCCCATGAAGACGCGCTTTTTCGTCGTGGGCGCGGGCGGGGAACTGGCGGATACCGTGGTGATGCTCAAGGGCATCAGCGGCAAATCCACGGGCGCAGCCGCGCCGGCGGTGCTGGTGGACCAAAAAGGTTGCGAATATGTTCCCTACGTGGGCGCGGCGCAGACCGGGCAGAAGATTTTGGTCAAAAATTCTGATCAAACGATGCACAACGTCCATCCCAGCCCAGCGAACGCGGCCGGGGGCAACAAGGAAGAAAACAAGGCCCAGTTTGCCGGAGCCGCAGATTTGACCTTCACTTTTCCGGCGGCCGAGAATTTCCTCAAATTCAAATGCGATGTGCATCCGTGGATGTTCTCCTACATCACGGTCGTGGATCATCCTTACTTTGCCGTAACGGGCAAGGACGGCGCATTCACCATCAAAGACGTGCCGGCCGGCAAATATAAAATCGTGGCCCTGCACCGCAAAGCCGCTCCGGCGGGCGTCGAGCAGGACGTCGAGGTGACGGCCGACGGCGCGAAAACGGACTTCACGCTCGAAGTGAAGTAGGCGGATCGAATTCTGGAAAACCGCTGCGGCTGGGAGGTCGCAGCGGTTTTCCGCTTATAAATTGCGCCCCAAAACCGCGACTGCCAATGGTTTTACGCGGTTTTCGTTTTTTGGAAATACCAGCTCGTTGATCCATGGCTGAGCCCCGTTATAATCCCTGGCTGCATCGTTTCGCCATCCTCACCGCCCTGGCGACGCTGGCGCTGCTCGGGGTTGGCGGCCTGGTGACGAGCCACGGCGTCGGCATGGCGGTGCCGGATTGGCCGAATACTTACGGTTACAACATGTTTCTCTTTCCCCCGTCCAAGTGGGTGGGTGGCATTTTCTACGAGCATACGCACCGGCTCGTGGCTTCCGGCGTGGGCCTGCTCACGACGATCCTCGCGGGGTGGCTTTGGTTCACAGAATCGCGGCGGTGGCTGCGGTGGCTGGGCGTGATCGCATTTTTCGGCGTGGTGCTGCAAGGCGTGCTGGGCGGGTTGCGGGTGGTGTTGTTCAAGGACCAGATTGGAATCTTCCACGCCGCGCTGGCGCAACTTTTCTTCGCCCTGATCTGTGCCTTGTCGCTGTTCACGAGCCGCTGGTGGTTGGGGTTGGCGCGCAGCTCGCCGACCCAGCGCGCGGCACAGGACGCCCCGGAACGCGTCGGAGCGGAGAGCGGCGCTCCGTTGCGTCCGCTGTTCCTTGCCACAACGATTTTAATTTTCCTCCAACTCCTCCTGGGCGCCACGATGCGGCATCAGCACGCCGGATTGGCCATTCCCGATTTCCCGTTGGCGTACGGGAAAGTCTGGCCGGCTACGGATACGGTGGCGGTGGCGGCTTACAATGCCCAACGACTCGAGCTCACCACGGCGAATCCGATTACGGCACTGCAGATCGGTTTGCAAATGTTTCATCGGCTGATGGCGCTGGGGATCCTGATTTGTGCGGCGGCGCTGGCCTGGCGGGCGAAGCAATCGGACAGCGAACGCGCGACTGATGAGTGGAGCACCAACGGCGTGCACGCCAACTCGGCACAGCCGTTGCGCCGCCTCGCCTTCCTTTGGCTGGGATTGATTCTCGTCCAAGCCGGTCTCGGCGCGTGGACCATTTGGTCGCAAAAAGCGGCGGACGTCGCCACGGCGCACGTCCTCGTGGGCGCACTTTCGCTCGTGACAGGCGTGCTCGGTTGCCTTATTTGTTTCCGCCGTCCGGCAGGAAATGCGAGTGCCTCGGTCGCTTCGACAGCTCAAGTCGCGCGCCACCCAGCGCGCCTCGCCGCCATTGTAAATCTGTGAACAACGCCACGACGCCCGAATTTGTGTCCGCCGCCCTGCCCGCCAAGGGTTGGGTGGCCGTTTATGCCGATCTCATCAAGGCGCGGCTCACACTGCTGGTGTTGCTGACCACACTGGTGGGTTTTTATATCGGGTTCCGCGGCCCGATGGATTATTTGCTGATGTTTCACGCGCTGTTCGGCACGGCGCTGGTCGCGAGCGGCGCGGCGGCGTTGAACCAATTGCTCGAACGCGAATACGACGCGAAAATGCGCCGCACGGCGGATCGCCCGCTGCCCTCGGGCCGAATGCAACCGGTGACGGTGATGCTCTTCGGTGGCGTCTGCTCGCTGCTCGGGACGATCTATCTGGCCCTGCTGGTGAATCCCCTGACGAGCGTGCTGGGTGCGGTTTCGCTGGTGAGCTATCTGTTCATTTACACGCCGCTCAAGCGGATCACGTGGCTGAACACCGCGGTGGGCGCGGTGCCCGGAGCGTTGCCACCGTTGATGGGTTGGGCGGCCGCCCGCGGCGAATTGACCGGCGGCGGTTGGGCGCTGTTTGCGATTTTGGCGTTCTGGCAGATGCCGCATTTCTTTGCCATCGCGTGGATTTACAAGGACGAATACGCGAAGGCCGGGTTTCAAATGTTGCCGGCCGTGGACCCGGATGGCAGCCGGACGGCCCAGCAATCGGTCAGTCACACGCTGGGGTTGTTGCCGGTGAGCCTGTGTCCGTTTCTCTTCCAGTTGGCCGGGCCGGTGTATCTGGTGGGCGCGATTCTGCTGGGCAGCGCGTATTTGTGGTACGCGATTCAGTTTGCGAAGCGGCTGGATGTTCCGAGTGCAAAGAAATTGTTTTTCACTTCGATCATTTACCTGCCCCTCTTGTTGATCGTGCTGGTGGCGGACAAAATCCGGTGACCGCCATGTTCCCCAGGCGCCAAACCGTGAAGCGACAGCCGCCGAGGCTGATCGCGCCGCCGTTTAGGGCTGGCCCGGGGGCGGCCGAATGTCCCCACCGACCGGGACCGGCGGGCGGACCACTGCAATCCGGCGTTGACAGGGCGGGCGCCGATTCGTTTTACTCACGCCCCAAATTTGGCGGGGTCAGGCAATTTTTGGCCGGTGGACAGAAAAAAAACTCGAAAGCAAATGCAGGCAACTAATCATACCGCGGCGCATGGTGGCGGCCACGAAGCCCATCACCACGAGCCGGGCTTCATGCAGAAGTACATCTTCACCACCGACCACAAGATGATCGGCATTCAGTACGGCCTGACAGCGCTGATTTTCCTGTTGTTCGGCTTCTGCCTGATGTTGTGCATGCGCTGGCAAATCGCGCATCCCGGCCACCCGATTCCGTTGGTGGGTTCGTTGCTGGAGAAGGTCCTCGGCGACGTGGCCAAGGACGGCAAGATGTCGCCCGATCTCTATAATTCCTTTGGCGCCATGCACGGGACGATCATGGTGTTCCTGGCGATTGTGCCGCTGGCGTTTGGCGCGTTTGGCAACTATGTCGTGCCGCTGCAAATCGGCGCGCCGGACATGGCTTTCCCCCGCGTGAACATGGCGAGTTACCAGTTCTATTTCCTCGGCGGCATCATCATGTTCATCAGCTTCTTCATTCCCGGCGGGGCGGCGCAGGCGGGGTGGACCTCCTATTCGCCGCTGGCCACTTCGATTCCCACGCATGGCCAGGCCTTCTGGCTGATTGGCATGGTGTTTCTGATTTCTTCCTCCCTGCTGGGCGCGGTGAATTTCATCGCCACGATCATTCAACTCCGCGCCCCGGGGATGACCTGGATGCGCCTGCCGTTTTTTGTGTGGGCGCAGTTCGTGACGGGCTTTCT
Source organism: Verrucomicrobiota bacterium (assembly GCA_025350905.1). Lineage (GTDB taxonomy): Bacteria > Verrucomicrobiota > Verrucomicrobiia > Limisphaerales > JADLHS01 > JADLHS01. Next base: position 26,437 of record JANXWY010000264.1, read on the forward strand.
GCTGCTCCTCGCGTTTCCGCCCTTGGAAGCCGCGAGCGTGATGCAGTTGATGGACAATCTTTTTGGCACGAGCTTTTTCCTGCCGACCGGGCTGGCCGTCGGGGGGCGACTGGCGGACATCAGCGGCGGCGGCAGCCCGCTGTTGTGGCAACACCTGTTCTGGTTTCTGGGTCACCCCGAGGTGTACGTGTTGATTCTTCCCGGCATGGGGATCGTGTGCGAGATCATTGCCAACAACACGCGCAAGACGATCTGGGGTTACAAATCGCTCGTCTTTTCCGTGCTGGCCATCGGTTTCCTGTCGTTCATCGTCTGGGCGCATCACATGTATCTGACCGGCATGGGCACAAAAATTTCCGCGTTCTTCCAGACCACGACGATGATCATCTCGATTCCGTCGGTGATTTTGTTGACGTGCTTTTTTATCTCGCTGTGGGGGGGCTCGATCCGGTTTAACACGCCGATGCTCTTTGCGCTGGCGTTCCTCCCCATGTTCGGCATCGGCGGTCTGACCGGGCTGCCCCTCGGTTTCAACGCCTCGGACATTTATCTCCACGATTCGTACTATGTGATCGGCCACTTCCATTATGTGGTGGCCCCCGGGACGATCTTTGGGCTGATGGCCGGCATCTATTTCTGGTTCCCCAAGATGACGGGCAGGTACATGAATGAAACCTTGGGCAAGATCCACTTTTGGTTCTCGCTCCTGGGCATGAACCTGGTGTTCGCACCCATGTTCATCCAAGGTTTGAAGGGCATGTCACGCCGCATGGCCGACGGCGGCACCACGTACTTCGGAGCGGATGACATTGCGATCAAGCTCAACACCTCGATCACCCACGCCGCGGTCCTGCTGGGCCTCGCCCAGCTGCCGTTCATCGTGAACCTGTTCCTCAGCATCCGGAACGGCCGCAAGGTCGAGAGCGACAATCCCTGGCAGGCGACCACCTTGGACTGGGCGACCCCCACCCCGCCGCCGCATGGTAATTTTGCCACCGAGCCCATCGTCTATCGGGGGCCTTACGAGTACAGCAGCCCCGGGGCGGCCCGGGACTTCACGCCCCAAGGACAGAAGGTCTGATCCCGAGTCCCCATCCCTGACATTTCATGGAAATCCCCTATACATACAAGGCCCGCCCGGATACCGGCCTGTATAATGCCAAGGTCGGAATCTGGCTCTTCCTGGCCTCGGAGATCATGCTCTTCGGCGCGTTGTTCTCCTCTTATATCCTGTTGCGGGTGCAGGCCCCGGACGGGGTCTGGCCGGAGATGCGCCTCGGTTGGCCCCACGGTTTGTTGAACATCCCGATCGGGACCTTCAACACCGTGGTCCTGATCAGCTCCTCGGTCACCGTGGTCATGGCTTGGGCTTCCCTCAAGATGGGCAAGATCGCGGCCTTCAGGCGCTACATGATCCTGACGCTCATGTGCGCGTTCGGGTTCCTGGGGGTGAAATCCTACGATTATAACGAGAAGTTCACCCACTATGAACTCCGCCTGAAGAACGGCGAGGTTCACACCGGCCACTTGGAGGTGAACGGCAAACACCCGGGATTCTGGAGCTTTGCCGACATCTGGAACCTGGACCGGTTGACCAAGGAAAAAGTCGCCGAGGTCCAGTTCACCGCCGATCCCCCGAAGCCCAAGGCCGGGGAGGCGCATGCGGCCGAGGCGGGGCATGAGCATGTGGCGAAAGCCATCAAGCGGGACGAGATCTCCCGGTTGGAGGCCTTCATCCCGAGGAACCACAACTTCTTCGCGATCTATTTCACGATCACGGCGCTGCACGGCCTGCACGTGTTCGTCGGCGCCCTCGTGATGGCCTATTTCGCCTTCCCGGGTTCCCGGATGTGGCGGACCAACCCCGAGCAATTCACCAACCGCATCGAGGTGGTCGGTCTCTTCTGGCACTTTGTCGATCTCGTCTGGATCTTCCTGTTTCCCGTGGTTTATCTCCTTTGAACCCATGAGCGACCATTCCCATTCCTCCCCCGATGCGACGGCCCACGCCGCCCACGACATTTCCAGCCATGTCCGGGTCTATATCGGCGTGTTTGTGGCCCTGTTGTTCGGCACGCTGCTGACGGTCGGGATGTACTACGTCCATTTCGAGAGCATGGCGGTGACGATCTCGATCGCGCTGTTCATCGCCTCCATCAAATCATTCCTCGTCGCCGGGTATTTCATGCACCTGTTGGATGAGAAAAAGATGATCTACAGTGTCCTGGCCGTCACGGCCGCGTTCTTCGTGGCCTTGGGGAGCCTGACGCTCTGGAGCAGTCATGACCTTCCCCGTGACTCCAAGATGAAGACCCATTATGTCCCTTAAGGCGTTCCATGTCGTGTTTCTCGCGGCGTCGATCATGCTGATGCTGATCCTCTCGGGTTGGTGTTTTTCAAATTACCGCGACGGCGGCACCACCCAGGACTTGGTATGGTCGGGCGTGGCGCTGGCGTCGGCCGTGGGGTTGGTCGTGTACACCCGTTATTTCCTGAAGAAGCTCCGCCACATCAGCTACCTGTGACGCGTCACCGCAAACTTCTCCCGTTCCTGACCCTGCTGTGGGCGGCCTGGGCGGCCTCCGACCGGGCCTGGGCCTGCGCGGCCTGCTTCGGTCAGAGCGACTCCTCCATGGTCAAAGGCATGAACGCCGGGATTTTCACCCTGCTCGTCTTCGTGCTGGGTTTCTGGATCGCCTTCGCCAGTTTCTTCGTGTTCATCGTCCGGCGCGCCCGGAACTCGGGGGAGATCGTCCCCGGCGAGCAGAATGATCCGCAACACAATTGACCGCAGTTTTCCAGGTTCGCCCTGTCCCTTTCTCCGCCATGACTAAGATTCTTGAAATGCTAGGGTTGCCGGCGTCGGCTTCGAATCACGCGTCCGCCCTCGATGATTTCACCGCGTATGTCCACCTGCTGATGCTGGTCCTGTTCGTGGGTTGGCTGGCGTATTACCTGATCGCACTGGTCAAGTTCCGCAAGGCCGCCAACCCCAGTGCCAACCACGCCGGGGTCAAGAGCAACATGTCGACCTATCTCGAGGGCGGCGTGGCCGTGATCGAGGCGGTGTTGCTCATCGGGTTCGCCATCCCGCTTTGGGCCCATGCCGTCGATGACCTGCCGGCCGCCACGGGCAACCCCAAGACCGACCCGATCGAAGTCCAGATCATGGGCATGCAATTCAAGTGGAACGCCCATTTCGCCGGCCCCGATAACAAGTTCGGCAAACAGGAGATCAAGGAGGCTTCCCAAGGCAACCCCTTCGGCATCGTGGCCGCCGACGCAGCGGCCAAAGACGACGTCGTGTGTGTCGCCGGTGAACCCTTCAAGCTTCCCGTCGGCCGGGCCGCCGTGTGCCGGGTTTCCAGCATGGATGTCATCCATTGTTTCAAGGTCGGCGCAATGCGGGTCACCCAGGACGCCATCCCGGGCATGAGCATTCCGGTCCATTTCGTGCCCAACAAGGTGGGCAAATACGCCATCACCTGCGCCCAACTCTGCGGCAGCGGACACTCCGTGATGCGCGGGGAATTCGAGGTGGTCAGCCCGGAGGACTGGGAAAAATGGTACGCGGACAAATCCAAGGCCGGTGGGGGCGGCAGTTTCGAGTGATCTGACCCCGGACTCTTTCAGGTGGCCGCTGGCGCATCGTCGGCGGCCACCTTACTTTTTTGGATGTGAAGGCTCAGGAACGGATGGTGTGGGTCGGCCTGG
>JANXWY010000285.1 GCA_025350905.1 Verrucomicrobiota bacterium
ACAACGGATTTTCAAACCTGGACCCCCGTGGCGACGAATGTCGCCAGTCCCAGCGGTTTGTTCCTCCTAAGCGATCCGGGTGCGACGAATTTCCCATCCCGCTTCTATCGCAGCAAAGTGCCGTGACAAAATCAGCGTCGCCGCCCGCCGCCGAACAAGCTGCCCATCAAACCGCGGATGACCTGCCGGCCGAGGCTGCTGCCGATCGCGCTGCTGACCGAGCGCACCACACTCTTGGTGGCGATGGTCGCCATGGAATCCGGTTGTCGCCCACCGGGGGAAGTTCGAGGAATGGTCATGGGGGCCGGCCCGGAAGAGTCGCCGCCGAAAATGGCCCCCCAGAATCCGCCACCGGCCGCCGCGGGCGGCGGAGCTTGTTGGACGGCCTGATTCAGCTTCTCATAGGCCGACTCTCGATCCACTACTTTGTCATAAACACCGGCCACGATGGAGTTCGCCATGATTTGCTGGCGTTGCTGGGGAGTGATCGGCCCTAGCTGACTTCGGGGTGGGATAATGAAAGCCCGCTCGACGACTTGCGGCTGGCCATTCTCGTCGAGACAGGAAACGAGTGCCTCTCCCACCCCGAGCTCCATGAGCGCTTCGGTAGTCTTGAGTTTTGGATTCGCGCGAAAGGTGTCCGCGGCCGCTTGAACCGCCTTCTGATCGCGCGGGGTGAAGGCGCGGAGCGCGTGCTGCACGCGGTTGCCCAATTGCCCCAGCACGTTGTCCGGCACATCGCGCGGGTTTTGTGTCACGAAGAAAATGCCTACCCCTTTCGAGCGGACCAAGCGCACGATCTGTTCAATCTTTTCCAGCAGGGCCGGCTCGATTTCATTGAACAGCAAGTGCGCCTCGTCGAAAAAGAAAACCAACTTGGGTTTCGGCGGGTCGCCCACTTCCGGTAATCGCTCGAAAAGTTCCGACAGCAACCACAACAGCAGCGTGGCATAGACGCGCGGCGATTGCATGAGGCGGTCGGCGGCGAGGAGGTTGATGATGCCTCGCCCGTTGGCGTCGGTCTGGATGAAATCGTCGAGGTTGAGCGCGGGCTCGGCAAAGTATTTGTCCGCACCCTGCGATTCGAGCGCGAGCAGGTTGCGTTGGATCGCACCAATGCTGGCGGGCGAGATGTTGCCATACTTCGTGGTGAACTGCGCCGCGTTGTCGCCCACGTATTGCAGCATGGCCCGCAGGTCTTTGAGATCGAGCAGCAGCAACCCGTTTTCATCCGCGACGTGAAAGACGATGTTCAACACGCCCGCCTGCGTGTCGTTCAATTGCAACAGACGCGCAAGCAACAGCGGGCCCATCTCGGAAATCGTCGCGCGGATCGGATGGCCCTTTTCGCCGAAGACATCCCAGAACGTAACCGGGCAACCGCCCGGCGTGTAGCCATCCAGTTTGAGTTGCCTGACGCGCTCCTGCACTTTTGGTGATTGACCGCCCGGCTGCGAAATGCCGGCGAGATCGCCCTTCACGTCCGCCAGAAACACCGGCACGCCCATCGCGCTAAAACTTTCCGCCAATACCTGCAACGTCACAGTTTTGCCTGTGCCGGTTGCCCCCGCGATGAGACCGTGGCGATTGGACATCTCCGGTAGCAGGCAGATGTCGGTTTTACTTTTGGCAAACAGGATGGGTTCGGCGCTCATGTTGGCGGAAATCTGTCCACGCGCTCACACCAAGTCAATCGTGCGCTGGCGGGACAGCCGGTGGCGGCGGCGGAAGTTGCAGCGACGGCGAGGTTGGCGCCGGCAATTCGCTGACGGACGGAAGGTCGGGAGTCGGGCGTTGCGCGCGCTTCCGCAGCGCGATGACCGCCACGACACAGGCCGTCCAAGTGGGCAACATGTCCACCACGGGAATGAATTCCACGGCAAACGTCGGCAGCAGCAACACGTGAAATCCGAGCAACCAGACCGCCAGGACCATCGCGATAACATCCACGATCTGTTGGACGAACATCCATTCGAGCGGTAACAGCACGATCTGCAGGAGATCGGCCACCACCGCGACCGCAATGACAAGGGCGATCCGTCCGCGTGTTAGTTTCGGCGCGGTTAAGCGCCCGGATAGTTTGTCGAGAAAGCTCGTCATCGCCGAAACAAAGCTAGAGCCAACGTGCCCGAATGGCGAAAGGTTTTTCGCCCGGTACGGCCAACATCTCAACAGTCCGAGGCGAATCAGTTATTTGCCGGCTTCGGGATGAAACGCTTGTTGTAATCCGCCAACACTTTGGTGACACAATCGAAGTCACCCTCGCCAGCAACCCGCAGGATCACGTAGTAAAGGTCTTCCCGAGCAATCGAGCCGCTATCAATTAGCGGCTGCAGATTGCTGGTTTTGGTGAGAACATTGGTGCCGGTGATCCCCTTGGCATAGTCAAAGCCTGTGCGCCCCAATTTGTTTGTCGTAGCTGGATTGGCACCGGCTGCACAGAGTGCTTTGACTGTTTCGCAGTGACCGTGTGCTGCCGCTTTCATCAAAGCTGTCCAGCCTTCCTCGTCCCGTCGGTCAAGTTTTGCCCCTCCTTGAATCAGCAACTTTACGACTTTGTCGTGCCCTGCAACCGCAGCGTCAATCAGCGCATTGGCGCCACTGGAGTTGGTATGATTCACATCGGCTCCTTTTTCAATGAACAAGTTCACCAACTCTTCATTTCCTAATTCGGCGGCTTTCATAAGGGCGTTCCGGCCATTCGGGTATTTAGCGTTGATGTTCGCACCTTGGGAAATGAAAAACTTCGCCACGGCAACTTGATCCTGATCCACCGCAACCAGAAGAGGTGTCCAGCTATGACCGTTTGTCATTTCGACATTGGCTCCGTGTTCGATCAGAAGTCTGATCATTTCCAAATGTCCCTTGGCGCAGGCAAGAATGAACGGCGAGTTACCGTTGCCATCCTGTTGGCTCAAATCCGCGCCGTGTTCAATGAGAACCTTTGCAACTTCCACATGATTGCGGGCACAGGCTAGATGCAAAGCCGTGCAGTCGGCGACTCCGGGTGACTTTTCCGGGTCTTCGAGAATTGTGCGGGCTTTGACATTTACCCCACGGCTCAGTAGCCACTTCACTACATCGAGACTGCCGAGTGAAGAGGCGACCATCAATGAAGTTGAGGCGTTGACGTTCAACGCGGTGTCGGGCGTGAGAGAATTTGTGGCATAAACCCGTTCAAAGGACGCCACATTGTTGGCTTTAATCGCTGTGACGAGTTCATCGTACCATTTAGGTTTTGAAAACTCGGCCGCTGCGCCACAAAGGCACGCGCATAACACCAGAATCAGCCCGAAAGTTTGGGATCCTGTTCGTCTGGGCAGTTGGTGCTGGCGGCATGGCATAGCGCGGCGATACTCAGGTGCAGAACTTGTGTCAAGCAACTGCAGACGTGCTTTCGAGAAAACACACACCACACACCTACCGCCACTCGTGCCGGGGATACTTGCGCTGCAATTCCGGCTTCACCTTCGGATATTGTTCGCGCCAAAAGTTCGCCAGGTCTTGTGTGATTTGAATCGGCTTCATGCCCGGCGTCAGGATGTGGACCACCACCGGCACGCGGCCCAGCGCGATCTTCGGCGTTTGCGTCACCCCGTAAAGTTCCTGGATGCGCAAAGAAATGTGCGGTGGATTGCCGGGTTCGTAGGACACTTTCGGCGTGCGGCCATTGGTCAGCGTGAGGCGCTCCGGTGCGTGTTTGTCCATCAACTCACGTTGAGCGTGCGAAAGCCACGACATCACCACCGGCTTCACCTCGCGCTCCTTGATGTCCTTGTAACTGACTGCGCCGTGACAAAGTTGCTCGATGAGGTGCTGCTTGTCTTCGTCGGTAATCGGCGGCAATTGCAAATCCGTGCAATGCTGGCCGAGCAATCGGAGCCGCAGCAGCCATTGCTCAACGCCGTGATCCCAATTAGGTAGCGGCAACCGGCCCGCATTGATTTCTCCGGCCAGCAAGCGGGCGGCGGCCTCCGCAGGTGGCGGTTCCAGGCGCTTGGAGTCCAACGCCAGATCGCGGAACCGCAACACCTCGGCCGCTTGGACGCGCTTGGTCTGCGCGTCCCAGTGGACGTGGACGTCTCGCTTGAGGTCATCTGGGAAAAGCTCCTGGAGCCAGTCCGCTTCGATCGCCGTGGCGAGCGAGAGCAAGGTGTTCAGCTCTCCCCCTCGCTGTTCGACTTCACGCACCTCCGCCGCGACAAACAGCGGGCTCTTGTCCACCACGCTTTCCCGCGCCAGCACGCCCCGGCGTCCGTGAACCAGTTCGCAACGCAACGTTCCTTGATCGAGCCGCCGCGCTACGCGGTCGCTGAACGCAGTGAGGAGGCATTTCCGCAACGCTTCGTCCGGCACCTCGCGCGGCTGGGTGTCCAGGCCCTCGGCCTTCGCGATGCGAAGAAATTGTTCCAGCAGCGGCCCGACTTGGCGCGCCGTAACGGCGTGGATGCCGAGGCGGCGGCAGGCCTCGAGGCGAAATTGATTATTCGCCGCGTAATTCCAGGCGCGCATGAGAATCCAAAAATCGGACGTCGCCTTGTCTCCCAACTGTTCCTCCCGGTCGGCGGCCACTTCCTTGCCCCCGCTTCGCAGCAGCAAATCCCGGCCCTGGGTCAGCGCCGCAACGAGACAGGCCTGATAAACACAGCCATACTCCTGCGCCGCCAGCAGCATGCGCGCGTACCGGGGATGCGTCGGAAAAGCCAGCATCTTGCGACCGATGGGGGTGATTAGAGTAGGGCAGGCGTCTCGCCTGCCAGGCTCGCGTTTCGGCGCGAGCGGTTGAGCTAATTGGACTGCGTCGCGTTGCTCCCCACTGGCAGGCGAGACGCCTGCCCTACTTTGAAGCGCGCCCAAATCCAACAGCAACTCCTCCGCATGGGTCAGCGAAATCTCGTCGGGTTTTTCCAGCCAACGAAACCGGCGCAAGTCGTCCACGCCCGCCGCCTTGAGGGTAAGGACAACTTCCGCGAGATCGAGGCGTCGGATTTCCGGCAATTCCTGCGGAGCGCGCTCCTCGTGCTCGGAGCGGGACCAAAGCCGCAGGCACTGGCCCGGCGCCGTCCGCCCGGCGCGGCCCGCCCGCTGATCGCAGCTGGCTTGGGATATTTTCTCCACCAGCAAGGTATTGATGCCGCGATGGGCATCATAGCGCGGGATGCGGGCGAGACCGCTGTCAATCACCAGTCGCACGCCGTCAATCGTGATGCTGGTTTCCGCCACGTTGGTCGCCACGATGACCTTGGGTTGCTCATAACGGGCCACGGCAGCGTCCTGATCGCGCGGTGAGAGCTCGCCGTGCAAAGGCAGGACGAGGTAACCGCGCGCCGCCGACGTGTTTCGAATAGCCGCAATGGTTTGCGCTATCTCGAAGCCGCCGGGCATAAACACCAGCACATCGCCTTGGCCTTTAGTGTTCACAAAATGGCTGAACGCGTCCGCGGCCAGTTCCCACGGCGGCGGCGGATTGGCCCCAAGGCGATGCGGGAGATATCCAACCTCGACCGGAAAGGTGCGGCCTTCGGAACGAAGCACGGAGCACTGATAGTCCCCTGTAGCAGCCGACGTGAGGAAGCTCTGACGGCTCCCTGGATTAGCATGAGCCTCCTCACGTCGGCTGCTACGAACGGAAAGGTATTGCTCCAACTCACCCGCGTTCAGCGTCGCGGACATGACAATAATCAGTAAATCGGGGCGATGCTGTTCCTGAATGTCGAGCGCGCGGGCCAGCGTGATGTCGCCGTAGAGATGGCGTTCGTGAAATTCGTCGAAGATGACCGCGGCGACGCCGGGCAGCGTCTCGTCCTGGATCAGTTGCCGCAGCAATATGCCTTCCGTCTCAAACTTGATACGCGTGGCTCGACTAGTGAAGTTTTCGAAGCGAACTTGGTAGCCCACTTCGCGGCCCAGTTCCACGCTGAGCTCCTGCGCGACGCGCGACGCGAGCAGTCGCGCTGCGAGCCGGCGGGGTTGGAGTATGACGACTTGGCCGTCGCCGAGCAATCCGTGCTGGAGCAAAATCTGCGGGACTTGCGTGGATTTGCCGGAGCCCGTCGGTGCCTGCAGCACGAGTCGCCGCCTGGCTTTCAGCGCCGCAACGATGTCCGACTCGATTTCATAAATGGGCAGGCGATCAGCCATGGCAACCTAAAGCACTTCCCGAATCGCCACCACCTTTGCGGCCACCGCGTTTTTCGCCACAACCAACGCCCGGAATTGCCATTCGGCGTTGGGTTCGAGGAGGGCTTGATAATCCTTGGCATCGCCAACTTTATCACCGTGGCCATCGAGGAGTTCGAGCTCGACGGCGACGCCAAATCGCTGCCGGCTGGTAAGGTTGTAAACTTTGCCCACGGCATAAATGACGCCCCCGCTCTCGCTGTTCGCCAAGACAACCGGGGAAGCCCTGAATCCGGACGGCGCGAACGGATTGGCCGGCGGGAAGGATGCGGGCGCGTTGGTTTGAGCGAGGGCTTCCCGGTGACGGTCGCTCAGCCGTTCGGCGCGCTTGAGCACCACGAGGGTGACCACCAACCCGCCAACGAGAATTGCCAGGGCCAACATCGTGTAGATGATGGCCTTGGTTTGCTCCGGCGCAGCGGATTCAGGCGGGCCCGCCAGCCGGAGTTCCGTGGGTTGCCCACAATGCGGACAATCCGCCGTCATACCCGTGGTTTCCGCGCGGAATTCAATGGCCCCGCCACATTGCTGACATTCACCGTTGAGATTTTTGATTTTGATCATCGGCTGGCACGCGGGGTGCAATTCCTTTGAAACCTTGAACTCGGCACCGCCGTCTCTAAGCGTATTGTTAGACTTATGAACGCCCACGACAAGCACAAGCAGGAGCACTCCGCGCAACTGGCGGATTGCTTTCTCACCCGCCGGCAATTCCTGAACCGCGCCGCGATGGGTTTTGGGGCCTTGAGTCTGGCGGCTCTCTTCGGAGAGGGAGTTGTTCTGAATAATGCGCCGGCCGCGGAGGCCATCGCGGATTCATTGCTCCCGCGCACTCCGCCGTTACCCGCCCGAGCCAAACATGTCGTGCACATCTTTGCCCAGGGAGCGCCCTCCCACGTTGATACCTGGGATCCCAAACCCGCGCTCGCCAAATACGACGGCAAAGCCATCCCCGGCTTGGACGGCGTCGCCATGGCGTCGCCGTTCAAATTCTCGAAGCACGGGAAATCGGGCATCGAAGTCAGTGAAGTGTTTCCGAAGCTCGGCGAAATGGTGGATGAGCTCTGTATCGTGCGTTCGTGTTACACCGATATTCCAGCACACGAAGTGGCAACGGTGTTCATGAACACGGGCTCCTCGCGCCTGGCGCGGCCCAGCCTCGGCTCGTGGGTGTTGTACGGTCTGGGCACGGAGAATCAAAACATGCCCGGGTACATTTCCTTGCGTCCGGGCGGCCCCCCGCCCGGCGGCAGCGCCAACTGGCAATCCTCATTTCTGCCGGGCCTCTACCAAGGCGTGAGCATCAATACCAAAGTTACGGCGGTGGAGCAGATGATTGAAAACATCCGCAATCCCTACATCCCGCTCAAAGAACAACGCCGCCAACTGAATCTCGTGCATGAACTCAACGAACTGCACGCCCAGAATCTCCAGAAGGACGCTCACCTGGAAGCGCGCCTGCAGTCGTACGAAATGGCGTTCAAGATGCAGACGGAAGCAACCGACGCCTTCGATATCCAGAAGGAGCCGGCGGTGGTGCGCGAGGCGTACGGGCGCACCAGCCAGGGCAATCAACTGCTCCTCGCCCGGCGCTTGATTGAACGCGGCGTGCGTTTTGTGCAGGTCTGGGCCGGCGGTTGGGATCATCATCAGGACATTGAAGATCGGCTGCCCGCGAGCGCGAAGGAAATTGATCAGCCGCTCGCCGCCTTCATCGCAGATTTGAAACAACGTAACCTGTTCGACGATACCTTGGTAGTCTGGGGCGGCGAGTTCGGACGTAAACCGGTCAAGGACCGAAATGGCAACGACAACCCGGGCCGTGATCATAACGCGAAGGCTTTTACGACCGTCTTCGCTGGCGGCGGGGTGAAAGGAGGAACGGTTTACGGCGCGACGGATGAATTTGGGGCGGCGGCGACCACCGACAAGGTACACATTCATGATTTGCATGCCACGATTCTGGCGTTGCTCGGCTTCGATCACACGAAATTGACGTATCGCTACAATGGCCGGGATTTCCGGCTGACGAATGTGGAGGGGAATGTGGTGAAGGGGATCATGGCGTGAGCAACAAGCCGAAAGCCCTCACCCTGACCCTCTCCCGTCCGACGGGAGAGGGAACAGCAACCGGCTGTCTCAGCTTTTTTGGACATACCTTCGGCAATCGCAGTCGCTCGCCATGCCTGAAGTCGGTGAATGATTCTCCCTCTCCCATCGGATGGGAGAGGGCCGGGGTGAGGGTTGTCCTTATGCTCGCTTTGATTCTGATAGCTTACCAAAGCGTTGCCGCCGAACTCACGCCCGCCCAGACCCAGTTCTTCGAGAACAAAATCCGCCCGTTGCTCGCGGACAATTGTTACAAGTGCCATAGCAGCCAGGCGGAAAAAGTAAAAGGCGGCTTGCTCCTCGATACGCGCGAAGGGGTATTGAAAGGCGGCGCGACCGGTCCAGCCATTGTGCCGGGCGATCTGGAAAAAAGTCTGCTCATCAAGGCCGTGCGCTATACCGATCTGGATTTGCAAATGCCGCCCAAGGACAAAAAACTTTCGGCCCAGCAAATCACCGATCTGGAAACCTGGGTTAAAATGGGCGCACCCGATCCCCGCCTGGCGGCCCCGGCGCAAAAAGTGAGGAAAGATTCCGGCAGCGACCATTGGGCCTGGCAGCCACTCACCAAACCCAGCGTGCCCGAAGTGAAAGACCCGACGTGGGGCCAGACGCCTGTGGACAATTTCATCCTGGCGCAGCTGGAAGCACAGCACATGAAGCCCAATCCGGCGACCGATAAACGCACTTTGCTGCGCCGGGCCACCTTCGATCTCATCGGTCTCCCACCCACGACGGACGAGGTGGACGCTTTCCTCAAGGACGAATCGCCCGAGGCCTTCGCGATAGTCGTGGATCGCCTGCTGGCGTCGCCGCATTACGGTGAGCGTTGGGGCCGCCATTGGCTGGACGTGGCGCGGTATAGCGACACCAAAGGCCAGGTTAAACGCCAACGCGAAGACCCGAATTACCCGTACGCCTGGACCTACCGCGACTACGTGATTCGCAGTTTCAATGACGACAAGCCCTACAACGTCTTTGTCATCGAGCAACTGGCCGCCGACAAACTCCCGGCCACGAAACGCAATCCCACCAACCTGACCGCGCTCGGCTTTCTCACGGTGGGCGACCGCTTCATGGGGATGCCGAACGACATCATCAATGACCGCATTGACGTAGTGACGAAAGGATTTCTGGGTTTAACCGTTTCGTGTGCCCGCTGCCACGACCACAAGTTCGATCCGATTCCGACGAAGGATTATTATTCGTTGCACGGCATTTTCGCCAGCACCATCGAGCCGCCGGTGGAAACCGTGGTCCAAAAAATCGAAAACACGCCGGACTATCTCGATTACTACAAAAAACGAAACCAACTCGAGGACAAGAAGGAACAATTAACGACCGAGTTTCGCGAAGTACGGCGCAGCCGTGATCGCGAGAAAATCCGGGCGGTACAGCGCGAAACTCGAGAGAACGCCGGCGAGGTGGCGCAGCTGGAGATGACGCATCCGGGAGCGCCCATGCGGGCGATGCGCGTGCAGGATTCCACGCACCCGCACGATTCGCCGGTGTTGCTGCGCGGTGAGGCCGAAAACAAAGGTCCGATTGCGCCGCGGCGCTTTCTCGAAATTCTGTCTCCGCTCAACCGTGCCGATCTCACCAACGGAAGCGGCCGGCTCGAACTGGCGCATGCCATCGTCAACCCCAGCAATCCGCTTACGCCCCGTGTGATGGTCAATCGCATCTGGCAGCATCACTTCGGCGAAGGCTTGGTGACGACGCCCGACGACTTCGGCACGATGTCCGAGCCGCCGAGCCATCCGGCCTTGCTCGATTATCTGGCCGCGCGCTTTGTGGAGGCGCATTGGAGCATCAAAAGCATTCACCGGCTGATCATGCTTTCGAGCGTGTATCAGCAAACCACGGTGAACAACCCGCGTTATGCGCAGACGGATCCATTCAACCGGCTGCTCTGGCGGGCCAACATTCAGCGGCTGGAATTCGAGACCTTGCGGGATTCGCTGCTGGCCATCGGCGGTGCGCTGGACGAAACCATGTATGGCCGGCCCGTGAACCTGGCGCGTAACTCCGACTCGACGCGCCGGACCATTTACGGTCTGGTGGATCGCTCGGAGTTGTTGGATGTGTTCGTGAATTTTGATTTCGCCAACCCGGACATGCCGAGTGGCAAACGGTATGAAACGAGCGTGCCGCAACAGGCGTTGTTCCTCATGAACAGCCCCGTCGTCGTCGAGCAAGCCAAGCACCTGGTGTCCTTGAAGACCTTCGGCGGGTGCGGCAACGACACCGAGCGCATTCAATTTCTCTACGAACGGATATATCAGCGGCCCGCGCGCGCGGATGAAATTCGGTTGGGCCTCGATTTCGTCGCTCAAACACCCATCCCGGAGAAGCCAACCAAAGAAACTGCGCCGTTGCCGGCGGCAGCCGACGGCAATCCGCACCGCCTGGGCCCAAAACAAAAGCAGCGCCTCCAGAATAACAAGCCCCCGGAATTCCGGAAACGCTCCCCGCTCACCGGGTGGCAGGAATACGCCCACGCCCTGCTGCAGGCCAACGAGGCTTCGTTCGTGAACTAGGCGGAGGTAGCAGCCGACGTAAGCAGGCTCATGCTCAAAGCAAAACCATAAGGACTTTTCCCGTCGACCGCCCCGCAGCAGAAATGGTTTTGGAAGGGCTGTAAGCCGATTTCTGTCTGCCCGGATTGCTCCGAGGAGAGAATCATTTGTCTTAGCAGCCAATACCCGGAACCCGTTCCGCTTGCGCGCAACGTGGAGCGGGCCGCTCCGAGGTTCCCTATTTGGCCTTGCACCCGATGGGGTTTTCCGTGCCGCGTCGCTTACGCTTCGCGCGGTGCGCTCTTACCGCACCTTTTCACCCTTACCGCGACCACGTTGCCGTGGCCGCGGCGGTTTGTTTTCTGTGGCACTTTCCGTCGGGACGCCTCACAGCGTCCGCGCCCGTGTGTATCTCCGACGAAATCGGAGTTACACGGCATCGCGCCCTATGGAGTTCGGACTTTCCTCCCCCGACTTGCGTCGGAAGCGATTCTCCGCCCTTCCAAAACCAATAGGACCATAAGCGAATCCATTTTTAGCTCAAGCTGCGAATTCCCCGCATGTCGCTTAGTTTTCTAAACAGCAATGTTGGCTGGTATTACGGACGTTTTCGGCTCGGCCAAGTGAATTGAGCTGCCAGCGCCGAACGCGTGGCATAGGAGTTGCCCAATAGGCATTCAGTTGTCGTACTAAAGGAGATGTCAAAGGATAATAACTAAAATTGAGGCACCATGTGTATTAAAATTGACAGGATAAATCCCAATCCCTCCGCGAGGGCTTTCACGCTGGTCGAAGTTCTGATGGCGACCTCGATCACCACAATCACATTGATCGGACTTCTGGGCGGCATTTCATACGGGTTTTCTGAAATCAAGTTTTCACGTGAATCTTTGCGCGCAACGCAGGTCATCTTGGAAAAAATGGAAGGCATCCGCCTGTATACGTTCGATCAACTCACCAGCAGCAACATGGTTCCCGCTACGTTTACCGCTTCCTATTATCCGCTGGGCACCACCGGCACTTACGTAGTCAACACAACTCCGACGGCAACTGGTCAGGACTATTACGGGCAGTTTACCATTTCCGATCCGGGCACCACGGCCGGCTACAATTCCAACCTGCGACTAATTACCGTTTCCGTGTCCTGGACCAATTCTTATGGTAGCTCTCGAGTCACCCACAATCGGCAGATGCAAACCCTGATTGGCCGCTACGGCGTCCAGAATTATACCTTCTTTAATTGACCCATTGCGCAAGCAACCAAGCCGGAAACTTATTGGGTAGCGCAATTTAGATTTTCATTTTATCACCGCATTCAGCCGCTCACCCATTCAACCCTCAAACCCTGCATGCTAATTCCTGTTAAACCATCGCCCCAAGTAGCCGCTTTCACCCTTGTCGAGCTCCTGGTCTCGGTTGCCATTTCCAGCGTCGTCATGGGGATCGTGCTGTATGCCTTCATTTTCAGCACTCGCAGTTTTGTAGCCATGGGAAATTATGTGGACTTGAACAAAGCCAGTCTTTTCGCTTTGGACCGGTTGTCACGGGACATCCGGGAAGCCAGTTCCATGCAAACCTTCGCCACCAACCGACTGGTCTTGCTGGATGCCAATACCAATCAATTGACGATTGCCTGGGATCCGACTTCGGGCCTCCTAACCCGAACCCTGGGCGCGAGCACCACCACCCTGTTGAAAAATTGCGACTATCTCCTATTTGACATCTTTCAGCGCAACCCAACGGACACCGGGGCGATGGGATTTTACTCCGCCTCCAATAATCCAGCCATTTGTAAATTAGTGAGCGTCAGTTGGCGCTGCTCGCGAACGATCTTAGGGCAAAAAATAAACACCGAAAGCGTGCAAACCGCCAAAATTGTGATTCGAAACTAAATGGAAAGGTAATTAGTCATGAAATATCATCAACCCACCCATCGGCAAGACAACGGCAGCGTCCTCTTGGTAGCCCTGGTCATTGGCGCGATTCTCTGCGCCACGCTGGGCAGTTTTCTGTTACTCACTCGCTTTGAGTACACAACCGCCGCCCGCTCGCAATCCTGGAACACCGCCATGGTGGCCGCGGAGGCGGGCATGGAAGAAGGCCTGTCCATGATCAACCGCTATGCCGACGGCAGCGCAGCGCTTACGAGTTGGCCCGATGCCAATCGCCCGCAAGCGGCCGGCTGGTCCGTCCCCACGGCGAATGTCTATCTCATGGAGCGGACGGTCGATTCCAGTAGCAAATACCGAGTCTACATAACCAATTTGAACAATGCGCCCGTGATCAAATCCATCGGCTATGCCCTGATCCCTAAGAAAAGCGATTATCTTGCACGCGCCATTCAAATCCAAAGTGCGGCGCAGAGCTTCATGCTCGGGGGAGTGATGGCTAAAGGTTCGATAAAGATTAATGATGCCTCAACCTTCGATAGCTACAATTCCCAAGATCCCAATTACAGCACCGGCGGACTATGGGACATAACCAAACGAAAGGACGGAGCCAACGTTGGCAGCATTAAGAGCAATGTAACCGCGATCATCAACGCGATGGGCAACGCCAAAATCTACGGCAAAATTGCCACAGGACCAAGCTCCGGTTATTCGGTCTCTTCGGGGGTTGCCGTCGGCAGTTTGGCGTGGATCAACGCGGGAAACACCGGGGTGCAGCCGGGCTATTCACGGAATGATTTAAATGTTTCACTTCCTGACGCCCCGACGCCCCCTGCGGGCACCTATCAAAATCTTCCGGCACCCGGCAATGTGGTCCTAAGCGGGAACGGCCCCGGCGGCGCACCAGTTCGTTATGTAAAGACTTCGAGCCAATACATGATGAGCGGCACCAACTCGCTCACCATAACCAACGGCACCGTTATCATTGATGCCCAGTCCGGCGTGTCGGTGACAGGGAACGCCTCGATCAGAATTGCTACCAATGCCCAATTGATTCTCTATCTCGGAACGGAAAATACTCAATTGGATGGGCTCGGGGTGATGAACGCCACTGGCTATCCGACCAACTTCATCGTCTATGGGCAGACCAACAACAAACAGATTGAGATCAACGGAACCAGTACTTTCTCTGGCTATGTTTATGCCCCGTACGCCGATATTACGCTGAACGGCAATTCACATAACAGTGGCGCCATGGTCGGCGCCAGTTTCCAAATCGATGGCAAGATGCTCTTTCATTATGATGAGAGCCTGGCCCTACCCCAAGCGGGAAGCGCCATGTACCGCATCGCGTCCTGGCGGGAAGTTGCTCCCTAAGTCCGAATCTTTGAAAGCTCCGCGATCTCGACTGGTTTTTGAAACCACGATTCAATGATAGAAGGACGGCAGCTAGTTTGGACGGATTGGGGCAGTGACTGGAGTCGTGGGGGGGCGTTTAAGAATTCGTAACTCACGCGCGCGTAATACTCTGGCCGCAGGTCCTGTTGGTGCAGTAGCGGCTCCCGCGCCGGTGTGCTAAGGTCCGCCTGCGACTCCCGGATCAATGTCGCGGGAAACTGCCGCTAGAAACCCGTCAATCTGGAAGCCAACATCCTCGTGACCGAATTTAAACGGTCGACGGGTCGTGCATTTTCCAATTCGTCCGTGAGGTGACCGAAATTCTCCAGGTTGGTAACGGCGTTGACTCAAGCCCTGGTCCTTCCCGAAGAGCACAGCCGGGTCAAGGAGCCGACGGCTTCAGTTCGAAGTGGTGTGATTGGGGTTTGCGGACCTTTTCAATCAGCGCTTCACTCTCGGCAATCTTTTGGTCCAGACGCGCCAGCTCCGCCACACGCTGGTTTTCGGCTTCCGGCGATTGGGCCCAAGCCGGAAATGAAAAAAGTTGAACACTGCGCCAGCGGTTGAAATAGAGATTGTTCTTCTGGACCACCAGCTTTAACAGTTCCTGGGCCTGCTTTGTTATCGGACCGGCGCCGGTAGCGAGATTCCAGCCCTTGACCAATTGCGCCGCGGTCGCCTTCCCCACTGATTCGCCGTCAATGCTCAACTCATAAGTGCCCGGCGACAGGCCGACAACTTTTAGCTCATACCGATTCAAGTCCTCGAGAATCGGGGCAAGTTTTAGGACCGGTTCGGCGGCGGGATCAATCGGCATGGGCAAGGCATCGTCCAGCCGGTCAAAGCTGACGCCCCCATCGGCAACCTTTAGATTTTGAACCTTGCACGCCTCGGCGGCCACGACCGCTTTGGTGGCGCTGTCAATGTCCGCTCGCGAAACCAGCGCGGAGGCGCCGAGTTCCTTCAATATCGCCCACGCCATGATGGTGTGGCCCGCCGGGCCGGGATGAACGGCATCACCACCGCCAACGAACGCCTTCGGATTGCTGGTGCGCTCACGCAACATGATCGCCATGTACGGATCAAATTGATCCCCGAACGTCACACCAGCGTTTGCCGCCACGACTTTAAGCCCGTCCGAAAATTTGCGCAGCGACTGGTTGCGCACATCCTGGTCGGGATCCGGTCGTTTATCCTCAATGGGCTGGGGCGTCAACAACGCGACGCGAACCCCGTTGGCCTTGAGCACCTTTGCAATTTCGGTCTGACTGCGAACATAGGCGCGAAAGATGTCTTCGCGGAACGCCTGGTACGAATGATCATTCATCCCGAAATCAACGGTAACGGCGGTCGGCTTGAGCGCCAATACGTCCCGACGGAGGCCGCGCCCAACCGCGTCATCCACCATCGCCTGCTGGACCGCCTCGTCCGCCGCAAAAAGTTGACCCTCGTCGGGATGGGATCGTTGCCGCAACCATGCGGTGTCACCGCCCCAACCGACGTTGCGGAAAGAGAGTTGCCAGGTCGGATGGCGGGTCAGGGCGTAGGCTTCGACATAAGTAGTGTACAGCCGCTGTTCGGTGATGCTATCGCCGAGAAAAACCACACGATCGCCGTCGTGAATGAAAAAGTCCGCCGCTAGGACCCGGGCCGCCAAACCAACCGTCGCGAGAAAAGTGAAGCACCATGTTCTAGAAGCAGTTTTCATTAGGCCAAGCTTCGGAAACAGAAATGAAAAAACCAACTCTTTTTTTCCAGATTCTCGCCGACCTGAACGCTCGGCATCGCGGTAAGGCAACCATTTCACTGGTTAATGCCATTCGAAATTAGCATTGGAAATCCGCCGGCGACGCACTGGTCGCCCGGAAGGACATTGTTGAACGCTACGCTGAAAGTGCTGCTGGCGTGAGCCGCCACGAGCACACCAAGTCGTTCGGCAACCAAAGCTCGACATCCGGGTCGCGTTTGCGGCAAGCTGGCATCACCATTTATCAAAACTATGAAACCGTTATATACCTCGCTCTGCATCGGCGCCAGCCTCGCGCTCGTTTCCTCAAGCTTCGCGGCAAACGTGGGTTCTCCTTTCTACGGCGATGCCCCAGACGACCATCATCCTTGGGCGATTCATGACCCGAATCGCCCCCAACCAAAATTGGTCACGCCCGGTACGTTCAGTTCGCAAGAGCAGCCCGGCACGCCGCCGTCCGATGCCATAATTTTATTCGACGGCTCTGATCTCTCGAAATGGGAGGCCGATGAAGGCACTGGCGTCCCCACCAAGTGGGTTGTCAAGAATGGTGCGATGGAGTGCGTGCCCGGCTCAGGTTATGTGCGGACCAAGGAAACTTTCGGTGATTGCCAACTTCACGTCGAATGGGCGGCGCCCACTAAAGTCGAGGGCAATAGCCAAGGTCGCGGCAACAGCGGGGTCTTTCTGATGGGGTTGGTTGAGGTTCAGGTCCTGGATAATTACAACAACCTGACCTATCCGGATGGCACCGCCGGCGCGGTCTACGGAGTGAATCCCCCGCTCGCCAACGCTCTGCGGCCGCCTGGTCAATTTCAAAGCTACGATATTGTCTTCCGCCGTCCGGTTTACAAGGACGGACAGCCACTGGACCCTGGCTACGTCTCCGTGTTTGAAAATGGGGTATTGGTGCAAGACCACACGATGCTAGAAGGCGGCACCGGCCACATGAGCCGCAGCAAGCCCAGGGCGTTCCCCGCCACTGGGCCGCTCAAACTTCAGGACCACGGCAACCCGGTCCGCTACCGCAACATCTGGTACCGGCCTTTGCCACCCCGCTCAATTGAGGGCGGCACCGATGGTTACCTTAGCCTCGAAGCTACGACGGCCAAGCGGGGAGAAATCGCCGCGATGATCCGCAAGGATGCCTCCACCCGGAAAGACCCCGCCAACCCGTTACCCGAAATGCTGCGCCTCACCGAATCGCTCGTCTATGAGCAGGACGCGGACACCGCAGAAAAGGCACAGCAACTGGCCGCGCAATATCTGGCGGACTTGCAGAAACTCTCCCCCGCCGCGCTTGCGGCGAAGAAGGATGAGATCAAACACTTGCGCGACGTCACCAAATTTCTGATTCGTTTCAACATTATTCCGGCGGATGCCGAGCCGGCCATCCAGCTCGAGCAGATCATCAAGGATCAGAACTGGGATAAAAAATAAGCGCCACGATCAGTTCAGACAAGCCGACCGACCGGCGTCAAGCGCCCGTCGGTTCGCCGGCCACGCACGCCGCCGCCTATGACAACTCCCAATTCGCTTGCCACCGCCACGTCGCCGGTTGCGCAGCGGCTCTTGTCGCTGGATGCCCTCCGCGGATTCGATATGTTTTGGATTGTCGGGGCCGAGGGTTTGGTGGAAGGTTTGCGCAAAATCACGGACAGCGGTCCAATTCGGATATTAGCGGAGCAGCTCGAACACAAACCTTGGGCCGGGTTTCACTTCGAGGATTTGATCTTTCCGCTCTTTGTTTTCATCATCGGCGTCTCACTGGTTTTTTCACTCAGCAAGACCATCGCCCAATCGGGCCGGCGGGCGGCCGTCATCCGGATTCTTCGGCGCTCCGCCCTGCTCTATCTTCTGGGCCTTTTCTATTATGGCGGTTTTGCCACCCCCTTTGAACGCATCCGCCTGCTCGGCGTCTTGCAACGCCTGGCCCTTTGTTATTTGTTTGCCAGCCTTTTGTTCTGCTACCTAAAACCCAAGGCCTTGGCCGGGGTGTGCGTCGGAATTTTGATTGGCTACTGGGCGCTCCTGTCGTTCGTACCCGTGCCGGGACACGGGGCTGGCAATTTCGCGGAGGGAATGAACCTGGCCAACTACCTGGACAAATATCTACCGTTGCGCAAATGGGATGGCGATCATGACCCCGAAGGTCTCCTGAGTACGCTGCCCGCCATCGCGAATTGCCTACTCGGCGTATTCGCCGGCCTGCTGCTGCAGAGCCCCGCCGTGCCCGACCGGAAAAAAGCCGGCTACCTGATCGGGGCGGGCATTGCCTGCCTGATTACCGGCTGGCTTTGGCACCTCAACTTTCCGGTCATCAAGAAAATATGGACCTCATCGTTCGTCCTGGTCGCCAGCGGTTACAGTTGCCTGCTGCTGGCGGCATTCTATCAAATCATTGACGTGTGGAAATGGCAGAAGTGGGCCATGCCCTTAGTCTGGATCGGTGTGAATCCCATCACCGTCTACCTAGCGTCCAACCTGATTGATTTCGAGAAGATCGCCCAGCGCTTTGTCGGTGGCCAGTTGAATGGTTACTTTGGAAATTACGGCCAACTGATCCTCGCGCTGGCGACTATCGGTATTACTTTTTGGTTTTTGCATTTTCTGTATCAGCGAAAAATCTTCCTGCGCCTTTGAGTCGATGACGTGCGAGTGGAGAATGTCACACAAGCGTCCCCGGTTCCCAACCATCGAGAATTGGGAGCTTGCCTGCGCGGAGTACCATCTGCTACGGTTCGGTCGGCGCTAGGCGAAAGACCGAACGCGCACCAGGTCAGGTTCGCGGCCTTGAGCGACGGCTTTGGGGTCATCGCGATGGTTCATCGTGGAGCGGCAAAATGTTGATCCGGCGCAGCCGGTTTCCAGCAAGTTCTTGATCTTTTGGTAGCCGATGTGGCGGAATTGGCAGACGCGCTAGACTCAAAATCTAGTACTCTTACGAGTGTGTGGGTTCGACCCCCTCCGTCGGCACCATATGAATCAATGACTTATGTTGATTTCATTGACTTGTTGTTACAGTGTTGTTACACTGTAATGCATGAAATCGAATCTTTCCTCAAATTCAATCGCACCTGAATCCAAGCCTGCTCGTCTCCCCAAATCGTGGCCGCACGTCATTCGGAACGGCGATGTTGCGGTAAAAATCTACAAGAATAAAGGCAATGTTCGCGGTGAGAATTTCCCCACGTTTCTATTGAGTTACTACGCTAACGGAAAGCGTCAGCTTCGCCGCTTCATGGACTTCACCAAGGCCAGCAGCGCCGCCACACTCATCGCCGAGCAGAAAGCTCAGGGTGCGTTGGGCGCGGCGGGATTGAGCGCGGCAGATCGCGTGTCACTCGAACAAGCCCTTGTGTTACTGGCCAAGAATGAAGGCATCGGCAACGCCAGCGTTCCCCGATTGGTGGAGATCGTGCACGACTATGCCACCGCCCGCGCCGGCCTGCCAGCGGGAGTGACCTTCGCCGAAACCGTGCATTTCTACAAACAGAAGCATCCGGCCAACATGCCGCGCAAGACCGTGGCCGAAGTCGTCGCGGAATTTATCGCCGACCGGCGGAGTGCGGGTTGCTCGGCAATCCACGTGAACGACCTCGAAATTCGGCTCGGTCAATTCTCCAAGGCCTTTGTGCTGCCAATAATGGCTGTCAGCGCGCAGCTGGTTCAGCAATGGATTTACGGACTTAAGAACCAAAAGACGAAGAAAGATACCGCTGCCCGCACCAAGGAGAACATGCTCCGGCAGATCGTCAGCCTGTTTAACTACGCTCGTCGGCAGAAATATGTTCCTGCCGAACTTACCCTCGAACTCTCGGAAATCTCCACGCCCAGGAAACAACACGCGCCCATCGGCATCTACTCACCTGACGAAATGCGCGCCATCCTCACGGCAGCGGACCCGGCCATTGTCCCTGCGCTGGCAATCGCGGCGTTTGCAGGATTACGGCTGGCCGAAGTTTCACGGCTGGATTGGCGCGAAGTGCGGTTGTCCGAAAAGCTGATCGTCGTCGGTGCGGAAAACGCCAAGACCGCCGCCCGCCGACTGGTGCCGATCAGCGAAAACCTCGCTGCTTTTCTGTCACCCCAAGCCAAACGGTTCGGCTCTCTGAACCCATGCCAGGAACAATTCGAAAATGTCGGCAACGCTTTGGGCAATCGCTTTGAGCGAGCTGCGGCACGGGCCAAGGTAGCTTGGAAGCGCAACGGTTTCCGCCACTCCTACATTTCGTATCGTGTTGCTACGCTCAAAGACGTACCTGCCGTGGCGCTTGAATGTGGCAACTCGCCTCAAGTTATTTTCTCCAACTACCGCGCGTTGGCAACCGACGCTGAAACGAAATCTTGGTTCTCCATCATGCCGCCCAAGCAGGCCGAAAACGTCAGCCGAAGCGCAGATTGCATTCGCCACGAGCGCGGTTAACATGGTCGCGTGATTACGCACCTTTGGCAGTGCATCAAGGCTGAAACTCGCGTTCTTCACTCCGATGAAAGAGCCATTCAACCCGGCGACCGATGTTTCATCAACGGAAGAACAGGCTGCGGCGTCACGGTGGGAGTGCCTGCGGCGAAACCACGAATTTCGGGCCGTTGCGGACCGTTGGATTTCTGACGCCCCATCCCGTGGTCAACAGGTTGAGGACGACCATCGGCCTCGTTGCGCGCTCTTGTGGATGCTGAGTCCGGACGAAGCCTGCCTTTTGGCAAAGGAGCTCGCGAAGTTCGGCAGACTCAATCGTGACGAGCGTTTCAACTTTGGCCCGTTCCACCAGCAA
Source organism: Verrucomicrobiota bacterium (assembly GCA_025350905.1). Lineage (GTDB taxonomy): Bacteria > Verrucomicrobiota > Verrucomicrobiia > Limisphaerales > JADLHS01 > JADLHS01. The sequence continues at coordinate 20,621 of JANXWY010000285.1, forward strand.
TTCCAGGCGACCCGGCTCAAAGGCCCGCTCTCACTCAATACCCTCCTTGATTGCTTCGTGCTGACACCTGACCGGCGGCATAAATCGCAATTGAGTTGTGAGCACGACTGGCTGCGAGCTCCGGCAGGCTTTCGCAAGCAGTTTGTTGTCGCGTGTAGCGGCGGCAAAGATTTCCACGTTCACAACGGGAGGGTGCTCCAAACCCGCTTGATGGAGTTTGCGAATCGTCTCCTGGCGTGTGAGGACGCGGCTGAGGCTCATGCATTGGGGCGAATTCTGTTTGGAAGAATTTACGATCTCCGGGAATACTCGGACAAACTCATCGTTCTGAACGTTGGCGACAAAGTGTATCCGCGCTGGCGTGTCAATGAATTGCTTGAGCAGGTGCGTCAGAAGATTCCGACGATGACCGGACATTGGGAGGAAAAACGCAGTTGGTATGGCACTGAGGAGGACTGGCGATGGTTTCTCGCTTGGGAAGCGAACTGTCGAAAATTCCGGGCCGCCGCTAAGGTTTATATCAAAGAGAAAAGCCCGGAGGCAACAAACAAGAAATCAACCGCCGCCCGTGAACGTGATGCCCGTTCAACGATCAGAAAACATGTGCGCGTGATCGAAAGCTGGATCAAACAGAGCTATCCAGCGTCTCAGCGACCTCATTGACCACTGCCAGCCCGCCCGTGCCCTGGGGTCGCAGCCATCTTGGCTGATACCCCATCCATGTGCCCCCTGCCCCGTTGCATGTTCTCCCCGCTTGTGGCCTTGTGCTGTCAGTTCGCGCATTTCCAATGCGGTGAACGTGGCGGGTTGATTTCCAACCTGGTTCGCGCACCGGCACATCAAATATGCGTAGCCTAAACTATGATTGACCCAAACGAACTCGCTCCAGGCGCGGGCCAGGTGACGACACCTGCGGATTCCGATGATATCGGACACCTGTTCCAATTCATGTCGGACACCATTCCGGGGCTGTCGGACAGTTGTCGGAGCGAAGCGACGCTCTGCGGGAGTGATAATGGGGTGTCCGACAGGAGTCAAGGTTTGGTCACG
>JANXWY010000293.1 GCA_025350905.1 Verrucomicrobiota bacterium
ATTCCTTCGGCGCGCCCACGACCACCGCCAGGTAGGTTTTGTCCATTTGCCGGCTTTCGAACAGATCGCCCAACGCCTCCACCGCTCCCTGGCTTTTGGCGAAGAGCAGAATGCCCGTGGTCTCCGCATCCAGGCGGTGGACGTAGCGGAGAAATTTCAACCCGCGAGAACGCGCCCAGAAATCTCCGGCGGCGATGGACGAAACGATGGCCGTCTGGAGGTTGCGGGTGGTCTTCTGCCAGGAAAACGGCACGAGCATCCAGCCGCGCGCCTTGTCAATGGCCAGCACGCTGCGGTCCTCGTACAGGATCGGCATCGGCGGCGCCCCGGGCAGCTCCATGAAATCGGTTTTGGCCACCGGCAGACGGTAGCGGACATCGACAGCGGGAAAAGGAAATTGCGAATCGCGTCGCGCTGCGCTGGCCAGGGGCAGTCGTGCTCCGCTGGCGGCTAGATGGCTTTCTTCAAACAGTAGAGCTTCGTGAGTGTCCGGATGAGGAGTCGGTCGCCGGCGATCGCGGGCGTGGCCATGCACATTTCGTCGAGCGAGTTCTTGTGGAGCAGTTTGTAATCAAGGCCGGCCTGGAAGACAAAGGTGTCACCGTCCTCGCTGAGCGCGAAGATTTTTCCATTCCCGGCCCACGGTGAGGCGGTGAAGGAAGTGTTGCCTTCCGCGCGAATGCGCTGCTTCTCGTAAACCTGGCGGCCTGTGCGCGCGTCGTGACAGCTCAAGAAGCCGAAATCGAACAGGACATAGAAGTAATCGCCATAGATGAGCGGCGAAGGATTGTAGGGTGCCGCAGCTGGCTGGTACCAGGCAATGAATTCGCTGTTCGTCTCGCCCGGCTGCAGGCTGATGTCCCCCGTTGCCCCGGGCTTGATGGCAAAGACGGGGCGGGTCTTGTCGCCGACGTAACCGGAGCAGACGTAGAGCAGGCCGAATTGCGAAAACGGCGTTGGGATGACAATCGAAGACATGCCGCCAAATTCCCAAAGCAGTTTGCCCTCGAGATCGTAAGAGCGGACTTTCCTCGTTCCCGGGGTGATCAATTCGGTGCGGCGCGGATTCTGCCAGACGTAGGGCGTTGCCCAGTTGCTCTTCTCGTCGCGTTCGGCGCGCCAGAGCTGGCGGCCGGTTTTGGCATCAAGCGCCACCACGAATGAATTCTCGTCGTTGTCATTCACCACGAAGAGTCGTCCCTGATGGAGCACGGGCGAGGCGGCGGCGCCCCAGCCGTTGCGGGTTTTCACGGGCGGCCAGTTGGTGGACCAAAGCTTGCGGCCCTCGATGTCGTAGCAGAACACTCCGACGTTTCCAAAACTGGCATACACGCGCTCGCCATCCGTCACGGGCGTTTCCGACGCGTAGGTGTTTTTCACGTGCAGTTGATTTGGAGGCGTGCCGCGGTGCGCTTCCTGACGCCACAACTCCCGGCCGGAAGCGAGATCAAAACAGAGGACGAACCAGTGATGAGCGGCCTGGGGGACGTTCTTCCGTTCGCCGCCAAAATACAGCCCCTTCTTCGGCGGCTTCATTTCCGCCTCACTTACGACCGTCGTCAGGTAGACACGTCCGCCCCAGACGACGGGCGAGGACCAACCGCGTCCGGGCACTTCGATTTTCCAGGCGACGTTCTCGTTGGTGCTCCAGTGGTCGGGCAGGTCTGGGTTGTTGGCAACACCCGTCGAAGCCGGCCCGCGAAACTGCGGCCAGTTCGCGTCGGCCGCAGCTCCTCGCGCACAAACAATGAAGGCGCCAAGGAGCAGCCCGGCAAGGCGCAGCCAATGCAAAGAAGTCATCACGACCGTTTCAGGAAAGCGGTTCGGTTTCGGGATTCTCACCGGCGAAGTCTCGTGAACCTCCGAATCGTCAGCAAGCAAAAGAAATGGACGAGGCAGCGCATTGACAGGGAGGCAGGGTTCGGCTCGCGTCAAGGTCATGCCGTCAGATTTCATGACAGAATCGTTGCTTGAACTTCGCGACTACTTGAGGCAAAACGTGCCTATGAATGGGTTCAGATCATTCCTTCTCGCACTGGGTGTGCTCGCTTCATTAAACGCAGCGGCGGAATCGCCAAAGGATTTTTTCAAAACGGAAACGCCTGCGCAGCGTGAGCGGCGCCTGGAATGGTTCAACGAGGCGCGCTTCGGGATGTTCATCCATTGGGGCGTGTATTCCGTTCCCGCCGGCGAGTGGAAAGGCAAACCCTCCAAGAGCGCCGGCGAGTGGATCATGGAGACGGAAAAGATTCCGGTGTCCGAATACGAACCGCTCGCGCAGCAGTTCAATCCGGTGAAGTTCGACGCGAAGGAATGGGTTCGCATCGCGAAGGACGCGGGCATGAAATACATCGTCATCACGAGCAAACATCACGATGGGTTTGCGATGTGGCGCTCGCAACTCTCCGACTGGGGCATCCGGCGCACGCCGTTCCAGCGTGATCCGCTCGCGGAACTGGCCGCTGCCTGCCAGGCCGCGAGGATAAAATTGTGTTTCTATCATTCGATCATGGATTGGCATCATCCGGACTGGGCCACGCGCCGCCCTTGGAACGACACGGCGAAGGGCACCCCGGACATGGATCGCTATGTCGCCTACATGAAGGGACAGTTGAAGGAATTGCTCACGGGTTACGGCCCGATCGGAATCGTGTGGTTCGACGGTGA
>JANXWY010000302.1 GCA_025350905.1 Verrucomicrobiota bacterium
AGTGAAAAGGTCAGTTGCATTTTGCGGCGGCACCCAGCGGCCGTGCCTCGAAGTTCGTGCCAGTTCGGCGGGTTGAATTCAAGCGATCTGTTTTCTTGACCGCCTCCACTCGCGCCACCGGCGACGCGCTGAAATCACAACCATTGCCAGTGGTTATTCCAGAAACGTCTTCACTTGGTTTCCTCTCCGGTTGGCAGCACTCGGCCACGAGGTTCAGGCATTGCCAGCAATTGAACCGCGTCAATCTCTTCGATTCCCTCAAGGTATCTACTCCCCGACCCCAAAGCTGTCGAGCCTCAAAACCCGCCGGATCGGAGATCGTCGCTCCGCATTGCCAATCGAATCGGGGGCAGTGTCACGACGCGACGCAGACGCGAGGCTCGGGATTTTTTCCCTGACAACGGGCGGTTTGATTGCTATCGTCGGCGTGCCATGACCAACACGCCGATCATTCTCGTCTCGCCCAGCATCGCGACGAAGGGGGACGAGTTCGGCGATCTTTCCCTCAGCCTTTCGGAAGCCTACCAGATGGCGCTGATGGGCGCGGGCGCAATTCCGCTGGCCATGCCGGCCACGGCGGCGCGCAAAGTCATCGCGGAATGTGTGCGGCGCACGGATGGCGTTTTGCTCACCGGCGGCGAGGATGTGGACCCCGAACTTTACGCGGAGCGGGCGCCGGCCCGGTTGCAGCGCACGGTCCGGCTCACGCCGGACGGGGGCGCGCGGGATTTGCGGGAAGTGATGCTCGTGGACGAGGTGTTCAGGCAGCACAAGCCTTTGCTGGCGATCTGCCGGGGTCATCAGGTGTTGAACGTGGCGCTGGGCGGGACGTTGCTGCTGGATATTCGCAGCCAGTTGCGCGGCGCAATCAATCACCAGCGGCAGGACAAGAAGAACGAGATTGTCCACGATGCGCATTTGACAGCGGATTCGCTCCTCGCCAAGATAACGGGCAGACGGAAGCTGGGCGTCAACAGCACGCATCATCAGGCGGTGGACCGCCCGGCGCAGCCGCTGCTCGTGACGGGCCGGAGTGCGGACGGCGTTGTCGAGGCCATGCAATTGAAACCGGACCTGGCGCATCTGCTGCCTTTTTTGTTGAGCGTGCAGTTTCATCCGGAACGGCTCGTGGACCGGCAGCCGGCGCACCGGGCCATTTTCACGGCGTTTACCCGCGCGTGCGCGGCTCATCGCAGAATAAACTTATGAACGGCAAAGTATTGATCGTGGACGACGATAACGACCTGCGCGCCCTGCTCGCCGAGGTGCTCGAAGACCATTACCTCGTGACCCAGGCCGAAAACGGCGCGGCGTTGCAGAAGGCTTTTGGCCAGGAGCAACCCGACGTAGTGCTGCTGGACGTTAAACTGGGCGACGCCGACGGGCTGGACCTGCTCCCACAAATCAAGAAACGCTGGCCCGAAACCGAAGTCATCGTGCTCTCGGGTCACGGGACGATGACCATGGCCGTGGAAGCCGGAAAGCGCGGCGCGCGCACCTTTCTGACCAAGCCAATCGAGATGCAGAAGTTGCTGGCGGATGTGAACGCGGCATTCGAGCTCCGGCAGCAGAGCCAGGAAAACAGCACATTGCGGCGCGCGCTCGAAACCATGAGCGGCACAGTGTCCCCGGTGTTTGGCAGCGCGGCCATGCAGGATGTTGTCCGCACGGTTGAACGCATCGCGCCCAGCGACGTGACGGTTTTGATCACCGGAGAAAGCGGCACGGGAAAGGAAGTGATCTCCGATCTGCTGCACGCGATGAGCCGCCGCAGCAAGGGCCGCATCATCAAGATCAATTGCGCCGCGTTGCCGCGCGAACTGATCGAGAGCGAATTATTTGGCTCCGTCAAAGGCGCCTTCACCGGCGCCCACACGGATCGCGACGGTTTGTTCCGGCAGGCCGAGGACGGAACGTTGTTCCTCGATGAAATCTCCGAGATGCCGATTGACACGCAGGCCAAGCTGCTGCGCGTGTTGCAGGATCAGGAAGTCCGGCCTGTTGGCGGCAAGACGAGCTACAAGACCAACTGCCGTCTTATTGCCGCGACGAATCGCAAACCCGAAGACGCCATCAAGGATGGAAAACTGCGCGAGGATTTGTTTTTCCGCATCAGCGCGATCTCCGTCCACCTCCCGCCGTTGCGCGAGCGCCGCGAGGACATCATGCCGTTGTGCAACGCGTTCCTGAAACGTTTCGCGGCGCAGGCCAACCGCCCGCTCACCGGGTTCTCGCCGTCGGCGGTGGAACGCCTGACCAACTTCGACTGGCCGGGCAACGTCCGCCAGTTGCAGAACGAAGTGCAGCGCGCCGTGCTCCTCTGCGAGGGAAATTCAGTGGACGGTTCTGATCTTTCCATCACGACCGCCAAGTCTCCCGGCATCGAGTCGCAGGACACAAACTTCACACTCCTCGAAGGCGTCGAGCGAAATGCCATCGTCCAGATGCTCAAGGAAACCGGCGGCAATAAACTCGAAGCCGCCAAGCGGTTGGGTATTGGTCGCCAGACGCTCTACAACAAGATCAAGGCTTACGGCATCGAGGTTTGAGCGGTGGCTTATTGAATTCGACGTGACGGCAGCGCAGCCAGGAGCGTTTGTCGCGGAATGCCTTTTCCAGTCCCGAAGCGAACGACCGATCCCTCATGGCGCGGAACTTCGATGTAATCGTTCTCGGCCTTGGCGGCATGGGCAGCGCGGCGGCGGCTCATCTCGCGGCGCGCGGCCACCGGGTGCTGGGTCTCGAACAGTTCACCGCGCCGCATGAACAAGGTTCGAGTCACGGACGATCCCGTGTCATCCGCCAGGCCTATTTTGAAGACCCGGCTTACGTTCCGCTCTTGCTGCGGGCTTTCGAATTGTGGCAGCAACTTGAACGCGATTCCGGGAAGGAAC
>JANXWY010000322.1 GCA_025350905.1 Verrucomicrobiota bacterium
ACCATTCCAATGCGGCCCAAAAACTGTCCGACCTCAGCCCGGAACACTGTCCGATAGGAATCGGAACGGTGTCCGGCTCAAATCGGAACGCTGTCCGACAGAAATTGGAATCAGTGTCCGACAGCCCCCGGAATACGCAACACCGGACTACGAAAACAAACGGCAACTCGCCGCGCGCCTCGGCGTGTCCGTCCGCACCATTGACAATTTGCTCACGCGTGGCCTGCCGCATGTGAAATTGACCCGCAAGCTGACCCGATTCCCCCGCGTCGCCGTGAATGAATGGCTGGCCGAACGTCAGGTGCGCCGAGGTTGAACATGGTTGAGAATCCCTATTTCCAGTTTCCACTCTGCGCACTTTCATTCGGACAAACGGTGGAGACGCGGCTCAATGCGATCCTCAATTACAGCGTCGTCCAAGCCGGTTCGCAATTGTTCCGAAAACTTACCGCCGAACAGCAGCGCGAATTTCTCGCCGGGTGGCGACAAATGGGAAAGTTGCCCGAAGGCTTCAACTCGAATAATTGGTTGGATCGCGCGGCCCTCTACGGCGCGAAGATCATAGGCGTGACTTACAACCACTTTGGTTCGGTCATGGAGCGACATCACGCCTTGCATGCCCACATCACCGAATTCGAGAAACTTCACGGTCGCGACGCCAAGGTGCGAATCAAGAAGGGCTGGTTGTTTGACGCCCGCGACGGCCACGGCATCACCTACCGCGAATTTTCCGTCCTGTGCGCCATCTACTCGGCCATCGGCGACAAGGAATTGGCCATCGTCACCCGCGACCGCATTCGGCGTTGCGCCCTCGGCTATCGCACCGCGGCGATCTTGGATTCGGAGCTTCCTCGTCGCGCGGACAAGGCACTACCACTAACGGAACGCCAATTGAAAGACACCATTGCCCGTCTCCATCGCAACAAGTTCTTTGCCCGCTCCACGGTTGCCCGGCGGATCACTTACTATTCTATCCGCTTGGACGGCGAAGCGTTTCGCAAGAAAATCCTGGAACGCCGCACCTATCCCGGCTTCTTCCACGCTTCCCAAGCCGCCCAAGACCAAACTCTTACCGCGGCCATCAAACAGAACCGTCGTGAAGCTGCCAAGTCAGAGTCGAAACCCACTCCCGCCACTCCTCCATTGCGCGTCTGGCGTCCGAACACCGCTCCCACACCGAATTGACCGCTTCCCACGCCCCCCGTCAGCTCCGGGTCTGATACATGGCCGCTGAACGTCCACTCAACGTCCACTATAATAGAAAGACTCTTACAGAAAGCCTTGAAAAGAAATTCTTGAAAAGGGGACAGAGAGAGAAGGTCTCCCCTCCAAAGCAATTTCAGAAGTAAAAGGGAAAGCAACAATGCGGTCGCGAAACCCCTTCGGTTTGGAAAAGCAAAGCCGCCGCCTTCAGCACCTGCCACGTCGCCAGCTTCGCCCGCCGCGCCGTCGTCAGGCGATTCGCGCGGGCGCGCGATGAAGTGGCGGAATGGGGGTTCAACGCACCATGACCCAATTGCGGCGCAAGGTCGGGCATGTTCGCACCATCACGCACGGAAACGCAATTGGCTTTTGGGTGCGGCTGATTTCGCCGCCCCTCTTTGGAAACAATTTCCCGCCGCGCCAATGGGTTCGCGCGGGCGAAGAGCATAATGCCAGATCCGCTTCCATCGTTAGGTGCTGGTATTGGCACTCCCTTTCTTTCATGCGTCCAGATTTCCCGGTCGTTGCGCCGGAGTGGGTCAATGGGATCGCAATTGCGCGCGCCCATTTTCTGCCGACTACTTTCTGGTGGCGCGGTTTGCCTTTGGCGACGCACCTTTCTTTTAATGGGGGCAAGTTTGCCCTCTTCTTCCCGGTGCCGGCGTCGGCTCGTTGTAGCTCACCGGCCTGCCCAGACGCAACAATTCGGATATTGCGAGCGCGCTTTCCTGGATCGAAATTCTGCCGTCGCCAGACCAAGTGCGGCTTGCTGGGAGAGTGTTGGGCGTGGTATCGAGTTCAATTCACCACTCCGCGTTCGGAATTCCGCATTTCACTGATGGCTCCTGGCTTGTCCGTTTGCTCTCGCGCCTCCGGCCACCCCGCGCAACCAGTCTGCTCAAAAAGATCACGCCGGCGCTCTCCGGGAGCAGAAGTTCTGGTTGCATCGTGCCTGAAGGCGCAAAAAGCAACCGCAATGAAGCCGCCATTGGAACCAAAGAAATTTTGGTTGGGGGACTGCAAGCCAATCCACTCACGCGTGCGACCACCATCGCCCCATGTCCGATCATCCCTTACCGCTCGTTGAATCTGAAATTGACGCGCTGAATGACCCAGCCTAGAGTCGCCGCATGAAGCCCCCGCAAACAATCCCCGCTGGCAGCGTAATTGCACGCTGGACCGGCACCGATTGCAATCTCTGAACGACGACTTTATCCCATGCCCTTTATTGCCAGTACCAAAACGAAGCCGTCGTACGATGTCATCGTCGTCGGTTCCGGCGCCGCGGGCGGCCAGACCGCGTACGTAGTGCCTGGCCGGAAACTCCTGATTTTTGAGATCGCAGGTGAGGTGGAGATCCCGAAGAAGTTAGCGAAGGGTCGAATATCTCTGGTTCGACCCGAAAGCCGTCGAAAATCTCCGACGCTGGGGACACTTTCCCTGTCGGACTTGCCTGGAGGATTTAAGCTTGGCGGCGTCAGGCCGCCATGCGCACGGTCTCCGCACTCCCCTGGCGACGCCTCAGCAGCTCCCGTCCGACGATGTGCAGATTGTAGCTCATCACTCCGTAGCCCACATAGCGCAGATAGCCTTCCAGGCCCACGTCCAGGCAACGGTTGAGTCCGTGGTGTTCCAGGCTGTTGATCTCGCTTTCCACGGCGCTGTGTTGCTGGCGCAGCGTCACAAATTTCCGGGCGCTTTCCCGTTGCGTTTCCGCGGCGTTCTTCTGGCCCCGTTTGGGCATCACCACTTCCGGGATGTAGAGGCTCAACAACTCCCGGTCTTGCGCCCGGGTGAACCCTTTGTCGAAGCTCACACTGGCGAGGCTCCCGGCCCCGTAGCGGCCCAGTAATCGATCCGCCACCGGGATGCTTTGATCCACTTCGGCTGCCTGGCGCAGCACGTCATAATCCTGAATCAATTGCTGCTGGTCGGTCGCGATCAACAGCCGGTGCCCCAGTTCCACGTTCGGTCGTTGCTTGCCTTTCTGGATCCATTCGGTGTGCGGCTCGAAGAGGGAAAAGACTTTCTCGTGGGACGGAATCGTTTCTTCCTTCAGCAACCGGCGGTCGACCAGATCGAGGTGTTTGTCGAGCATCGTGTGGAAGTAGGCGAGCTTTTCCCAGCGGGTGGCGTCCACCGCCTGGTCGCACAACCCCAGCAGGCTGGCCTGCACTTTGGCGGAGAGCGCGCCGCCCACAGCCAGATACTCGCGGACAGCCCGTTTGACGCGGGCTTCCTTGTTCGGCCCGCCGCGATAGACGATGTGGCTGGCGGTGCGTTCACAGGCCTTGAGTTGCCGGCGCCACTCCTTGAACTTGCGCCACCCGGGCAAGGTGTAACCGGACTCGCGAAATCCTTCCACCAGGTCCACACACTTGCGGCCCGCGTCCCACAACAAATTCAGGTCGGTGGGGAAATGCACGTCGGTCTCCAACACGTAGCTGTCCACCTTGACTTCAAGCGCCGCGAGGGGCGCGCCGCCTTTTTTTGCGAACACCTCGCGTCCTGCGGCGGCGATCCGCGCGTTGATTTGTTGCAGCAGTTCGTCATCGAGCAGGGCGACGTTGTCCCGCAGGGTTTGATGGCCAAACTCCTTGGCGTCTTCGCCCCACGGCAGGGCCGCAACGCCCAGCATCTGCCGCACGAGCGTGTCGTAGTTGGCGATGTGTTCCATCCGATCCCAGTCCGCATCGAGACCCAGGCGCACGACACCCAGCACGAGGATCTGCCACAAGTCCATTCCGGTGCGGCCGGTGGCTTTCTTGCCCGCAAGGATTTTGGCTTCCAGCAGGGCGAAAATCTCGCTCTTGAGCGTCGGATGCATCCAGATCCATTGCAGACCGGCCAGGATGGGTGGCAACTCGTCCCGGCTCTTGAGCGGCAGGCGAATCTTTTCAATGGGGGTGAGGTGCAAGTCCGGTTGGGTTTGAAAAGGGTGACGCATGGCGGCGAATGTTGCCGGTTCAGACAGCGAAATCCCCGCAAACATTCAATCACGGCTCCAACATTCGCGCGCCGGCAGCCGCACCAAACCCAACAAGGACGCACTCAATGTTGGTTCTCCGGCAGGCACTACGTACTCGCCGCCGCCGGAGTGAAAGTTTTGATGCTCGAAGCGGGTCGGCGGTACGATCCGGTCGAGGAGACGCCGATGTTTAACCCGCCTACGTCCGCGCCGTTACGCGCGGCGGCCACGCCGGACAAGAATTTTGGTTTTTACGACGCGACGGTGGACGGCGGTTGGCGCGAGCCGGGCGAGCCGTACATGATCAAGCGCGGGGAGTCCGGGCGGAAATGGGAGGAAGCCCGCGACACGAGCGTCCATACTGACCAGAATTTCATCTGGTGGCGGTCGCGCATGCTGGGGGGCCGCACGAATCATTGGGGCCGCTTCTCCTTCCGCATGGGCGAGTATGATTTCAAGCCGCGGTCGCGCGACGGTCTTGGCATCGACTGGCCTTTCGATTATGCGGATCTCGCGCCGTACTACGACAAGGTCGAATCACTTATCGGCGTATTCGGCAGCAACGAAGGTTTGGAAAACACCCCGAACTCCCCGCCCGGCGTCTTGCTCCCGCCGCCCAAACCGCGCGCGTATGAACTGCTCGCCAAGAAAGCCTGCGCGGGCCTGGGAATTCCGGTGATTCCTTCGCACGTTGCGATCTTGAGCCAGCTCCAGGATCACCTGCGCATCCCGGCACAGCTGCACCCCGATTCCCCCGCCATGGCCAAGGCACTGGCTGATAACATGAAGACGCGACTCGCCTGCCTGTGGGCAACCGAGTGCGGACGCGGGTGTGCGGTCAAAGCGAATTATCAATCCACCACGGTGCATATTCCACCGGCGCTGGCGACGGGCAATCTCGACATCATCACCGATGCGATGGTCCGCGAGGTGAGCGTGGATGCCGCTGGGCGGGCCACAGGCCTGCATTACGTGGACACTGCCACCGTTTCCATGCTGGATGCGCGCAGCTTCGCCACGGCCGCCGTCCGGGCCTAAGGCTACGGCACCGACCCGAAGCTCAAGGAATCCTACGCACCCGGCGATCACTGGCCCTTGACGCTCAACGAGTCCCAGCGGCGGACGGCGGCGGCGTTGTCCGACGTGATCATTCCCGCCGACGACAAATCTCCCGCGGCGAGTACCGTGAATGTGGTGGATTTCATTGATGAATGGGTCAGCGCCCCCTATGCCCTCCAGCGGAGTCAGCGGGAAATTATTTTGGGAGGACTTGCCTGGATGGACCAGGAAGCCAAAAAACGTTTTCAGAAATCCTTCGCCGATCTCAGCGAGCCTGAGCAGGCCGCAATCTGCAACGACATTTGCTATATCCCGAAGGCGGCGGCGAAGTACCAGCGTGCCGCAAAATTCTTCACGGTCTTCCGCAACCTGACCGCCAGTGGGTTCTACACCACGCCCGTCGGCTGGAAAGACATCGGCTACGTTGGTAACGTGGCCTTGCCGGTCTTTGAGGGCCCACCGCCGGAAGTGCTTAAGTATCTGAATCTAGTTTGAAACCAATTCGCTCCGGTTGGAATGATCCCCAGGAAACCAAGCAGGAACTCCACTGGCTTGGGACTGTTGGGTTCTTATTCCTTCTGTCGCTATGACCGCGCAGCGAATAAATCGCCCCGGCCAACGTCACGGTCTGGCAGACTAGTATATCGTTTCTTTAAAAGCTTTACAGACGGAGGTGTTTCGTTTATGAGTTTCGAGCATGGCTGGAAAATCCAAGCTCCCTGTGTTGCAGCTCACCGTTGAGGAGAAGGCACGTCTTGACTCGCTGCGGCATTCGCGCTCTGAACCGGTGCGCAAAGTTGAGCGCGCCAAGATCCTCTGGCATTACCACGCGGGACTGAACCCCACCGAGATCAAGGCCCAGGCCAAGGTGAGCCGCGTGACCATTTACAATTGTCTGCGCAAGGCGCTGGCGATGGGCCTGGAAGCTGGCCTCAAAGATACTTTTCATCGCCCCAAAGCGCCACTCATCGACCGCGCCGACAAAGCTTGGGTCGTGCATCTGGCCTGCACCAAACCCAAAGAACTCGGTTACGCCGCCGAACTCTGGACCCGCCGCGCGCTCGCCGCGCATGTGCGCCAACACGCCGCCACCGCCCACCCGAACCTGGCGCGCGCCGCCAAATCCACCGTGCAAAAGATTCTCGCGCAGGAGCAGCTCCAGCCGCACAAGGTCAAGTATTACCTGGAAAAACGCGATCCGGAGTTTGCCGCAAAAATGCAGGAAGTGCTCATCGTTTATCAGGAGGTGTTGGTGCAAAACCGGGCGGCGGAGTCCGGGGTTGGGAGCGTTGCGCCGACCGTCATCACGGTCTCGATTGACGAAAAACCCGGAGTGCAGGCCATCGCCAACACCGCGCCGGACTTGCCGCCGGTGGCCGGAAAACATTCGTCGGTGGCGCGGGATTATGAATACAAACGCCACGGGACGCTCTCGATCCTCGCGTCGCTAGATCTGCATGACGGGCACGTGGTGGCGCGGGTGGAGGCCCGACACCGCAGTCGGGAATTCGTGGCCTTGCTCAAGGATCTGGACGCCCATTATCCGGCGGCGGCCACCCTCCGCGTTATTCTCGATAATCATTCGGCGCATATTTCCAAAGAAACCCGCGCGTATCTGGCGACGCGGCCCAACCGATTCAAGTATGTGCATACCCCCAAGCATGGCTCCTGGTTGAACTTGGTGGAGACGCTCTTTGGCAAGATGGCCCGCACGTTCCTGCACCATATCCGGGTGGCCTCCAAGGCGGAACTCAAAGAACGCATCCTGCTGGGGATTGCGGAGATCAACGCGGCTCCGGTCGTCCACCGGTGGAAGAAGTTCGACCTCCTAGTGCCTGATCTGTAAATAGTTTTAAGAAACGTTATACTAGGTAGCTGGCCTTGATGTCCGCCCGTTGCGCCTCGACCAGTTGCGCCACCTATTTCTGGGCGCGCGGATTCGCGCCCCGCTCGCCGAGTGTCGCCAGCTTCGCCAGGGCAATTCGCTATGCGAAGTTTGCGATGTTGGAAGCCGAGGCAGCCAACGCAGTTGCCAGCAAAATCAGCCCTGCCAGTAATTCTTCGGGCCGTTTAATCCGCCTCGGTTCAAGTAACGGTGACAGCGGCACGACCTGCTGCTCCGCTCACATCGCCTTTGCAATCGCCTCCGTAATCCTGGAAAGTTCGCTTGGCCCTTTGATCATCAGGAACAAACACTGCCCGCTGCTGCGGGCTTCCCATAACTGCCCCAAGCGTTCTTTTTCCCGCGTGTCCGTGTTCTCCGCCAGGTGAACCCCCTTGTATTCCACCGCCAGATATTTCGCGTTCCTCAGCTTGCACACGAAGTCGGGATAAAACTTGTCGGTCGAGGTCTGAATCCAGAATGAACTTTCTGGCTCACCTTCCAGATTCCGCACCCAAAACTCCACGCCGTCCAGATGGGCGATGAGCCGGGCACAATCATATTCCTCGCCGTCATTTTTCAGGTCGCCGATTACTTCGTAATAGTGCTTGGGCAATGCCAGCCCGTCGTAACGGAAAGTGTAGGGGTATTTGGCTGGGTCAAATCGGTGCGTCGCCGCCGCCGTGACGAAAACTGCCCCCGAACCTTCCTTGAAAAGAAATTCCTCCATCACCCTCCGGCGAGCTTCTTGTCGCAAAGACCTGATCTTTTCCGCCACCGTCTTCGCAAGCCGATGCCGATGCGCGGTCAACGCTTCGGCGCTGAACTTCCCTTCGTCAATCAGCTTTCCGACGCCGCGCGTGAGGTAAATCCCCGTCTCGGCCTCGGTCAAGTCCGGGTGCGCAAACGACCGGTCCAGCCAATGAACCAACCGGCCAACCGGCCACGCTGCCGAAGTTTCCAGCAAATGCTGTTGCGCGTCATTGAGCGGAATAAAATCTTGCTGGAGCTTTTCGCTGTCCGTGATGTCAATTTTGATTCCTCGCCGCTCCGCTGGAATGAGGAAGCCGGTCAGTTCCGCGTCGACCTCGCTCAAGGTCCAGGCCATGCGGTCATCTATGTCGTCGGCTTCAAACGCCCGGAACAAGTCTCCCTGCCTCACCGCCAGAACCGGCACTTCAAAAATCTCGTCGTGCTGCGACGGCGATTGTAGTCGAACGGGAATCGGTCCGGTTGTTCCGGCGCGACGGCGACACGCGTCTTCTACGATAGACTTCGTCTTTTGATCCGCGAACGACGCGACGAGCGCCGCCTGTTGCTCTTGATCGAGGGGTTTTTCGATCCGCAACGTCTTCTCGGCTGGATTCCAGGTCACGGCATCCACCAGCGAAAGCGGGAGCGCGACGGTGGGAGCAGCCGGTAACATCACCGTCACTGGTTCGGTCGGTGTAATCTGGTTTGACTCGCCGGCGAGAGGCAGGACCGGTTCAACCACCAAGTCCGCCGCTTCCTGTTTTTCAAAGCCCGCTTCAACCAACCCGTCTTTCAAAGCCCGCGCCGCCGCGTCAAACCTGGTCGAGGCCACGAATGCATATGAACCATTCAACGGCTCGCGTTTTTTCCGCACGGCATACGGCATCCGCAAAATGCGCCCGAGGATTTGCTCCACTCCCCGCTGGCCGCTCAATTCCGCGACGGAAAACAAAACGTAAGCGAATGGACAATCCCAACCCTCCTTCAACGCCGCGACCGTGATGATAAACCGAAGGCGGCAGGCCGGGCTCAACACATTCAAGTTCTCCGGCTTCTCCAGTTCGCGCACGTCGCCCGTCGCGATGGCAATTTCTTCCGGTGGGATGTTGAAGTTCTCGATCAATGTCCGCTTCACCTGATCCACCGTGATGCTCCCCTTGTCTTTGTATTCCGGTTGCGCCTGCAAGAGCATGATCGGGCGCAGATACTTTGCCTTCGCCAGGTCTTGTTCCTCAGCCCGCTCCTTTTCCGCTTCGTCCTGCAAATGGTTCAACAACCCGATGGCATCGCCCAGCAACGCGTCCCACGGCTCGCGATACCGCAAATAAATCGGCAGCTTGATCATCTCCGCCGCCTTCAACGCGTAGGCCGATACCGAGAACAGCACGTTGCTCGGCGGGTTCTCCACCTTCTCGCCCTCGTAAGTCACCGTCTCGCGCTTCGTGTTCGGCGTGGCGGTGAGTTCCAGTATCCCCGAGGGATTTAGCCGCTTCAGGGTTTCAAACGCCAGCGGTTGTCGCGCGTTATGCGCCTCGTCCACGATGACGAACGGCCGCCGCAACCGGAAAACATTCGCCAGTGAGTAATCAAAATTCCCTTCCGGCTTCTTTTCCAGCACCGCGATCAAGTCCGCCGGCAGATTCTCGAAATGACTCATCAATGCGCCGTTGTTTTCATACACCTTGAGCTGGCTGATGTCCTTGCGCCGAAACGCCTGCATCGTGGCCACGACGACGACCGTCGCACCGTCTAGCGTGGCGCGCGTCATGCCCATCGCTTCGTCAATGTCCAGCACCTCCACCGCGCCGAGTCGCGTTTCCAGCGCGATGCGATAAGGGTCTTTGCGATCCTTCATCCGGTCCAACGTCTGCCGCCGGATCGCGTCGCTCGGCACGAGCCAGAGCACGAGCGCATGGTCCGCCCGCAACAATTCCTTTTGCGCCACCGCCATCGCTTCGCAGCCGACGACGGTTTTGCCACCGCCCGTGGGAATTCGCAGACACACATACGGAATGCCCGGCAACTGCGCCACCGGTGAGTAAGGTAGACCGCTCCCATAAATCTCGCCTGTGATCGACGTGAACGCCGTCGCTACCGGAAAACGGTCGCCCGCCTCCTGCAATGCGCGGCAGCGTTCGTAGTAACGGCGCAGCCAGTCGAGCGCTTTTTCCTGGTAATGTTTGAGGATCATTGGAGACGGATGGCGTAGGGAGTTTGCTTGAATACGATGCATTCGCGTTTCAACCGCTCGTGGCTGAATCGACAGCCCGCCGCATAAACCACCTTCGGCCCGGCGTGCGGGGGCAGCAACGCAAGCGTTGGGCCGGTAAGCACGTTTCCACCGTCCACCGATTTGTCTTTGAGGATTCCGTTGTAAAGTAGGTAAACCGCGACGCCGTTGGACGTGACGCCGAGCAACGGCGATTTGCTCACGCGCTCGCGCGGCAACGGCTCGCCTGTCTCGGTGAAATAAACGTGACGCCCAAGCTCCGCGAAGCGGATGCTCCCGCGAATCTTTCCTCCTTCGTCGAAAAGTGGTTCGCCCAATTCACAGAAACGGAAGCTGCCACCGAGGCTCTCCACACTGCCGTCTCTCGCATCCGTATAGCCATCAGCAACACGGCGCACGCGCTCGGCGGTAACTCCGCGAGCGATTTTTCCATCCAGCTCCACGAGGATGAAACGGCGCGGTTTATTGTCCGGTGCGGCGCGGTTCGCTTTCAATACAGCGTGTGCTGTCGTTCCTGAACCACCGAATGAATCAAGAATTAAATCGCCAGGGGTGGTGGCGATTTGCAGCACGCGCTCAACAAGACGTGTCGGCTTTGGGGTGTCGAACGATTCTTCGGACCCCAGCACCGCATTGAGTTCCTTTTTTGCCTCTTGGTTGTGTCCAGTTTCGCCGTGAGTCCACCATGTCCACGCGCTAATACCAGTTGTATCCGAGAGGTACGTTTTGACTCGCGGGCGGGCTTTGCCATTACGGCCAAACCACATCCGGCCGTCACATTTGAGTTTCTCAAATTCACCTTCAATGTTTCCCCAGCAACGTCCCGGTGGCGGCTCGTAAGTGGCTCCTCCCGGCGTCGTGATCTTGTACATTTGATTCGGTCGCCAACCCTGCGCCGAGAAATCAGTTGAAACCCAAGGGCCGCGCGGGTCGGAATCCAAGTTCTTGAAACCGCTGGCCTGTTCCACGCTGACCGGTACTTTGTTGAAACTGAGCCTTTCGGCGTTTCGTGCAAAAACGAGAATATGATCGTGAGCTTGGCTTAGACCAAGGCGCGCATCTGGTGATATGCGGCGTTGCCAGGCAACTGTTGCGACTGAGTTTTTTCGGTCAAAGATTTCCTCCATCATCAGCCTGCAAGTGGCGGCTTCGTTGTCATCGAGGTTCACAAAAATCACCCCATCTTCCCGAAGAAATTGGCGAAGCAATGTGAGCCGTGGATACATCATGCACAGCCACCGGTCATGCCGGTCGAGCGTTTCGCCCTCCCTGCCGACGACCTTTCCGAGCCACTCGCGCATGATTGGGCTGTTGACGTTGTCGTTGTAAGCCCAGCCTTCGTTGCCGGTGTTGTAAGGCGGGTCAATGTAGATGCACTTGACCTGGCCGGCATAGAACGGCAACAGCGCCTTGAGCGCGACGAGGTTGTCGCCCTGCACAATGAGGTTGCCGCTGCCCGGATCGCCGCAGGCTAGTTCCGGTACGTCCTTGAGCAAATGAAAAGGAACTTGGTGGTGATGGTTCACCACTGCTTCTTTGCCAATCCAGTTAAGTGTGGGCACAGGGTAATTCGCTCGCGCGCGAATCAGCCCTGTTTGGAGACTGTCTCTGTGGGAACTCTGGTGCCTGAAATAAAAATGGGACGCACTTACTTGCGTCCCAATACAGGCACCTAGGAGGCCCCACAGAAGAACGCTTTCAATGCGCCCCGGTCGGGGCGCATCTCAAGCGCTGTCTTGTGGTCGAAATTCCTAGGTTTCGTATTGGACAGCAGCCGAAGCTACGCGAAATGATTTTTGTTAAATTGGTTTTCTGGTCGTTTTGAATTCTCTAACGCGGCGAGTGTGCGCGGGAAAATTATCAGCGTCAATCAGCGTTCATTATCGGTTCGCGGGTTCGGTGTCGTTCGCGGCCATCTGTTGTTTCAATTTGCGTCGCAATGCCCGTACTTCTGGCTAGCCACGCCGAAAAGCAAACGGCAACCACTTCGGCGAACCGGTGATTACGCCACGAGAAATTAGATACCCCTTGCCCCGAACAATCATTTGGGCACAATTCTCTCCATGAAACCCAACCCGACCGGCGAGCAGATTTACGAATACGATCTGGACATCACAGGGATGACGGACTTCGGCGTCAGCCTGGACGCCATCCTTGGCGGCAAGGAAAAGATTCCGCCGCAGGGGGCGCGCTTCGACGTGGCGTTTGAGGGACGGGCCACCGGCCGCCTGTCGGGGTGGGTGCGCGGCATGGATTATCTCCGGATGCGCGCGGACGGACGCATTGACCTCGACATCCGGGCAACCATCGAAACCGCCGACGGCTGCCGGATCGCCCTGTCCGCCGACGGCGTGGGGTTGCCGCGCCCGGGTGAGCCGGTCGCCGAACTGCGCGAAAATATCAGTCTGACCACCGCCGCCGCCGGCTACGCGTGGGTCAATACTCGCCAGGTTTGGGGGGTGGGAACGGTGAACCTGGCAACGGGCAAGATTCACATTGATGCGTACCAGCAATGAACTGAACGGACTCCAAGGGTGTTGTCACTAGGCGGGAAGCGGTCAATTCAGATTGTTTTTCACATCCTGCTCGAATGGATTTTGGGCCGCTACCAATTCAGCAAGGACAAGGACCGCCAGATCATCAATGACCCGAAACACATCTTCAGCCTGCTCAAAAGAATCATCACCGTGAGCCTGGCGGCAACGAGGTGGCGGACGGGTTGCCGGAGTTGAAGGAGCGGAAAGCTAAGCGGGCAATTGTAATCAGGTCACCTTTGCGGACGTTTCACGGTTTGCCCGCGCGCAACACGCGCAGAGTGAAGCCCCGCCCATTCTCGAACGGTTCAACCGTCACGGTGACTGGCAGGAAAGTTGATGGTTGTTGGTTGCGTGTTGAGGGCGTGAGGCGGGAGCTCTTGTGAGTCTGCGCAAACCGTTCCGGCTCGACGATGCCGGTCCAGTCCGCCAGCGTCAGGAACTTCATCGGCTCTCCGGTGATCTGGTGATGCGTCCGTTGCTCCACCACCAGCCCGCACGGTGCCGAGATACGGAATCTCCCACTCGCTTACTAGAAGGAGAAGCTCAAGCCCAGTTTTGCGTACGGCCCCCAGAGTAACTCGGCGGCGCTTCCCGCGCCGGAAGGATAGCTGATTTTCGTGCCCTCCGTCTGCACGCCGCCTTCGACAAACACCTTCATCCGCCCGGACTGGCCGAGGCGATATTCGCCATACACCGTTGCCCGCCCGCTCCAGCCGTGCAGCGTATTATCAATCTTCGCGTTTGAATTCGCGGAGAGCGGCAACCCGAAAACGGACTGATCCAATGTTTCCAGGCTGTCTTGCGAGCGGGTGCCATAAAACCCCGCGAACTCCAACTGCAATCCGAGACGGAAACGCTCTCCCGTGTACAAACGATACCCGGCGCCAAAACCGAAATTGCCCAGCAGCTCGGTGGTCGTGTCCTTTTGATTGTATAACCCGAGCGACGGTATTTGGGTTTGAACCGTCAAATCGGCCTGGACAAAGCATACCCCCGCCCGCAGGTAAGCGGACAACCGCTTGCCCTGGAGCGCCGGAAAAGTGTATTTGAGGTCGGCCTGATACCAATTGTCTTTGAGGGAAAAACGCGAAGGCAAGGCCGCGATCGCAACCGCCTCGCCGAAGTTGATCGGAACGGTGCTGCTGGAATCGCTGCGCGAATATACCAGGTCGAAACACCATGCTTGATCGAAGGAATAAGAAAGGGTTGTTCCGACGAAGACGGCTTTTCGACCGGCATCACCCACGCTGGGTTGCAAGGTGCTGCCAACTCCGGGCGCCTGGCTCAAGGAATAAAACAACGGCATGGTTATTTCTCCTTGACCATAAAAAAAGTCACCGGAAACGGAAATCTCGTGGTTGGTGGCCGTGGGGTCTTGCAACGTGGGCGGAGTGTTACTGGAAATAGCGGATGCAGCCGGCTGGGCAACTGCCAAGCCTCCGGCAAACAGTAAACCAGCGATAATAAGGGAAAAAACGAAGCCAACGGATCGGGAGAAATATGCGCCATCAAAGCGATTGGTTAGATTGGTCATTGTAACTGTTTTTCACACATGGAATTACGACGGCCCCAGTTTGTAAACGTTTGACAATAAGGTGTCAACGACCGTATTGCATTAGTTTACGGTTGTGCCTTTGCCAATGGTGTTAAACCCATTGGTATGTCAGGGTGCTCAAAGCGGACACCCTGACCTCGCCCCCATTACACGGTACCGACCAGCGCGGCGGTAATCATTCTTTGCCAATTTCTTCCTTGTGAGTGACTTTGCCTTTGGGCGAAACCGTGTATTCGATCTTTTTGCCGCCCTTCTCGACCACGATCTCGTAGCTGACCTTGCCTTCCTGCACGACTTTTTCGGGTTTGCCAGTCT
>JANXWY010000328.1 GCA_025350905.1 Verrucomicrobiota bacterium
GGCATATTGATCAGAGCGTGGATTGGCCGGGAATTCGCCGCGACGCTACCAAACCGGCCCGGCGCAGATCGAGTTGAATCTCACGGAGCATGTCATCACGAAAGGCGGCCGGGTTCGCCCGCGGAGCGACACGGTACCGGCGCCAATGATTCTTTGGTGCGAACCAGGTGCTAACTCTGGTCCAAAAACGAACGAATGCCTCAACACTTTTCCGAGTGCGGTGAAGCGTCGCCACTTTGGGACGAGCACTAATGGTCATCGTGCCTCCGGAAAATTAATCGGCGGTCCGGTGCGTTCCAATGTCGCAAACACATCCGGCTGGCAGGTCGAACCTGCCAACCGGGGTTTTTGGACCATGCTCATCACGGCGTGACCGCCAGTGTACCGTTGACGAACGTGACCGTGTAGTTCACGTCCTTGGCCGTCTTGGGCGTGATCGGATATGAGCCCACCGGACTGGTGGTCGTGGCGGTGGTACTGAACGCCACTGGCGTGTCGAGACTCGACACGGTGTCGCCATTGACGAAGCCGGCATAACTCGCCGTGAATACCGGATTCGCGGTGCCCTTGGTTTTCGTCTTGTTGTCGGCGGTGATGGTCAGGGGCACCTTGCTTACCGTCAACGTTCCGTTCTGGAACGTGATCGCATAGTTCGCCGCAGTGGCGCCATTCACCGTGATCGGATAATTCCCGGCGTTGCTGGACGGCGTTACCGTAGTGGCGATGACCGCTGCCGCAGTCAGCACACTTTCGTTCTCCCCGAGGACGAATCCGGTGTAGGTGACAGGCAAGATCGGCAGCGCCGCGCCGTAAGCTTTCGTGGCGTTCTGCGCCTTGATCGTCAGGGTCGCCTTGCTCACCGTGAGCGTTCCGTTAGCAAAGGTCACGTTGTAGTTGGCGTCGCTCGCCCCGCTGACCATGATGGGATACGTCGTTACCGCGCTGCTCTGACCTCCCGTCGTCGTAATGGCCACGGGTGTATCGAGACTGGCCTCGGTGTCGCCGTTCACCAACCCGGTGATCGTATAAGTAAGCGCCGGCACGGACGCACCGTAGGTTTTGCTCTTGTTCGCGGCGCGCACCGTGAGCGCCGCCGGGTTCACCGTTAGCGTTCCATTGACGAGGGTGATCGTGTAGTTCGGATCAGCCGCGCCGCTCACCGTGATCGGGTAGGTTCCGACATTGCTCGCCGGTGTGGCAACCGTGGCGAGCAGCGGCGGCGTATCCAAATCGGCAAACGTTTCGCCCGGCGCCAGCCCGCTGTAGCTGGCGGTTAAGGCCGGCAGCGCGGCACCATAAACCTTGGTCTTGTTCTGCGCAGTGATCGTCAAATTCCGGGGCGTGACGGTCATCGAGGCGTTCACAAAGCTGATCACATAGTTCGCGTCGGATGCTCCGTTGACCACGATGGGATAAGTGCCCACCGGACTGTTCGTGATCGCCGCCGTTGAAAGAGTCACCGGCGTATCCAGCGAGGCCGCATTGTCGCCATTGACGAAACCGGAATAGGTGACGGTCAAGGCCGGAACTGCGTTCCCATAGATCTTTGTTTTGGATTGGGCCGTGATCGTTAGTGCCACCGGGGTCACCGTCAGGGTGCCGGGCACCATCGTGATGCTGTAATTAGCTGCGGTGGCCCCACTCACGGTGATCGGATACGCGCCCACCGGACTTGCTTTGACGGCCGTGGTGGACAGGGCCGGTTGGGTTGCGATTTTCGCGGCTGTCTCCCCGTTCACAAAGCCGTTGTAAGTCAAGGTCAACGCCGGTAACACCGCGCCATATGCCTTCGACTTGTTGTCCGCGGTTATCGTCAGCGGCGCTTTCGTCACGGTCAGCGTGCCCGGCACGAGCGTGATCGTGTAATTCGCCGCCGCTCCACCGCTGATGGTGATTGGGTAACCACCCACTGGGCTGGCCGGTGTGGCCGAGGTTCCAAGGACAGGCTGGGCGGAGAGGCTGGCTGCCGTATCGCCGCTCACGAGACCGGTGTAGCTCACCGTAAGTGCTGGCAATGTGGCTCCGTAAATCTTGGCCAGGTTGTCGGCCTGAATCGTCAAGGGCGCTTTCGTCACGTTGATGGTCGCCGACGTCGCAACTGCCACGTAGCGATTCAGGTCCGTAGGCGTGAAGGTCGCGGACACCACTTGTGAGTTCCCGGCAGACAAGACTGTGCCACTTCCGGGAGTGTAAGCAAAGGCGCCGGGTACGTCCGCCGTGGCGTTAAATTGTGCGGCTCCCAGCGGCGTGCCATAAACGATGCCAGACGGCGCTGGCCACGTTACTACCGGTGTTCGCTTGTTCACCGACAGTGCCGCCGGCTGGCTCACGACCTGGCCCGCGACGTTGCTGATCCGAACCGAGTAGTCGGCAATGTCGAGCACGCTGACGTTGGCCAGCGTCAACGTGTCCGCAGTCTGGCCGTTTATTTCCAACCCGCCACGCAACCACTGATAGCTGAGCGGCTGACCGCCCGTCGCTTCGACACTAAAGACAGCCGACGCACCCGCCAACACCACGATGGCGTGCGGTTGTGTCGTGATTTGCGGGGCCTCAATCACCGTCGCCGTGAACACCGTGCCATCCAGCTCGGTGATCTTCGGTGTGCTCGTGTTGTTGAAGGTGACCGAGAACCGGCCACCCGACACCGTGCCGTCCAGGTTGTCCGTTGTGTTCTTGGCCGGGATCGTGCCGCCGCTGTCGCTCACGACCACCCAGGCGGATCCGTCAAAATAGAGCAACTGCAACGCGGCTTCGGCTGTACCGGTCACGATCTGTGGGTAATAGAACGCGGCCTCCATTCGATCGGCCGGATCCGCCCCGGTCACCTGGAGATCAACGAATCCGCCACCCGCGTCGAAGGCCGGTACCGGCGTGGGATTCTCGGTATAAGTGGCCGCTGTCACCGTGGCTGGTGCCGTACCAGTGCTGTTCTCTAACGATGCGGTTACGCCAGCTGAGTCTGGCGTGGTGGGCGGGGTCTGAACGGAGGCGGTTTCACCCAGTCCGGCGACGCTACTATCCACCTGACCGACCGTACCGCTGACACCCGTGCCGATGACCGTGAAGGCCGTCGGCTTGGAGACGCCACCTCCGGGGTTGAGGACCGTGACCTGCACAGCCGCGAAATCGATCGGTGAGGGCAAGCTGTTTGCGGGTACTATCGCTCCCAGGCCCGTAGTTCCGAGATACGTCACAGCCACTTCTACACTGTCGAAGAAGACGCGCGCCCCGCTAAGGAAACCGACGCCGTTGATCATCACGGATAAGTCTCCCGATCCCGCGATTGCTTGGGAAGGACTCAGCCCCTCGACCAGCGGCCGGGTGGAAGGCAAAACGAGCTTGGAGAGCGTGTAACCAGCTCCATACAACGCCTCATCCGGCCCCAATACCAGCGCGCTGGGCGCGCCATATCCTCCTCCACCACTGGAATCACAGAGCGCCGTGAAGGTGCCGTCCGTCTGCACTTTGAAAAATCCCTCCGCTGTGGCACCGTACATCGCGCCGCCGGGCCCCACCACTAATGGGGCATCGGCGACGCTGTACCAGACAAACGGGTGGAGGATAGTAACAACGCCATTGGTTTCTAATTTGTATAGCGCGGGACCCGTCGGGAATATCGTCGAACCGTATAAAGCACCATCTGGCCCTAGCACCATCGCGGGGGAGACGGTCTCGCCAACGGCGGTCCCGTAAAGGTAGCTGAAATCGCCATCGGTCGTTACTCTAAAAAGTTCATCGGACGTTGAACCATACAAGGCTCCGTCCGAACCCACGACCAACGCCGACTTCGAACTGGCATCGGTGAAATC
Source organism: Verrucomicrobiota bacterium (assembly GCA_025350905.1). Lineage (GTDB taxonomy): Bacteria > Verrucomicrobiota > Verrucomicrobiia > Limisphaerales > JADLHS01 > JADLHS01. Next base: position 3,813 of record JANXWY010000328.1, read on the forward strand.
GCGAAGTTTTGTAAAGGTCCCATCCAACTGCAGTTTGAACAGAGTCCCGCCGCCCCCTACGCCGCCTGACGTGGTGCTCCCGTACAAAGCGCCGTCCGGGCCAAACACCAGCGCCGAGTCAGGATAAACTGGCCCATTATAGTTGATATTAAAGAGTCCACCGTCCTCGTAGCTAAACGAATGCAGTACAGTGTACGTTCCGTTGGTTTCCATTCTAAAAATTGCGCCATTGCCGAAGGTGCCGCCATACGAAGTTGTGCCATACATGGCTCCGTCCCGGCCCAGCACGAGGCCGGTATCTGGAAAATACCCGTCCACACCATCACCCGCGAAGTCATGGAGTTTTGTAAAAGTACCATCAGTTCCCAGCTTGAAGATTGTGCCTACACCTGAAGCTCCGCCTTGGTATGTGCAGCCATACAGAGCCTTGTCCGTCCCGACCACTAGCGGCGGGACATTCAACGAGGGAGACGCAAGATCGCTTCCGAGGTAGGAGCCGTCGCTCCAATTGAAAACATGCAACTGCGTGAATGACCCATTTGGTTGCAGCTTAAATAATGTTCCATTGCCGTCCGGATGCGGGGATATGGTCCCGCCCCGTGCCATCACACCATACAGCGCTCCATCCGGCCCTACAACCAGATGTGCCATTGGATTAGACCCCTGTGTTGTGCCGACCGTGGCGGGAGGCTCAACTTCCGTCGGGTAGATCGTTACGACCGTTGGAGGCGGCACGCTCCCTTGTGGAGGTGTCCAGCCAGCCGTGGCATGTAGGACGTCGGCTGATTGGCCTATTAGCAAGAGCGCCGCCAACAACATCGGGCGAAGTGGATGAACCAGACTGGGTTTTCTTAGATGGAATAGGACAAATCGAATTTTGTTTTTCATAGCTGGTTAAAGTAGACGGTATTTCACTGAATTGGTTTTTTCCCGCTCACGGCGCGGCCAGCCGGCGGATTGGTGCTGACATGGTGGTTGGGTAAAACAGCTCTCCGAGAACGCACACGTTACCAAGCCCGTCGGCAGCAACCCCGTACGCCGAGCCCCGCGTCGCACCAGCGGGCAAAAACGAATCCGTTGTTACCCAAGTGGCACCACCGTCCGTACTGCCGCGAACCAGCCAGGACGTTCCCGCACCTCCTGGATTGTTGCTCCCGCCTACCACGAGTACCCGGCCGAACACGTCCACCACAATGCTGGTCAGGGGCCAACCATTCGTTACGTAATCCACATTCGCCCAACTGGCGCCGCCATTGGCACTCTTCCGCACCTGCCAGCCATATTCGGTGGTTGAAGTTACCGTCGTTACCACCTTCTTCTTGATCACAGTCTGATTCGTAACGTAAATCGTGGTGGCGATTCGGCCGGCAACGTAAATTGCGCCGTCTGGAGCAATCGTTAGTGCCGAAGCGGAGCCAGAAGATGCGTCCAATGTACTCCACGTTCCACCACCGTTCAGACTCCGCCGCACCGTCCAATTCGCGCCGCAAGCCGAGATGTCATCCGGCTGGCCTGGGGTGCCCGGGCGGACGAAGATTGAAGTAACTCCGCTGAGGGCGGGGTTGTCCACCGTGGACCAGGTGATCCCACTCGTGGTGCGCTGTCCCTTGCGCACCATCCACCGGCCACTGCTCATGCCGGAGACGTAGAGGCTGTCCGTGTTGCCCGCGGCCACATCGGAGACGATCAGGACGGTGGCCAAACCCACCGAGGGATCCGATACCGTCCAAGTCGCGCCATGATCAAGCGACTGCCAAAGAAAGGCACGGCCACTTACGGTGTCGCTGCGATTGCCAGTGGCGAACAACGCGCCGTCCGGGGCGGCCGCAAGATCAACCGCGTAACCGGCGATCGAGCCGACAGTCTGCCACGTGACGCCGTGATCGGCGCTCACACTGACGGCGGTGGAGACAGGGCCGGTGTTGGAGGTGGAATTATCAATCGCAAGGCTGATGAAATTGCCGTCGGTGTCGGCCACGATGTCGCGGCCCCGCCACGGAGCGAGTTCATCGACGGTTTCCCAAGTGGACTGGGCGAGCGTTGAGGCAAGCGGCACGAGCAAGAGGGCTGCGCCGAGGATGAGGAGGAGGTTGATCTTTTTCATAATGATTGGAGAATAAGTTTTTGGGCGATGGATTGTTTCAACAGGGACTTATTCGCAACGCCGGCGGGAATCTTTCAGGAAAAGTTTAAGAACACCGGAAGGCCGAGTTAAATGAGGCCCTGAGTGATCGGAACGGGAAGTATTTGGGACTCGTGTAACTCGTCCC